>JAEWLJ010000024.1 GCA_023393455.1 Methanobacteriota archaeon | reverse complement strand
ATCGTGCCTGCCGGTGCGCGAGCGACCACCCCCACCCCGGAAACACCACCGTTCATCGCCGGAGGGGCTCACGGAACTTCTCGGGCGGGACCCTGTCAACCTGGCCTTCCCGGCCACCCGCGCCTTCGACGCCCCCTTTCACCAGACCCCCCTCTCGCTGCGCGGTCTAGAGGAGTTCGTCCTCCGCCCCGGACCATCCTCGTGGTCGTTCTACGACCTCTGCTTTCGGGCGATTCCAGAGGAGATCTGCGAGGCGATCCTCGAACGGTTCGATATCGTGAAGTTCTGCTTCATGGGACTGGTCTGGCAGGATCGCCTCTTCGGCACGACAGGCATCTTCCTTCCTCCGGGAAGAGAGGTTGAGAGCCGGGAGACGGTCGAGCCGCTCATCGGGGTCGTGCTCGTCGCGGATGACGAGATCAAGAACCCGGCTATCTGGGCGCTCGCTGAGATCGGCGACCCCCGGGCAGTCGACCCGCTTGTCGGCGCCCTCCGGACCAGCCAGTCCGAGTGGTGCCGGGCGCTGACCGCCGCGGCCCTGCTGAAACTTGGCGACCCGGCGGGGATTGCCGAGGTGGAGAAGGAGTTCGAGCAGGCCGACGAGGCGTTCACGGGCCTTGCCATGGAGGCCTTCGAGGGGACGTGAGGTTCCCCCTCGAGGTACTTTTTTAGCCGTCTCCTCGATCGGCACCGAGGGGTAACTTCTAATAGAGCCCGCCAAAAAGAGATCAGTATGCAGGGACGCCATATCCTCGTCCTGATCCTCCTTATAGGCGCCGCCATGGCCGGAGGCTGCACGGCAGAGGAGGAGGCCGCGGGTACGCAATCGGCCGCCACGACACCGGCTCCGACGGAGGTGCAGGCAGTGGGCGGGAGCCAGCCGGCCCCAACGCCGCCCGTGCCGCTCCGCGGGAAGGACCAGCCGCAGAGCGTGGGGTTCGTCGATCCCGCGACCTACCATATCCCCACCCCGACGCCCACGACGACGATGATGAGGCCGCCACAGGATGTTCAGATCTCCGGAAATCTGGTAGACTACGCAGAGGTGACCTGCGATTACCCCCCCCGCGTTCTCGCCACCGAGGTCTACCATATCCCGTTCCCCTACTGGGTCGTCAACGTGAGCGCAATGCCGATGAACGAGTACCCATGGCTCGTCATTGAGATCCGCGACCCCGACGACCCGAACCGGATCGTCAAGGAGATCCGGCATTCCCGGGCCGATATACTCTATTACGGGAACACTTCAACAGTAACGAACCGTTCAGAATTGAAGCCAATAGAAAAGGAAGTGACGTACATCATCCGGGAGGGGTATGACGACTATTACTTCTCCATCCGCTCGGAGTCGCTGAAGTCGCTCACCATCACCATCAGGGTTCCGGAGAAGTACCTCGTCTAGGCGGGAGGAGCTTCCGCCCCCTCTTCTACGGCCCGGAGTTCGCGGTTGTAATCGGCGATCGCGGCGGCGTACTCCCGCCACGCACCGTCTGCTTCGGCGATGTTCCTGTCTGCCGCCCGGTAATCCCGCACCTCGTAGGCACCCGCGGCCGACGACCAGAGCGTGAACGCGCGGTTCAGGTTGTCGAGGGCCCGGACATAGGCCGACTGCGCCCCGGCGTAGGCCTCCGGGACGGCGTCGGCCGCGACGATCTGGCGGTGGTAGGCCGTAACATCCCTGCCGTACCTCGCGATCGCCGCAAGTTCCCGGGTATGGGCGTCGCATTCGGCGACAGAGAGGTCGTTTGTGGAGGTGCGCATATGCGCGGATATCTTGTCGTAAACCAGGAAGAGATCGGCCTCCGACGCCGCAACATGACCGCCGAACGCGGCAGCCCGCTGAGCCTCGTTGTAACTCATAGCGAGCATCCCCCCGACCAGCAGAATCGCGATCGCAGCAACCGCCACCCCTGCGGCGGTGAGAGCCTTCCTCCGGTCGCCGGCCAGCTTCGGGATCTTCAGGTCAGGGAGTTTTGGGATCTTCAGGCCGGACGGCTCGGGGGTATCCATGCCGATCACGCTCCACCCCCGGGCAGGCGGGCCGGGTGGATGCGGTACTCTCCCGGCGTTGGGATGTAGCGGAGCGGGACGATCTCCGGTGTCTCCGACCGTACACTCGGGATACCCGTGCCGGCGGCGTCCCCGATGGGGAGCGGTCTTCCCCGGATCGACGTGGAACCGACCGAGACGTTACTCCAGTAAAAATCCGTCCCCTCGACGTAGTAGTAGTGCTGTCCCTCGTGCGTGAAGTACCGCGGCGTGTACTTCGCGTAGTAGGGGTTGAACTCGTTCATCCGGATGCCGAGGGCCATATGATCCGAGTATCGGAGCAGCACCGTGTCGTAACCAAGGGCGTCGAGGAGCCCCGCCATCAGGATGGCCGCATCCTCGCAGTCCCCCCTCCCATCGACGAGCATCTCGGCGGGGTATTTCGGATACTCGACACCGCCCTTCACGTACATGGCGTAGCGGGGGAGAATACCCTCGGTGTAGGAGTTCGTGTTGTCGTCGGTCACGTAGGGGATCTGCTGGACGAAGAAGACGAGGTTCATCAGCCGGAAGTAGCCCTCGTCCGGATTGGCGCTCGGGGGCGATATCCGGCGGGCGAGATCCACAAGGACCGGCCGGTCGGCGTCCGCGAGCGCATACCTTCCCCAGGATGTATAGTCGCTGAACCGCGGGGTCCCCCGGTGCTCACGGAAGAGCGCTTCCGGAACCGTAACCGCTGTCGTATGGACGCCGCCGTCGATCGCCGTCCAGCGGAAGTTCCGGGTGGAGACCGCGCCGTCGTCCGGGAAGGGGGTCGCAGTCGGCAGGGGTGCCGGTGGGACGTACACGGGCGGGGCCGGGGGTAGCGAAGATCCGGGGGAGATAAGGCCGATCGGCTCCCCGAGGAGCACGGGCTTCACTACAAGAGCGACGATCAGGATCACGACCGCACCCGCGATGACCGGGATAACGTCCTTCCACTCCATAGCAGAACCAGCAACGGCCTCCGGTAGAGGTATTTGCTATCTACCGTTAAAAAACGTTAACTGTTCTGCTCGGGTGTCGGATCGTTCCGAAAAGGGTTAATATACGGATGAAACGCAAAAAGAGGGCGGAGTCATCCTGCCGTCCGCCCGACCGTCACGTGTCCGGGTCCTCGTCGCAGACCTCAAACGCCGGAGAGTAGACGGCGGTCCCCCCCGGGGTGCCGGGACAGAGTTCGAGCACCATAAACGCCTCGTCCGGTACCGGGAACGGCGCCGCAAAACCCTTCTCGTGCGCCGGGGAGAACCCGAACCGGGGGTAGTAATCAGGGTGCCCGAGGACGATGACGGCGCCGTAGCCGAGCCGCCGGGCCTCATCGAGCCCCCGGCGAATGAGCGCCGACCCGATCCCCTGCCGCTGGAAGAGAGGGTCCACCCCCACCGGGGCGAGCGCAAGGACCGTGCCGCCGCCGGTCGTCTCCGTGGGAGTGAAGAGGATATGACCGACGACACGGCCATCCATCTCCGCGACCAGGGAGAGGGCGGGGATGAACTCCGGCGACTCCCGGAGCATATCGACCAGCCGCGCCTCATTTTCACGGCACGCACGCCGAACCACGTCATGGACCGCCGGGTAGTCCTCACTCGTCTCAGGCCGGATCCGGACCGGGATGGATCTCATAACTACAGGTAGCCCCCGTTACCCCTTGAGCCTGTTGGAACCGGTCAACGGGGGAGGCAGGGCTCCTCGAGGCCGGCCACCTGCCCCCCCGGCTCGGCCGCATACCTGCAGACCGAGGGGTAGTACCTGGTGACGTAATCCTTGAGCATCCGCAGAGAGCAGTACTGCGGAGCGATGCTCTTCATCGACTCCCGCATCATCCGGACCCACTTCTGAGGAACGTCGTTCATCGTCCGCGAGTAGTAGAGCGTCGCAACCTCGTTCTCGATGAGATCGTAGATCGTCTCCGCATCGGCCCGGTTATCTCCCGGAGCGGTCGCACGGCCCTCGAAACCCCAACCGTTCCTGCCGTTGTAGCCCTCGACCCACCAGCCGTCCAGAACCGAGAGGTTCAGCACCCCGTTCATCCCCGCCTTCATACCGCTCGTGCCGCTCGCCTCCATCAGCGGGACGGGGGTGTTCATCCAGACATCGACGCCGTGGACCATGTAACGTGCAAACTGCTCGCTGTAGTCCTCGACAAACGCTATCCGGCCGCCGAACCGCGGATCCTGCGAGTACTGGTAGATCTTCTGCAGGATCCGCTTGCCCTGCTCGTCGGCCGGGTGGGCCTTCCCGGCGAAGATGAACTGCACCGGCCTCCAGCGGTCGTTCACGATCTTCTCCAGCCGGTCCAGGTCCTCGAAGATGATATCCGCCCGCTTATACTCGGCAAACCGGCGGGCGAACCCGATCGTCAGCGCCGATGTGTCGAGCATCAGCCCTTCGGCAGCGAGGTTCGCGGGTTCATCCCGGTGTCTCGCCCATTTGCGGCGTTTCCGCTCCCGGATCCGGGCGAAGAGCTTCATCTTCAGCCACTGGTGTTCGCGCCAGAGGTCTTCGTCCGGGATCTCGTCGATCATCTCCCAGATGACCGGGTTGTCGTAGTCCTCCCGCCAGTTCGGGTAGACCGGGTCGGCATACCGGTCGAAGAGCGTCTCGATCCGGTGGTTCAGCCACGAAGGCATGTGGACGCCGTTCGTGATGGCGTCGATCGGGATCTCTTCAACGGGCAGGTCAGGCCAGAGAGGCCGCCACATCTGCCGGGCGACCTCGCCGTGCTTTCTGGAGACGCCGTTGTGGAACCGGGTCATCCGGAGCGCAAAAGCGGTCATGTTGAACCCGGCGCCCGGGTTATGCGGGTCGTCACCGAGCGCCATGAACTCGTCCCAGGTGAGATCGAGCGACGAGCAGTAACTCCGGAAGTACTTCGCCATCAGGTCCTCGGGGAAGACGTCGTGGGCGGCCGCCACGGGGGTGTGGGTGGTGAAGACCGAGGTGCCCCTGACCTGCTCGCGCGCCTCATCGGGGGGCATCCCGGCCTCGAGCCGCTCGCGGAGCCGCTCCAGAAGGGCAAACGCCGAATGCCCTTCGTTCAGGTGCATCGCCGAGTAATCCACGCCGAGGGTATGGAGTACCTTCCTCCCGCCGATGCCGAGCACCAGCTCCTGCCGGAGTCGGCACTCGAGTTCTTTTAAGTAAAGGCGGTGAGAGATGTTGCGGTTCTCGGGACGGTTCTCATCGATATGGGTGTCGAGGAGGTAGAGGGGAACCCTTCCTACCTGCACCTTCCAGACCGCGACATAGATCGGCGGGTCGACCAGGGGCACCTGCACCACGAGCTGCCTCCCGTCGTCGCCCGCCACCCGGAGAATCGGGGCGGCGTCGCGGTCCAGGATCTCAGCGACGTTCTTCTGCCACCCGTCCGCCTCGATGTGCTGGTGGAGATAGCCTTCGGCGTACATGAACCCGACTGCGACCGTCGGTACGCCGAGATCGCTCGATGCCTTGACGTGGTCGCCCGCGAGGATCCCGAGTCCTCCCGCGTAGAGCGGGAGCGAGTGGTGCAGCCCGAACTCGCTCGAGAGGTAGGCGATCGTCAGTGGGGCCCGCTCGGGATAGTGTTGTGCAAACCAGCTCGTTCCCGGCGTCATGTACTCGTGGAACCGGTGCATGACGATGTCGTAGCGGCGGAGGTACTCCGGGTTCGCCGCCGCCCGCTCGAAGAACCGCGGCGGGGTATCGAGGAGCATCCGGACCGGGTTGTGCCTGCTCATCTTCCACTCCGCCCGGTTCAGCATCTTGAAGAGCGTGCTCGCCGAGGAGTGCCAGCTCCACCAGAGGTTGTACGCGAGGTCGACCAGCCCGAAGATCCGCTCCGGAACGTGGGCAAACCGGTCATAGGGTATCTCCGTCTTCATTCGACCCGCATTACCCACTCCACCTGATAAGTGCTTCTATCACCCTGCACCCCGGGCAGGAACCGGCTCACCGCCGCTCTTCGCGCTCCATATACTCCCGGATCTTGCGTTCCTCCCATTCCCGGCCAAATATCCGGCCTTCGACGTAGACGCCGAACCCATGGATCACCAACCCGATCCCCCAGAAGAATGTCACCCAGTAGAACCAGAGCGAGTCCGGGCTGAAGAGCATGTTGATCCCGAAGAGGATGAGGTTGACGGCGATATAGATCACAAGGTGTTCATAGAATCCCCGGATCTCCTCGATGCGCCTCCTCGCACGCGCATACCGTTCCTGTTCGTCCATGGGCCCCGGTAACGGACCGGGACACTTATACTTATCCCAACCAGGGTCCGGGAAGCGGCCGGCGGCAGATAGACCGCCCGGGGCGACACCGGGAGAACGACGCGGGTGAAACACAAATTTTCGCAGATCCGGTCTCAAGACTAAGAAAAAAGATTGAAAGGTATTATATGCGCCGTTTACCGATCTTCCATCAAGAAGACCCGAAGGAGGGTGACCCGCGTGCGGCAGATGATCGAGGCAACCGAACTCACGAAGAACTACGGCAATGTCACCGCCGTGAACAGGGTATCGTTCTCTGTCGCGGAGGGAGAACTCTTCGGCCTCCTCGGGCCGAACGGTTCGGGGAAGACGACGATGATCCGGATGCTGACCGGACAGGTCCCGCCGACGTCGGGGTCCGCCCGGGTGATGGGGCTCGATCCGGCAAGCGACCCTATCGGGGTCCGGGGGCTTGTCGGGATCATCCCCGAGCAGGAGACGCCGCCGAGTTTCCTCACCGCGGAGGAGTACCTGCACTTCGTGGCCGGCATCCGCAACCTCAATTCGGTGGACGAACGGTGCGACCGCTGGTTCGACCTGCTGGAGTTTCGCGACAAGCAAGACGTCCTCTGCAAGGACCTCTCGCGGGGCACCCGGCAGAAACTGATGTTTGCGCAGGCGTTCCTCCACGAGCCCCGTCTCGCCCTCATCGACGAGCCGCTGATCAACCTGGACCCCATCATGCAGCGGACGGTCAAGGACTTCCTCATGGAGTACGTTCAGGGCGGCGGGACCATCTTCATCTCCACCCACATCCTCGAGATCGCCGAGGAGATCTGCGACCGTATCGGGATCATCCACAACGGGAGAATCCTTCACGCCGGCCCGGTCGAGGATCTCGTCGCGACCGGGAGGCACCTCGAGTCCTTCTTCCTCGACCTGGTGCGGGGCGATACCGGTGCCTGACCTCTTCTTCGCTATGATGAAGGAAGAGTGGCGGATGCACTCGACGGTCTTTGGGAGCCTCGGGTTCGCCCTCTTCCCGGCGGTCATCGCGATCTTCGCGTTCTTCGGGTCGCTCACCCTCCCGATCTTTGCAGACGTCTTCCCGTACGACGTGGTCGCGCTCCTCGTCCACGCCCTCTTCCTCCTCATGGGCGTGATGGTGGGGTCGTTCGGTCTCATGGGCCGGGAGTTCATGAACCGGCGGTTCGGGCAGGCAAGCCTCATCGCCTACGCCTCCCGGAGCCTCCCGGTCTCAGAACGGCGGATCTTCGCCGCCTTTCTCGCGAAGGATACCGTCTACTACATCCTGCTCTACGTCCTTCCCTTTGCGGCCGGGTTCACCACGGCGACGCCCCTCGTCAGCCTCGATCCAATCCTGGGGCTCCTCGCGTTCGTCTCCCTCGCCCTTGCCTTCCTCCTCGGGCTCTCCGCCGTCTGCTTCCTCTCGACCCTCTACGCACGCTCCGCCGCGCTCCTCGCCACAGCGGCAGCGGCTCTCGCGGTTGCCGCACTCGCGGCATACGGCCTCGGGGCGATCACCGTCTCCTCTCTCCTTCCCCCGTACGCCTTCTTCCTCGCCCCCGCCCCCGAACCGCTCGCGCTCTCGGTCCTGCTCATCCTGGTACCGGCGGCCGCATCCGTCCTCCTCGTCACCGTCGATTACCCCGACCGGACGAAACGGTTCAACAATCGTCTCGATCCTCTCGCGGAGAGGCTCCGCGGCCTCGGCGGCGCGCACTTCATCGCGAAGGACGCGCTCGACCTCCTCCGGAGCGAAGGCGGTGCCGGGAAGGTGATCTTCTCGTTCCTCCTCCCCCTCGCCCTCGTCTGGATCTGCCTTCAGATCCTGATCCAGTTCATCCCGGGGATCGATCCACTGGTGGTCTTTGCGGTTCTGCTCGGGGTGATATCGGCCACGATCTACAACTGGCTGACCGAGTTCGACTCCTTTTCCTCCTACACCTTCCTGCCGGTGGAGGTCTCGGAGGTGATCGACGCGAAATTGGAGAGCTACGCTCTTTTGAACCTCCTCCCGCTCGGTGTACTCATGCTCGCGGCGGCGACATCCGGCGGGGTGGGGACGTTCTTTCCGGCCCTTGCCGCGTTCGCCTCGGTCTCGGCCTACACCCTCGCGGTGACGGTCTACCTCACGGGGCTCCACCCGAACGTGATGCTCTATCACGCCGGGGTCTTTCTGCGCTACCTGCTCGCGATAAGCCCGGCGCTCCTGCTCCTCATCTTCGCCTCGATCATCGACCCCGCGTACGCGGCACTGAGCCTCCTCCTCGTCGCGCCCGCGGCGTTCCTCCTCGCCCGCGCCCGGACGAGGTGGCAGGCGTGGGAGATGCCGACCTACTGAACCTCTCACTTTCACCCCCCGCGCGGCGTGGCTTTTAAACCCCGGCGGTCGACCCCGGGAGTATGCTAGAGAGAGCAGGCTACCTCCAGAACAGCAGGTGCGCCGCGGTCGACGAGTGGGGGAGACCCTGCCGGATCGTCGAGATCTCCCTCGACGGCAGGCGGTTCGGGGCCAGGGTCGGCGAACTCCAGCAGGCGCTCGGGGACCGGTGCCCGGCCCGAATCGAACTGCTCCGCGATGACTGGGGCCCGGTTCTCGGGGATACGGTCGGCCGCGCGGAGCGGTCGCGGGCGGGGAAGGCGGTCGTCTTCAAGCTCGTCACCGGTAAGCGCTACACGGTACCGGCCGCGGCGCTCCGGGCGGTCCTCGCCCGGACTGCCGCCTTTGCCCCCGTCTCGGCGATCCTCTCCGGTGATATCCCCGCCGCCCGACGCCGGGTTCCCGTCAGCGGGTAGTCCCCGCCTCGCGGACCGCCGCCTTCGCGACGTCGCGAAACGCCCGCCCGACGTTGCCCGGGCCGAGGAGGATGCCCCCGAATACCCTTGAAACCACCAGTACGTGGTTCTCGAGGGCGTGCCTGCGCAACACCTCAAGGAGGATCCTTCCCGGCCTCCCGACCTCGCCGTCGTTCTTGAACTCCTCGAGGGCACCGCACCGGAGAGCGGCGCAGTGGTGGGCGGCCTTCGGGTAGGCCTCCCGGTGGCCGGCGAGGACCCCCGCGAAATCCTCCGGCCCTTCGACCCGGTAGAGGTGCGCGTAGAACCGCGATCGCCGGACCTCGGTCGCAGCGGCGCCGAGAGGCTCCGCGGTCACGCCGTCACCCGCCTCTTCGCGTACTCATCCCAGTGCGCGGCGAGGAACCCCCGGATCCCCCGGCCGGGTTTGTAGGGCGGGTAGATTCTGCGGTAGGCCTCCTCGGCCTCGGCAAACCCCTCCGTGGGCAGGACGTCGGTGTAGGCCGCGAGGTAGAGGAGCCCGATCGCCGCCGACCTGGAGACCCCGAACCCGCAGTGGACCAGCACCTGCCGCCCCCCCGAGAGGCACCGGTCGATGAAGGCGAGAGCGGCGTCGATCGCCTCCTTCGGGATCTCGCCCGGGTCCCTCGCATCGACCAGGTTGAGCATCAACCGGTTCCCCCGCCGGGCAACCAGGTATTCGGGGTGATCCGGCGGCACCGTCTCAAGAGGCGAGTAGGTGACCGCCAGACAGTGGTAGGGGCTCCGGCAGGCGTGCACCACGCACCAGGTCTCGTGCGCCTCCACCGCGACCTCGTAGTCCTCCTGCGTCCCGATGTAGAGGTTCTGGTAGATCTCGATCACCGTCCCGCCTCCAGCACGTACGCCGCCGCGCCGAGGAGCGGCGCCTGCCCTGCAAGTTCGGAGACGACGAGACGGGGAAGGGCGAGGTAGCGGTCGATGAACGGGTCCATATGCCGGAGCACGATATCTCCATAGTGGCGCGCGATCGGCCCGTCGAAGACGATCATACCGGGGTTGTATGCGACGATGACCGTCGAGACCCCCCGGGCGTTCACCTCCCCGAGCGCCTCCATGAAGGCGAGGGCGACCGGGTCCTCCGCCCGGGCCGCCTCGAAGATCGCCCGGGTGGAAGAGGCGTCGAAGGCTCCATCCCGGACGCCGGTCGCCTCCCGCCACGCCGCGAAGAACCCGGGGATGTTCTTTGCCGAGGCGTAGGCCTCCCAGTGGCCGGCAAACCCACACCCGCAGACGAGGTTGTAGCGGGTATCGACGGGGATATGCCCGATCTCCCCTGCGTTCCCGCTCATCCCGAGGAGGAGACGGCCGTTCACCACAGCGCCGCCGCCGATGCCGGTCGAGAGGGTGATGTAGACGACGTTCTCGGAGCCGCGGGCTGCACCTGCCCACCGTTCACCGAGGACGCCGGCCCGGGCGTCGTTGACCAGGGAGACCGGGAGATCGAACCGCTCCCGGAGCGGCTCGACGATCTCCACGACCGAAAACGCCATGTTCGGGGAACCGACGACCCACCCGCGGGCGGGGTCTATCGGGCCGGCCGATGCGACGCCGATGGCCGTGGCCTCGCCCCCCTCCGGCGACGCGAGGAGGGCCTCCACCCGGGCGGCGATCGCGGCAGTGATCACCTCCCCGGAGGGCCCCGTCGTCGGCGTCGGGACGGCGCCGTAGGCGAGTATGGTCGCGTCCGAGCCGACCAGGGCGGCGCGCAGGTTGGTTCCACCGAGGTCAACGGCAATCACGGTCGTCATGGGGGTCACTCCTCAGGGCAGCAGATGCTCTTCTTCTCGGATTACGCGAACTACCGGGATAAACCTTGCTTTCTCCGGGGTGGCTGATACGAAGGAGAACTCGCGGTATCCGGGGAATACCAGAGGCACGGTGAGGCGGTTCGCCTCAGATCTCCTCCCCCACCATCATGCAGGGATACTTCTCCCGCGGGTACCTGCCTTCGATGGACTCGCGAACGAACTGCCCCCTCCACGGGGCCGCGAGAAGAGCGTCGTAGACCTCTTTTGGAACGCCGGCATAGCGATAGGCGTCGGCGCTCTCGCAGATGACGAGGAGCGCCCTCGTCGTCGGGTCGTAGCCGACCGACCGCACACCCCCGGCTGACTCTCGGGACATACGGCGGGTTGTGGCGGGCAGAGATGATAGCGGTTGCGGCGGGTCTCACCGGATCTTCTCGTAGGGGTAGCGCAGCCGGATGAAGTCGCCGAAATACCGCCCCTTCGACCGTGCCCGGAGCATTCCTTCGTAGACGCCGGGCGGTACCCCGACATAGTGATAGACCCCGCCGCTGTGGAACTCAACCTCCAGAACCTCGTCTTCCGGGTCGTAGCCGACCGATCTGATGTTGGTGGACTCGACGGTCTGGCGCTGCATGGGCGGGAGTAACGGGGGGGGCGGGGATAAGGGTTGCGGGTGACGGGGAGGGGGTCTGCATCGCCGTGGTGAAGGCTCCGGCTCGTCCGCCTCACGCCACCGTCAGGCTCATAACCCAAAAGACCCACCCTCCAGGTGATCCACATGGCACGAAGAGACGTAACCACGGATGAGGCAAAGGCGATGGGCGAGCACCTCAAGGTCACCTGGGAGGGGTTCGACGTCGAACAGTTCCGGCGGGGCATGGTCGTGGAACTCGAACACGGCCTCCGCGACCCGGCGACGAACGTCACCGACGATGACCTCCTCCTGACGGCAAAGATAGCGCTTGCACACCTGAACGAGTTTCCGGACTACTACGACCGGCTCGAGGAGATGGAGGAAGAGGCGGAGGCCTACTGGGCGAAGCAGAAAGCGCAGGCGCCCTAGAGTCCGGCGATCGCTTCCGGCAGGCGATGCACAAAAACTATTGCCCCTCTGTTGCAACGATAACCCATGGAACGGAAGTCGGGGGCCGATTGGATCGGGATACGACAGCGACGGGTCATCGACGGAAGAGAGTACTACGCCGACCGGCTCTATGAGACCCAGCAGGCCGCAAAGACCTATGCCCAGAAGATGGAGCGCGGGGGAAAGGACGTCCACGTCCTCAGAACCGCCACCGAAGGCGGGCGCCGGGGCTACGCAGTCTTCTTTGAGCGATAACCCGGCTCACCGCCCCCGCCAATCGTCGCTAAGAGCCCCCCAGACGTCGATGTCTTCAAAGGCCCCCCACTTCTTCGCATGCTCCCGGAGGTGTGCCTCATGCACCATCCCGCACTTCGCCATCACCCGGCCGGAGGCAGGGTTGCGGGAGAAGTGCATGGCATGGATCCGGTGCAGCCCGAGGACCGAGAACCCGTACCCGATCACCGCACGGGCTGCCTCGGTGGCATACCCCCGGTCCCAGCAGGGTCTCGCGATCCAGTACCCGAGCTCCGCCCGCCCGTGACTGTGGTCGATCTCTACGAGCCCGACCGCGCCCACGAGACCCGGCTCGCCGCGGCGGGTGACGGCGTAGACGATCTGATCCCCCTGCTCGAACCCGGGCGCGAGGGAGGCGATCCAGGTCTCCGCCACCCCGTCGGGGTAGGGATAAGGCAGATCGAGGGCGCGGGATGCGACCTCATAGTCGCCGGCTAACCGCTGCACCTCCGGGGCATCCGCGCGGGTGAACGGCCGCAGGAGCAGGCGGTCGGTCGCGAGGACGGGCTGTCCGGTCATACGGGCACCCCTGACGGTACCAGAAAAGCATGAGGGGTGAGAGCGGCCTGCTCGCTCAGAATCGCCCAGACATCGACATCCTCGTATACGCCCCATTTTTTGATGTGGCCGCGGAGTCGGCCTTCGTGCACCATCCCGCATTTTTCCATCACCCGGCCGGAGGCAGGGTTGCGGGAGAAGTGCATGGCATGGATACGGTGCAGTCCGAGAGCCGAGAACCCATACCCGATCAGCGCCCCGACAGCCTCGGTGGCATACCCCTGGCCCCAGCAGGACTTCGCGATCCAGAACCCGAGTTCGCCGCGGGCGTGATCGGCCTCGATCCGGAGACGGGCACCGCCGATGAGCGCCCCATCACGGGCAAGGGTGACGGCGAAAGCTGCGGCGGCGCCGCGTTCGGTGCCTTCGTTAAGCGAAGCGATCCAGACCTCGGCGAGGCCGTCCGGGTAGGGGTAGGGGAGAAGAGTCGTCGCAGAGACTGCGTAGTCCCCACAGAACCGCTGCACCGCACGGGCATCTTCCATGGCATACGGCCGCAGGAGCAGGCGGTCGGTTGCAAGGACGGGTTGCTGAACCATGAACATACCACCATCACCCCGATCGGATATAAGCCCTGCCGCACCGCGCCCCTGCCCGGGGGAGGGAGAGTGCCGGCAGGAGCCCTTCTGCCGCTCCCGGGCCCGCGCGGACCCGGTCGCGGTTATATCCCGTGGTTTCATTAGCTCTGTTTTTACGGGGTTCTGGGCATTTCCATTGCCCGGAAGAGTCCTTTTCCGATGAGAGTCTCTACCAGCCTTCTCATCTCCGAACCAGCAACCTTTATTAATTTTTGTTCTGTATTCCATCTTGCATGATCAAAGTCGCAGTCAACGGGTACGGCACCATCGGCAAACGGGTCGCCGATGCGGTCGCTGCACAGCCCGATATGGAAGTCATCGGGGTCTCCAAGACGAGCGTCTCGGCCGAGGCATACATCGCGAAGAAGCGCGGGTACCCCCTCTACATCGCGGACCTCGGGAAGAAGTCGGCGTTCGAGAAGGCCGGGATCGAGATTGCCGGCGACGTCGAAGCGATGATCAAGGCCGCTGATATCGTCGTGGACGCCACCCCCGGCGGCGTCGGCGAGAAGAACCGGCCGCTCTATGAGAGACTCGGCAAGAAGGCGATCTTTCAGGGCGGCGAGGGGCACGAGGTCGCCGGGTTCTCCTTCAACGCCCACGCAAACTACAAAGAAGCCGCAGGAAAGCAGTTCGCCCGGGTCGTCTCGTGCAACTCCACCGGGCTTGTCCGGCTCATCCACGCCCTGGACCAGGCCTTCGGCGTCGAACGGGTCCGGGCGGTGATGGTCCGGCGCGGAGCGGACCCGAGCGACGTCAAGAGGGGGCCGGTGGATGCGATCGTCCTCAATCCGGCGACCATCCCGAGCCATCACGGCCCCGACGTCAACACCGTCCTCCCCCACATCAACATCGTCACCCTCGCGATGATCGTCCCGACGACCTTCATGCACATGCACTCGATCCAGATGGATTTGAAGAAGGAGACCACCCGGGAGGCGGTGTTGAAGGTCTTTGAGGACCACAGCCGGATCGGGCTCGTCCGCAAGGCCACCGGGATCAAGAGCAACGCCGAACTCCGGGAGTACACCCAGGACCTCGGCCGGCCGAGGACCGACCTCTGGGAAAACGGGGTCTTCGAGGAGTCCGTCTCGGTCCTGAACGGGAAGGAGTTCTACTGCTTCCAGGCGATCCACCAGGAGGCCGACGTCGTCCCCGAGAACGTCGACTGCATCCGCGCCCTGATGGGGACGGTGAAGGACCCGCAGGAATCCATCCGGATGACCAACAAAGCGCTCGGTCTCGTCGCCATCGGGTGAACGGCGGAGCAGGGGAGGAAGAAGCATTAACTCCCCGGCAGACCCACTATTTTTAATGGATCCGTACGAACTGGCGACCCGGAATACCGTAGAGGTCGTCACCGACGAGGAACTGCGCGCGCTCATCGACCGCCCGGTCAGGCGGGTCTACACCGGCTACGAGCCGAGCGGGGAGATCCACCTCGGCCACATGGTGACCGTGAACAAGCTGATGGATCTGCAGCAGGCAGGGTTCGAGGTGACGGTGCTCATCGCCGACCTCCACGCGTTCTTAAACCGCAAGGGGACGATGGAGGAGATCCGGGAGACCGCCGAGTACAACCGTCTCTGCTTCGAAGGGCTCGGCCTCCGCGGCGCAAAATACGTCCTTGGGACAGACGTGCAGCTCACGCCGGAGTACGAACTCGAGGTCCTGACGCTCTCCCAGGCGATCACCCTCAACCGGGCGAAGAGGAGCATGGACGAGGTCGGGCGGCAGATGGAGAACCCGACGGTCTCGCAGATGGTCTACCCCATTATGCAGATGGTCGATATCGCGACGCTCGAGGTGGACGCCGCCGTCGGCGGGATCGACCAGCGAAAGATTCACATGCTTGCGCGGGAACACCTCCCTTCGATCGGGTATCCGGCGCCGGTCTGCATCCATACGCCGATCATCAACGGCCTCGACGGGAAGAAGATGTCGTCGTCGGCCGGAAACGTCATATCGGTCGCCGACTCCGAGGAGGATATCAAAAAGAAGATGAAGAAGGCGTTCTGCCCGCCGGAGGTCGAGAACAACCCGGTGCTCGAGATCCTGCGCTACCACGTCTTCCCCCGGACGGATGCGGTCGCCATCCGCCGGCCCGCGAAGTTCGGCGGCGACCGGGAGTTTTCTGCCTACGAGGATCTCGAACGTGCCTACGCCGCCGGCGAGGTTCATCCCCAGGACCTGAAGACGGCGACCGCCGCGCACCTCATCGATATCCTCGCCCCCGTACACGACTACGTCTGCAGCAGGTGATCCGGCCGTGGCCCGCGAAGAAGAGCACGAGCGGTTCGACCGCGAGATCGAGGCGATGGGCGTCAGGATAAAGGACGCCAACACCGTGAAGGTACGGGACGACGTCTTTGACGAAGTCACCCTCATAGCGCTCTACAAACTCGTCCACAAGAAACTGATATCGGTCATCGGTGGGCCAATAAGCACCGGAAAAGAGGCAAACGTCTTCTACGGCGAGCGTGACGGGCAGGGGATCGCGATCAAGATCTACCGGATCCAGACCGCGAACTTCAAGGCGATGAACGAGTACCTGGCGGGAGACCGCCGGTTCTCGAGCGTTCGGGGGACGCGCAAAGGCCTCATCTTCGCCTGGACGAAGAAGGAGTACAGCAACCTCGCCCGGGCGCACGAGGTGGGGATCCCGGTCCCCGAACCGCTCGTGTTCGACCGAAACATCCTCCTGATGGAGTTCCTGGGCGAAGACGAGATACCCTACCCCCAGCTCAGGAACGCCGACGTCGAGGACTACGCGGCGGTATACCGCGAGATCCTCACCTACGTGGAGCGGCTCTACCGGGAGGCGCGCCTGGTTCACGCCGACCTCTCCGAATACAATATCCTCTACCACGAGAAACCATATATCATCGATATGGGCCAGGCGGTCACCCTGGATCACCCGCGGGCGTCTGCGTTTCTGGTCCGGGATATCAAGAACCTCAATCGATACTTCTCCCGCTACTGCGACGTAGT
Organism: Methanobacteriota archaeon; assembly: GCA_023393455.1. Taxonomy (GTDB): domain Archaea; phylum Halobacteriota; class Methanomicrobia; order Methanomicrobiales; family Methanoculleaceae; genus Methanoculleus. Next base: position 4,006 of record JAEWLJ010000024.1, on the reverse strand, counting down.
CGACGAGGAGGAGATCATCGGGACGCTCGTCGGCACCGGCCGCCGGGAGCCCTGAAGACCGGAAGAATGGGTGCAACCATGAACAGACAGGAGATGAAAGTTTCAGCAGCAAGGATCGGTGTGCTCATCGGCAAGAGCGGGTCCACGAAACGCGAGATCGAAGAGAAGACCGGGATATCCCTCCTTATCGACAGCGAGGAGGGGATGGTGACGATCGAGGGAGAGGACCCCATCGCCGTCATCACGGCACAGAGCGTCGTGCAGGCAATCAGCCGTGGATTCTCGCCGGAACGTGCGTTTCGGCTCCTCGAAGACGAGGATATGATGCTCGACATCATCAACCTCGCCGACCTCACGGATACGACCCGGCAGCTCGAACGGCTCCGGGGCCGGATCATCGGGAAGGCAGGGACCTCCCGCGCCCAGATCGAGGACCTGACCAACACGGAGATCTCAGTCCACGGCAAGACCGTCGCGATCATCGGTCTCCCCGACCAGGTCGAGACCGCGAGGAAGGCGGTGGAGATGCTGGTCCAGGGCGTGCCCCACGAGAACGTCTACGGCTTCCTCGATCGGAAGAAGAAGGAAGCCAAACAGTCGATGCTGGAGTACTACTCGTGATGTTGCAGGGCCGGACCGACCCTGCCCATGGCGATACGGAAGATATGCAGTTTGCAGTGGAAATGAAGGGGTACACATGGAGATAGCCGACCTCCCCCTCCCACCGGATCTCGCGGCCGGCTACGCTCGCCGCGGGATCACGGATCTCTACCCGCCGCAGGCCGCCTGCGTCGAAGCGGGTCTTTTTTCGGGAAAGAACCTCCTCGTCGCCATCCCCACGGCGAGCGGGAAGACCCTGGTCGCCGAGATGGCGATGCATCACCAGGTGGAGAGGGGTGGGAAGTGCCTCTACATCGTTCCTTTGCGGGCGCTCGCGAGCGAGAAGTTCGAAGAGTTCTCGGGGAAAGGTCTCCGGGTCGGGATCGCCACCGGCGACTTCGACCGGAGGGACGAGTACCTGGGAAGAAACGGCATCATCGTTGCGACGAGCGAGAAGGTGGACTCGCTCCTGCGGAACCGGACACCGTGGCTCGCGGAGATCACCCTGCTCGTCGTCGACGAGGTCCACCTCATCGACGACCCCTCACGGGGAGCGACGGTCGAGATGGTGATCGCAAAACTCCGCCACAAGAACCCCGCCATGCAGATCATCGCCCTCTCGGCGACCATCGGGAATCCTGCCGATCTCGCCGGGTGGCTCGATGCCGGACTCGTCGAGAGCGAATGGCGGCCGGTCGATCTCCGGGAAGGAGTCTTCCTCGAGGACGGCATCCGGTTTGCCGACAGCATCCGGGAGGTCGAACGCAAGAGCAAGTACGAGGACCTGGACCTCGTCCTCGATACGGTCGCCGAGGGCGGCCAGTGCCTGGTCTTCGTCAGCTCGAGGAGGAACGCCGAGGCGTTCGCGAAACGCGCGGCATCCGGGCTGAAGATCGCAAACCCCGTCCTCGCCGGCTATGCCGAGAAGATACGGTCGAGCGCCTCGACCGATATGGGGAGGATCCTCGCCGCCTGCGTCGCGCAGGGGGCGGCGTTCCACCACGCAGGTCTCTCGCGGGAGGAGCGGGGGATCGTCGAGGCGGGGTTCCGTGAGGGGCAGATCAAGGTCATCTCCTCCACCCCGACGCTCGCGGCGGGGTTGAACCTCCCCGCCCGGCGGGTGATCGTCCGCGACTACCTCCGGTTCAGCGCCGGGGAGGGGATGCTTCCGATCCCGGTCCGGGAGTACCGGCAGATGGCGGGCCGTGCCGGGCGACCGCGCCTCGACCCCTACGGCGAGGCCGTCCTGATCGCGAAGTCCGAGGAGATGGTCGATGAGCTCTTCGATTACTACATCGAGGCGGAGGCGGAAGACGTCCGGAGCCGGTGCGCGGACGAGGCGGTCCTCTGCACCCACATCCTCTCGCTCATCGCGACCGGTTTTGTCCGCGAGACGGGCGAGGTCCTCAGGTTCATGGACGGGACGTTCTACGCCTACCAGGGCGAGAGCCCGCGTGCGCTCTCGCGGGCAATCGACCGGGTGCTCGAGTTCCTGCGGGAAGCGGAGATGATCACCGAGGTGGGGGAGTGGCTCGAGCCGACGGAGTACGGGTCGCTCGTCTCCCGGCTCTACATCGATCCCCGGAGCGCCGAGGTGATCGTGAAGGCGATGACCGGCAGGAAGGACTACACCGATATCGGTTTTCTGCACCTCCTCTGCACGACGCCGGATATGCCGACGCTCTTTGTGCGCAAGAACGATATGTATGCCCTCGATCGGTTCCTCGCCGATCACCGGGACGAACTCTGGATGGAGATCCCCTGGGACGCGGGCGAGGAGTTCGACCGGAGTCTCAAGACCGCGCTCCTCCTCTCCGACTGGGCGGATGAGATCGGGGAGGATGTGATCTGCGAGCGCTACAGCGCCGGGCCGGGCGACGTCTACGGGATGGTGGAGAGCGTGGCCTGGCTGGTTCACGCGTCCCGGCACCTCGCCCGTCTCTTCGCCCCGCACCTCGTGGACCCCATCGAGGAGATGGAACTCCGGACGAAGCACGGTATCAAGAAGGAACTCCTGCCGCTCATCAAACTCCGCGGTATCGGGCGCGTCCGGGCGCGCCGGCTCTTCAACAACGGTATCGATTCGATCGAGGCGCTCCGGGAGGCTGGACCCGAGAAGGTCGGGAAGGTCCTCGGGCAGGGGATCGCCGCCCAGATCTTCGAGCAGCTCGAGGGAAGACGGGAGGAGATCGCGGAGAGCGGCGAGGAGCAGTCGACCCTCTCCCGGTTCGGGTGAATGGATATGACGAAGAGTGAGTTACCCTGCGAGATCTACCGGGCACGGTTCACGGTCGACGACAACGCCGCGTTCCTCCGGGAGATCCGGACGATCGCCGATGGGTCTGGGACCCACATCATCCTCTTCGACGCCGACCGCCTGACGGGGCAAGATCACGTCGAGGCGGCGCTCCGGCACGCCCGGCGGTCCTGGGCAGGCGGGGATCCGATCGCAAACTCGCTCGAGATGGAGGCGCTCCTCTACGCCGCGGGGACCCGGCAGTGCCAGGTGGCCTCGTCATTCGGGATTCACCCGGGCGAAAATCGGTCGTATCTCGTCGTCTGTCCGCCAGCGCCCGCCGTGCGAGACCGCCTGGCCGGTCTTGTCCGGTTCGTCGAAGAGGAATGGGAGGAGATCGGCCCCGCGAAGCGGGCGCTTCTTGCGGAACTCTTCTCGATCACCCCCGAGGAGGTCGCCGTGGTCGGGGAGGAGCGGTTCCGCGAACTGGTCGTCGAGCGGGTGGCGCTCCTCGACGTCTACCGCTGACCGGCCGAAGCGTGGGTCAGGATGTGCCGGATCTCGGGGATGATGATCTCTTTTGCGGCGAGGGTGACCGCCTTCGACGAGCCCGGGATACAGAAGACCGCCCGGCCGCCGACGACCCCGGCGAGCGCCCGCGAGAGGATCGCGGACGCCCCGATCTCATCGTAACTTTTGAGGCGGAAGAGTTCCCCGAACCCGTCGATCGTCTTCTCAAGGAGCGGCGCGACGGCCTCGATCGTCACGTCGTCCGGCGTGAGCCCGGTGCCCCCGGTGACGATGACACAGTTGGCACGCGTAAGTGCCGCGTGGACTTCGGAGCGGATCCGCTCCCGGTCGTCGGGAACGATCGCGTAGTGGGTCACCTCGATCTCTGCGGCGCCGAGGAGGTCGATGAGCGTCTTCCCGCTGGTATCAGTCTCGGGTTTACGGGTCGATGAGACGGTGATGACGGCACCGGTCACGGTGAGCGGTTTACGGTGGCTGCTATCCATAGGATCTTCCAGTAACCCTGTACCGTGTATATTACTTCATTCTATCTCCTCTGCGGAGGAGATCGATCCCCGACCCCTTTGTTTCGTGTGGAGAAATGTAGGGCATTGCGAGGAAGGGGCGAGGAAGGGGCGAGGAAGGGGCGAGGAAGGGGCG
>JAEWLJ010000007.1 GCA_023393455.1 Methanobacteriota archaeon | reverse complement strand
GTTGCCGTACCAGGAGAAGACCCGGCACCCGAAGACCTCGGTGAGGAGGTCGCGCTGCCAGGGGTAGAGGTTCTCCGACCCGCAGAGGACGGCCCTGACGGTCGAGAACGGCTCGATCTCGTGCTCCCGTATATACCGGGCGAGTATCACGGCCGTGGAGGGATAGGCGTGGATGAACCGGGGCTTGAACCGCCGGATCCGGTCGACGTAGTCTGGCAGGGTCTCCTCGGTCATCTGGTGGGAGGACATGATCAGCCATCGGCCGAAGAGCGCATGCCTCCAGTAGGTGCCGCTCGCTGCCGCATCCACGACATGCCCCCGGAGGACGACACAACGGTCGGTGAACCGGTAACCGACGCGGTCCCACTGGGTCTTCATGAACGCCCATTCCCGGGCGCGGGAGACTCCTTTCTCGTAGTAGAACCCCATAGGAGTGCCGGTGGAGCCGGATGTGCGCACGTACTCGAAGGCGGACTCGGGGTAGTTGCGTGCCTTCAAGTCCGGGAGGTTGGCCTGGACGATCTCCTTGGTCAGGAATGGGAGGAGTTCGAGATCCTCCGGGCTCCGGATGTCCTCCGGGACGAGACCGCGCTCTAAAAAGATCCGGCGGTAGTAAGGGACATTCTCGTAGGCGTGGTCGAGCAGGCGCGAGAGTTCCCGGGCCTGGTAGGCCGCGAGATCTTGGCGGCTCCACCACTGCGACTCCCGGAGAAGTGCATACATCTGCCGGTAGGTACGGTAAGACGGCACCAGGCTGAGCGCTTTGACGGTGAGCGGGTTTGCACGCGACACCCATCGTGATAGACCGGCTTTCGTACCCATTCCTCCCTGGTCAGGCGAGCAGGTCGGGAGAGACATGTTCGACGATCCCCCCTTCGCGGTCGCTGAAGTGTATCGGCAGGCCCTGAACGAAGTAACGGTGCTTGCCGCGGGCGGTGAGCGGTATGTTGTCGACGTACCTGATGGTGATAAGGACGTCGTCGCCGCAGCTCCTGCTCACCTCCCGGTAGAGGTACTCCGCGTCCTGTTTGCTGAACGTCGGTTTTCTCACGATGTTCAGGATGACCTCCCCGACCTTCTCCTGGTAGAACTGAAATTGTTTAACGTTATCGAACGCATCGGTATCGATGTTCATGGCGATCCCGGAGAGGAGTTCGCCTTTGCCCGTCACGATGAAATCCTGAACCCTTCCTTCCACGCGCTCGAGTATCGGGTAGGCACGGCCGCAGGAACAGCCCTCCCCGCCTGCCGTGGCAAGATCCATGGTGCGGTAGCGGATGAGGGGGCAGACGTAGTTGGTGAGGTTGGTCGCGATCACCTCACCCATCGCCCCCGGGCCCCGGACAGGTCGCCCGTCCCGTCCGATCAGTTCGACGATCCCGTATTCGGGGAAGATGTGGTAGCGGGTGCTCTCCTCGCACTCCCCGGCGAGAACCGTCTGCTCGGAGTTGCCGTACCAGGAGAAGACCCGGCACCCGAAGACCTCGGTGAGGAGGTCGCGCTGCCAGGGGTAGAGGTTCTCCGACCCACAGAGGATGGCCCTGACGGTCGGGAACGGCTCGATCTCGTGTTCTCGCATGTACCGGGCGAGTATCGCGACCGTGGATGGGTATCCCTGGATGAAGCGGGGTTTGAACCGCCGAATCTCGCTGATGTAGGCGGGCAATGCCTCCTCGGTCATGTGGTGAGAGGACATCAGCAGCCACCGACCGCCGAGGGTCTTCTTCCAGAAGACGCCGTCCTTCGCCGACCCGACGGTGTAGCCCCGGAGGACGACGCAGCGGTCGGTGAACCGGTAGCCGACGCGGTCCCACTGGGTCTTCATGAACGCCCACTCCCGGGCGCGGGAGACTCCTTTCTCGTAGTAGAACCCGACCGGGATCCCGGTGGAGCCGCCGGTGGTGACGTACTCGAAGGCGGACTCGGGGTAGTTTCGGGCTTTCAGGTCCGGGAGGTTGGCCTGGAGGTCTTCCCGCGTCAGGATCGGGAGGAGTTCGAGGTCCGCCGGGCTCCGGATATCTTCCGGGACGAGGCTGCGCTCCTGAAAGATCCGGCGGTAGTAAGGGACATTCTCGTAGGCATGGTCGAGCAGGCGCGAGAGCGCCTCCGCCTGGTAGGCCGCGAGGTCTTTTTGGCTCCACCTCTGCGACTCCCGGAGGAGGGCGTAGGTCTTTCGATAGACGTTATAGGCCGGGAGAAGCCCGAGAGCTTTTGTAGTGAACGATTCCCTGCCGCAGATCCTCTCTCCCAAACGAATCATGCCTGCCGTGCTCCGTCTCATCTGTTCTTCTGTCATATCTGCCGCAGACGATTGTACCGCCTCATTTTGCACCGGCCTTCACCGGGATCTCGCCGGCTGCTCTCCGGGGGTCCACCCGGATGTCTGTCCACCGGTGCACCGGGAGAGTATACCCTCAAACAACGTATATAAGAATTGGCATGCTGTCATCTCTCCCATTGGGCATCAGGGTTTTATAGGCAAACGGATCGCCTTCCGGGCGGCAGGCGGCGGTCATCGAGATCCGGCTCTTCTCTCCGGGCTGCCCGATTCCCTCGATTTCCTGTCAGGGAATATCTTTTGGGAAACATGACCCGCTAATCTCCCGCATTGAATAAACTATAAATATGCGAAGCCCTATCAGGGGTATGTCTTGGTAAGCTAAGGCGACAGTCGCCGGGGCCGTGCACCCTCGTGTAGGGGTGCATTCCCGGAAGAGGGGGGATTATAATTCTAGACAGGGCCGTACCTGATTGCAGTAGCAGCGCAGAGACCTTCATAGGTCACCCATCGGAGAACGAGATCCTGAACGAGATCCGGACACTGGCCGGCGGGCTGCGCAAACGGAATGGTAACGCTCCGGAAGACCTCGACTTCACGGTTCCCATCGGGTGGGAGGAGCGGATCGGGCATCTCGACGGCCAGCCCATCCGACGGTTGATCATCTTCCTCCGTTCCACGGGGTGCGAGTGGGTCGAGAAGACAGGGGGGTGCACCATGTGCGGATTTTACTGCGCAACCTCCCGGGGCAGGGAGGTCTCGGCGGATGAGTACGTCGCGCAGTTCGAACACGTGATGGACGCCGTCGATCTCGGGGATTACCCGATCGTCTCGATATACAACGACGGCAACATCTTCAACGAACGGGAGATGCCGGTCGCCGCCATCGAGAAGATCTGCTCATACATCGATGGCTACAAAAACATCAGGAAGGTGGTCGTTGAGTCGAGGATCGATTACTCGCCCGACGAACACGTGGCAAAGATGAAGAAAGCCCTGAACGGGCGGCAGCTCGAGGTGGCGTTCGGGTTCGAGTCGGCAAACACCCAGGTGATGAACCTCTGCATCAACAAGGGGTTCTCGGCGAACAACTTCGACGTCTTCCATTCGAGGATGCGGGGAATGGGCGTGCTGACGAAGCCGCTCCTCCTGGTGAAACCGCCGTTCCTCGCCGAGGGAGAAGCGATAGAGGATATCCTGCAGACCATCTCTTACTGCGTCTCCCGCGGGATCGACTACGTCGACCTCGAGGTGACGACGGTCGAGAAGAACACCGTCGTGCACGAACTCTGGAAGAACGGCCTCTACCGACCGCCGTGGCTCTGGACGATCGTCGAACTCCTGCAGCAGTGCCGCGAGCGGTTCGGGGCCCGTGCCCACGTCTACGTCAGCCCCTGGAACTACTCGGTCGAGTCGCTCGACTGGGCCCGGAACTGCGGGAAGTGCGATGCCGGGATCACCGAAGCCATCCAGCGCTACAACTCCCACTTCGATACGGCGGAGTTCGAGGGCCTGGACTGCTCGTGCCGGGAGGAGTGGCATGAGGCCGTCATGGCGCAGGAGACCCGCACGATCCCGGAGCGGATCCGCGAGCAGCTGGCGTATGCCCGGAACGCCCGGCTCTCGTCCCCATAAACGCTTTTTTTGTATCGGTTGTGAGCCTACTGTTTGGCGCCCGGGCTCTCCCCGGGCGTTTTTTTTGTGGGCGATGCTCCGAAGGGGGAGTAGCGCGAGAAGCCGTTCGTGGAGTGTTGCGCCGGGGATTGTGGGTATGGGGGCGACTCTGGAGAAGAACGGCGTCCCGGCTTTCCACCGCCCGTTGCCGGGGCGGGGTGGGGGTTCGCGGTGTCCTCGAATCAGGTAGAGACAGGGGAGGGGGTTCACCCACTCCCCGTCGGCCCCTCCCCCATGGCGATACCCCCACGGTCCACTGCATGGGGGGGCTCTGGAGAAGAACGGCGTCCCGGCTCGCTTCCGGGACACGGCTTTCCATCGGCTAGCGCCCGGGCACTGCCCCCGCCCCCCACGGGCGGGGTGGGGGCTACAGGAAAGTCTTACACGGTAGAGACAGGGGAGGGCGGATACTTCCCCCGCCCCGCGATGACGATATCACCACGCACTGCTCTCGCTGTGGCGGGTGCAAAAACCCGCTCTCGCCACTAAAATCGCCTCACAACCCGACCCGCCCGATATCGATCTCCTGCGCCGTCCCGGTATCGATCGACTCCCATGCCGCAAACGTCGCGATGGTCGTCGCGACGCTTGCAGCGAAGTCCGGCTCCTCGCCCTTCACGAACGCCAGGAGTTCCTCGGCAAACCCCTTCTCCTGGGTGAGCCACCGCCTCTCCCTTGAAGCCTTCCCGTCCCGCCGCAGTTCGAGGTCACGGAAGTCGGTGATCCTCCCGACCGCGTTGCCGGCGAAGACCTCGACCGTCTCTTTGGGATACGAGCGGTCGCCGAGTGTCGTGTAGGTGACGGTGCCGAGCGACCCGTCCTCAAACGTCAGGGTCGCCTGGAAGTTGTCGTACTTCTGGAGCGTCCCGGTCGGCTCGATCGCCCGGGCGACCACCTGGATCGGCCGTGCCCCGGTGATGTACTGCATGAAGTCGATGAAGTGGCAGCACTCCGATATCAGCATCCCGCCGCCCTGCTCGTCGTCGTGCACCCAGTGTTTGGGCGGGATCTGCCCGGCGTTGACCCGGTAGTGCAGGACGGCGGGGGTCGCCCGGTTGGCGAAGAACCCCTTCATCTTCACGGCAAGCGGGGAGTGGCGGCGGTTGAATCCGACCATCACCCGCTGCCCGGACTCGTCTCTCGCCTCGACGATCCGGCGAAGGCTCTCGATATCGGTCGCAAGCGGCTTCTCCACGAAGACATCTTTTCCGGCACGCAGCGCATCGATCGCCATCGCTGCGTGGAGATCGTTCCTCGTCGCGATCATCACCGCGTCGATATCGGGGTCGTCGAGGATCCTCTTGTAGTCGGTGGTGCAGTAGGAAAAGCCGTACTTCTTCGCGACCGTCTGCGCCGAGAGCCCTGTTGCGGTCGCAAGCCCCCCGAGGTTCACCGGGAGGGAGGAGAGGTGCGGGTAGAGGGCGCTCTGGGCGTGGACCCCGGCGCCGATGCACCCGAGCGTCCTCGCCGGGGCCGGAGCCCTCCGGGCCTGTGCGCCCGGCTCCTTGAGACGGACGACGGTGCCGGATGCGCCCGAACCGTTCGGGCTATACTGCAGGAGAACCCCGATGAACCGTTCCTTTCCGGTGTTGATGAGGTCGTAGGCCCCCGGCGCCTCGTCGAGCGGGAACGTGTGGGTGATCAGGCGGTCGAGATCGATCTTCTTCTGGCGCACCAGTTCGAGGAACGCCTCCATGTTCCTCTTCTCCGTCCACCGGACATAGATCGGGTAGTCGATCCCCCGCTCCTCGTAGTTTCGGTCGTAGCGGCCGGGGCCGTAGGAGCGGGAGACGACGACCTCCGCCTCTTTCTCGTAGAAGACGCCACGGGGCACATCCATGCCGACATTCCCGACGACCACGACCCTGCCCTGGCTCCGGACCAGGCGGCCGGCGGCCTCGATGGGTGCGCTCGACCGGGTGGCCGCGGTGATGACGACCGCGTCCGCCCCGAACGGCGAGAGCGCTCGCATCCTCTCGAAGAGGCCATCGTAGTTCGAGGCGACGTCCGCGCCGAGGTCCCTGGCGAGCGCGAGTTTCTCGGGATCGATATCGATCCCGATCACCCGGCACCCCGCGGCTTTGAGGATCTGGACGGTGAGAAGCCCGATCAGCCCGAGCCCGATCACCGCGACGTTCTCGCCCACCGTGACGTTCGCGTTCCTGACCCCGTGCATCGCGATCGCTCCGACTGTCGTGAACGCCGCCTCCTTAAAGCCGACGCCGTCGGGGATCCTGACGCAGAGGTTCTTCGGGACCGCGACGTACTCGGCATGCACCGCATACCCGGCTCCGGCGCAGGCGACGCGGTCGCCGACCTCAAACTCGTCGGAACCGGTCGTCACCACCGTCCCTGCGGAGCTGTAGCCGAGCGGCTCGGGTCTTTCGAGGCGGCTCATCGCCTGTTGGTAGGCCGGGAGGAGGCCGTCCGTCCCGACCTTCTGGATGACTTTCCTCACGTCGTCGGGGCGTGCCTTTGCCTTGCCGACGAGCGACTGCCCTGCGAGGTTGATCAGCGACGACTCGGTGCCGGCGCTGATGAGGGAGTAGGCGTTCTCGACGACCACCCCCCTCGTTACGGCGGGAACGGGAACGTTCTCCACCTGAATGGACCCTGACTGTAGATCGAGCAATACCTGTTTCATGCGTGATTCTCCCATACTCCCGACTGGCTGAGACAGTCGAGCACCTCCGAGGTCATGAAGAGATCGGGGAAGTTGTTCGACGGCTCCACGGTCGACGTCCGAATCCCGATCAGGCGGCAGAGCACCTCAAACGACCGCGTCTCTGCGGCCGTGCCGTACCGCCGGCGGGCGATCTCGCGGTAGACGCCGTAACCAAACCGGAACGTCCGGTGCCGCAGGGGGTAGTCCCCGAGCGCCGCCGCCTTCGCCGCCGTGGCGACGGACGGGGCGAGATCGATCCAGGGGGCGGGCTCCCACCGGGGGGCGAGCCCCTGCACGTATCCTTCGAGCCGTGCGAGGCAGAGGTCGGCGTTCTCCCGGTATCGCCCGTCAGTCCGTGCGGCGTAGACGAACGAGGCCAGGGCAAACGCGTACGCTCCCGAGAGGTGGTAGGCGAAGGAGAGGCCGCTCTTCGACCAGTCGAACCGCCCGTCGGGACGCTGGGCGGCTGCGAGCCACAGCACGCCCTTCGCGATGCTCTCACTGATCCGGTCGTCGCACAGGACGTCGTTTGCCTTTGCGAGGTAGTAGATCGTCACCCCCTGGTAGTGGACGCAGGGGAGGTCGAAGAGATACGGGTAGGTTCCCTTATCGACCGCGTAGGGGTAGATACCGTCGGGGCGCTGGTGGCGGACGACGTTCTCCGTCGCCCGGAGCGCGGCATCGCGGGCGATCTCGTCGTCGTAGTGCTCCGCGTACCGGGCGAGGAACGCCCCGCAGGAGGCGTCGACGTTCAGGTGGTCGGCGGTGTACCCCCGGGACTTCAGGAAGCACCCGTGGCTCCTCTCGGCGGCGAGGACGTAATCCCGGGCGCTTCGGAGGGCCTCCTCGTGCGGATACCGCTCCGCTGCCTCCAGGAGCGCGTCGCCGACAAAAGCCGTGATCAGGGCCGAGGGCTCGTTGTAGTTGACGTGAACCTCGTTCCAGGACCCGTCCGGGTTCTGGCATCCTGTGGCGTAGCCGAGGAGCGGGCCCACGAGCGGGTCGCCGCCCTGGCGTAGCATCGCTTTTGCGACCTCGGCGTGAACGCGATTCCTGATGACCCCAAAGACCGGATCGCGGATGTACGCGGTATCGCCGTTGACGACGGCGAGCTCCCGGACCTCCCCGGTAACCCGGGAGAGGAGCGTCCTCACATGCCCGTCCATGCCATCCTCTCGATGTACTGCTTCAGTTTCAGGGCGACCGACCGCCGGTCGTAGTGCTTTGCGACGTACTCCCGCCCCCGGCGCCCCATCTCCTCCATCTTCTCCGGATCGTCGAGGAGCGTCGAGATCGTCGCGGCGATCGCCTCCGGCGTGTTCTCGGCGATGACCCCCGCCCCCGACTCCTTCGCGAGATGGGCGATCTCACCGTTTCCGCAGCCGACGAAGGGTATCCCGCAGGCCATGTACTCGTAGGCCTTGGTGGGGGCGGCGTACTCGAGGTTTGCGAGCCTCTTCAGGGGCGCCACCCCGAGGAGCGATTCGGAGAGGAGCCGTGGGATCTCCTCGCGCGGGAGGGTGCCCGTGAAGACGATCGAGTCGGTCAGGCTCTCCGTCTTCACCAGCCCCTCAAGGCTCTCCTTCGTGTCGCCGTCCCCGACGATGACGAACTTCAGGTTGTAGGTGCCGTTCATCGACTTGACGGCAAGAGCCACCTTGTCGAGATCCTGGGCGTGCCCGACGTTGCCGGCGTAGATGATCTGCCGTTTCTTCCCGCCGTTCGCAGGGTAAAAGAAGTCGGTGTTGACGCCGTTCGGCATCAGTTCCATGGGAGCCTTAACCCGGTAGCGCGACGAGATCCTCCGCCCGAGCTCTTCTGTCGTGACCCCGACGAGGTCCGCCCGGGAGAGACACGCCTGCTCGAACCTCCGGCTCAACCTCTCGTAGAGGCTTCCTTCCCTGAGGAAACCGAGCCCTATCGATGCATCGATCCAGAGATCGCGGATATCAAGGATCCACTTCACCCGTGACGTCCGCTTCAGGACGTATCCCGGGATCCCGGTGAAGAGCGGCGGCGCCGACGTCATGATTACGTCGAACCGGTTCCGGGTGAAGAGGAGCCAGAGCGCGGCGTGGATGGGGAAGGAGAGGTAGTAGGCCATCCGACTTGAAAACCCCGGATCACCGGAGCCCGGCTGCCATGCCCAGAGGCGGACAACCCGGATCCCGTCGACCTCCTGTACGTCCGAGCGCTTCCAGGTGCGGGGGAACGAACCGGTAGGGAACGTAGGGTGCGGCGCAAGCACGGTCACGCCGATACCCAGTTTAGCAAGGTGCGCCGCGGTGTCGTAGATGCGTGACGCGTTCCCCGATCTCTCCGGCGGAAAGTGCTGTGATACGATGCATACCTGTTTCATGCAGTTCCTCGTAGTGTCTGAATGGGGATGCTCTCGGTGATCCCCGGCCTCTGAAACCTTGTCCGGGAGGGCTAAAGGAAGCCCTCCCGCCCGTTCGGAGAGAGCAGGGATATGGATGGCGGCGATGGCGATGCGATCGGCCGCGTGGCGCCTGCCGGGTACAGCCCCGCTGGGGTCGCGATCTCTCCTGGAACTGTCTGCTGCACAGGTGTTCCGTCGCCCAGCATCCGGACGGCGAAGCCCTGGTCGGTCCACTTCCCGTGGTCGAGGATGTTCCGGGCATCTATTACCAGTTTGGTCCTCACCTGAAGCGTCGCCGGGTCGAGTCTCCGGAAGCAGTCGTGATCGGTGAGGATGACGATACAGTCGCTCCCCGCGGTCGCCTCCATGATATCCATGAGAGGGTGCGCGAACTTCGCCGCATACGGGTCGTGGCACCGGACGGCATACCCCTTGTTCTCGGCGAGCTGGATGAACTTAAATGCCGGGCTCTCCCGTGTGTCGCCGACGTTGCCCTTGTAGGCGACGCCGAGGATGCTGATCGTCGGGTCTCTGATGCCGGCGAGCAGGTCGCGTGCGATATGCAGCACGTAGTTCGGCATGGAGTCGTTGATCTCCCGTGCAGTGGAGATCATCCTGCACCGGGTCGAGTTCTCGGTCAGGAACCAGGGATCGACGGCGATGCAGTGCCCTCCGACGCCCGGGCCGGGGTTGAGAACGGTGACCCGGGGATGCTTGTTTGCAAGGGTGATCGCCTCCCAGACGTTGATCTCGCACTCCTCCGCGAGCTGGGCGAACTCGTTTGCGAGCGCGATGTTCACGTCGCGGCAGGTGTTCTCCATCAGTTTGACAAATTCCGCTGTCTTCGTGTCGGTCTGGTAGATCTGTCCGTGGACGAAGGTCCGGTAGATCGCGGTCGCTTGATCGGTGGATTCCCGGTCGTAGCCGCCGATGATGCGGCTGTTGCCCGTCATCTCGGAGAGGGTCTGCCCCGGTATCGCCCGCTCGGGGCAGTGGGCGTAGAAGAAGTCTCCCACGGCAACACCGCTCTTCTCGAGCCTCGGGATGACGACCCGTTCGCTGGTCCCGGGAGGAACGGTCGATTCGAGGAGGACCAGGTTCCCCCTGCGGAGGTGGGGTGCGATCATGCCGGCGGCACTCTTGACGTAGGTGAGGTTGGAGACCTTCGTTGCCGGGTCGAGGGGTGTCGGCACGGCAATCAGGAAGGTGTCCGCGGCCTCCGGTTCGGTGCTGACAGAAAATCGGCTTTTGGCCTCGCTGTAGAGGTCGTCGAGCCCCTCCTCTTCAAACGGCAGGCTCCCGCGGTTCAGGCAATCCACCACGCTCTGGTTCACGTCGACGCCTACGACATCCGCTCCGTGAGCCGCAAACAACAGTGCAGTCGGTAATCCTATGTATCCTAATCCCAGTACACAGATCTTCATGCGTATTCTCCTCGGGTAATCATTGGGGCCTCGCGGCGGCACATACCATGACAATCATTTTTCCGGCGATTCCATCGCCGTAGGGGTTCTTCCATCCGGATTTCCAGGATTCCATCGAACGAACCGCTTCGAGTATCTTTCTTGAGTCGGCACCGACCAGGACGTTCGATCCGACATCCAGCGTCTCGGGCCGCTCCGTGTCGTAACGCATCGTGGCGCAGGGGACGCCGAGAACACAGGTCTCTTCCTGGACCCCGCCGGAATCAGTTAGCACGAATTTGGCCTGCGATTCCAGGTGCAGGAACTCCAGGAACCCGAAGGGTTTGGTGAGGTTCAGCCCGTCGACGCCGATGCCGAGCTCCTTGATCCGTTTCTCGGTCCGCGGATGGACGGGGAAGACGACCGGGAGGGAGAACTCCTTCTGCACCCCCTCAAGCCCTTTTAAGATCTCTTTGAGCCTGGTGCGGTTGTCCACGTTCTCCTGCCGGTGGGCGGTGACGAGGAAGTATGCCTGGGGCTCGAGATCGAGTTCTTTCAAGACGTTGCTCTTCTTCTGCGCTATGCCGAGATTCTGGTATACCGCATCGACGACGGTGTTGCCGGTCACGCAGATCTTCTGCTCGGCGATCCCCTCATGGAGGAGGTTCGCTCTCGCGCTCTCCGTCGGGGCGAAGAGGTAATCCGAGACGTGGTCGGTGAGCACCCGGTTGATCTCTTCCGGCATCCAGCGGTTGAAACTCCGCAGCCCCGCCTCGACATGTCCCACCTTCATGTGCAGTTTCGATGCCGCGAGAGCCCCGGCCATGACGGTGTTCGTATCTCCCTGCACCAGGACGACGTCGGGCGATTCCTTCGCGAGGACGTCCTCGACGCCGGTCATGATCTTCGCCGTCTGGCCGGCATGGGTGCCGGAGCCCACATCGAGGCTGTAGTCCGGTTCGGGGAGTTCGAGTTGCTCAAAGAAGAGCCGGTCCATCTCGTAGGAGTAGTGCTGCCCGGTATGAAGGATGAAGTAGTCAATACCTCTGCGTTCGCACTCCCTGATGATGGGGGACATCTTGATGATCTCCGGCCGCGTGCCGAGTATCACTCCAATCATTCTTCACATCTCCTCTGAATCGTAATGTTCACCCTGCTCACTTCCGCACCCGGAGTACGAGGGCAAGCGCCAGGCCCAGGATCAGTGCGACCGTCCCGGGGATCAGGAGGAGCGATGCAAGCATGCCCTGTTCGATCGGGACGATCCCGGTCTCGCTGAATCCCCGCAGAAACTGGAGGAAGAAGAAGATCCCGGCAAGCATCGCGGCAAGCCCGGGCAGACCGATGTGGAGGAGCGGCTTTCTCTCCACGGCAAGCCAGAATATCGATCCGAGCACCTCCATTCCATGAGAAAGGGGGTTCTTTGTGGATGTGTCGAAGTCCCCGTACTTGCAGTTTATCGGTGTCTCCCCGATACGCAGGTGTCGCTCCTGGGCTATCTGGAGCATCTCTGATTCGGTCGAGAAATCGTTCATCCGGAGCGCTCCGAGCATCGATTCCATGGTCTTTCTGTTCAGCGCCCGGAAACCGCACTGCGAGTCGGTTATCGCACTCCCGTTGCTGGAGACGACATCGAGCACCGCCCGCCCGAAACGCCGATAAAACGGCATCTGGCCGAACGTCCGGAATCCTATGACGAGATCGGCGGCATCGGCGCGGATCAGCTCGACCAGAAGAGGTATCTCCCCGGGGTCGTGCTGGCCGTCGCCGTCCATGAAGACCAGGCAGTCGTAGTCGTGATCGACCGCATACCGTAGAGCGCTCTTGATCCCCTGACCTTTCCCCTTCTGTGCCCCGTGCGAGATGACGGTCGCCCCCGCATCCCGGGCGACCGTTGCGGTCTCGTCCGTGCAGCCGTCGTCTATCACCAGGACTTCGTCGACGTGCTGCCGGGCCCGCAGGACGACGGAGCCGATCGCAACCTCTTCGTCGAGGCAGGGGATCGCCGCAAGCGTCCGCATCCTGCTCGACCGCCGGGGCTTGACGGCGGCCGCCTCGGCGGTCTCACTCACCACTCGCCGGTTCCCCGGAGCCGCGGGCGTCCTCAGGGGGTTCACCTGCTCCTGAACCTCACAGCGGAGGGCCGGGACGCCTGTTACGTCCGCCTGCCCGACGCTCCGGGGAATACGTCGTTCGATCCATCTCTCTCGCTCTGCCTCCAGACAGTGCGGCAACGGCACAGTTGTCTCTTCGACGAACCACCCCTCGTGGTGAGCGGGTGGCCTCGTCCGAACCGGATCCTTGTCGTACATCCACTTTCCCCTCTTGACGTACTGAAGCGGGACTGTGTCGGCATATATTAATAGGTTATTATTAACTAAAAACCGTAAACATTTAAACTAAATAAATGGTATTTAGTTTACTTAGGTGTGCCTAAACAGAACTGGAACTAATTAAGCATTTTGGTTCTGGCGAGAATGGCCGGCCCCCTCCGTCGGGAGCGGTCAGGGGTCCCCTATGGCGTGATTCCGGCCAGGACTTGTCGTATCGGATGCCGCGTTTCGGAAGGGTTAAGTGACGGAGTTTGGGATGATGGCCGGAAAGGCCGTTTTCCCCTGCCGCACCGCTTTCGGAAGATCCATTGTCTACGGCCTGATCGTTTCAAAACAGCGGCAACGAGGTGGGTCGGTTTCCTGACCCCCCCTGAACCCCGGTGCATCATTGGGAAGTATTATATTCCGGGTGTGTCGGGCTGTCAGGGACCCGGTGCGAGGCGTGCAGAGATCTCTGCCATGAGGACGTGGTAACGATGGCGGTCTCCCAGATGCCGGCTGCTCTTCCTGTCGATCGGGAGCGGTGTGAAAGGGACCCCACAATCGATATCCCAGAGGATCAGCCCCTCGGGGGGCGCCGCAGCGACTCTCCCCTCCGCCGGCCCGGCAAGGAGCCGTGCGATCTCGCCGGCTTCGGCCTCGCCTCTTCCCACCCGTCCGAGCATTGTCGCCATGCACCGGACCATGTTCCAGAGGAAACTCTCGCCCGTCACCTCGAACACAGCGAACCGTCCGTCTGCAAAGACCCGTGATGCAAGGATCCTCCGCTCGGGGTTCCTGTCGCCGACGCGAGCGAACGCTGAGAAGTCGTGCCGCCCGAGAAACTCCTGCGCCGCCTCGTGCATGGCGGCAACGTCGCCGGGGGCAGGGAAGTAGTAGCGGTAAGTCCTTGATACGGCGCTGTACCGGGGGTGGAAGTCGTCGGGGGCCTCGGCCCATCCCGTGCACCAGATGTCTGGGGGGAGTACCGGGTTCAGCGCTTCGATCGCCAGCTCCGGCTTATCGGTCAAGAACGAACAGACCTGGTTCCGAGCGTGCACCCCGCGGTCGGTGCGGCCAGCGGTAGCGAAGTTCGCCTTTCGCCAGTCGTCGAAGAGCCCGAGATGCCTGCAGGCCCCGATGAACTCGCCCTCTACGGTGCGGAGGAGCGGCTGTATCTGCGAGCCGAAGAACCGGTCGCCGAGGTACGAGAAGCGGAGCGCCAGATTCATCGGTGTACCGTCCGCCGGATTCTACGGAGGGCGCCCTTGAGGGACTGGCGGGTGTACGTGCGGAGTGGTGTCATCTTCCCGCCCGCCATCGTCCGGCCTTCGCGGATCGCGGAGAGGATGGAGGCCGCATCGGGCTCGGCCGTGACGTAGGTGATCCCGAACCCGACGTAACGGGCGTTGTGGGCGTCGCTCCCGGCGACGCCGGGCTTCCCGAACCTCTTTGCTATGATTGCGGCTTTCCGGTTCGCCGACCCGGTGATGTAGCGGCTGTTGAAGACCTCCACCGCGTCCACCGCGCCGATACCGGCCGCGAGCCTCCTCCCGACGCCGTGGCGCCAGCGGTGGTAGGGGTGCGGGAGGATCAGGAGGGCGCCCTGAGCATGGGCCAGGGCGACGGTCTCGAAGAAGTCAAGCCCTGCCGGCAGAGGCTTCGTGACCCCGAGAGCAAGAAGGTGACCCTGTTTGGTCGATATCTCGGTGCCCGGGATCACGGTCACGGAAGTGTCACATTCCAGGGCGTAAAGGGCACCTTCTACCGTATCGTGATCGGTGATTGCGATGGCGTCGAGGCCGACCGCCTCCGCCCGCCGGAGGATATCCTCCACACTGCTCTCTCCGTCCCTGGAGTGCCTCGTGTGGACATGCAGATCGCACCGCAGCATGAGATCAGATTATTTGTCTTCCTCTGAATAATAAGGAAGTGTATGCGCATTCTCCTCCCGACCGGATCGGCGACGGCCGGAATCGTGAAGGCGGCGGCTGAGCGGTTCAGCGACCGCTATGATATTGATATCGTGGTCACCGGCGAGATCGCGTCGTTTCTTCCCCCCGGCGACCTCCAGAGGCTGCTTGCCGAAGGCAACTATGATATGGCGATCGTCTCCGGGATGTGCACCGCATCCTTTGCCGGTGTCGAACGCGAGACCGGCGTCCCGGTCTACCGGGGCCCGCGGCATGCGGCCGACCTCCCGCTGGTCCTGTCGGTGCTCGATCGCGCGCGGCTCTCGACGACCGTCCCCGCCGACGAACTCCTCGCAGAGACGCGTCGAGAGGAGGCCTGCCAGCGGGTGGCACTCCGGGAAGCGGCGGCGGCGGCGGACTTCATCATTCGGGGCGCCAAGATCGGCGGGGGTTCCAGGATGAAGGTGCTCGCGGAGATCATGGACGCGCACAAGCGCGAGGATCTCCTCGCCGATGTCCGGGGGTTTTTTGCCGACGGGGCCGACATCGTGGACCTGGGGTTCGGTTTCGACGCGACCCCCGATGATGTCGAACGGTGTTTTTCGGCTGTTGCGGAGGTTGGCGGCCCTCTGGCGGTCGATACCCAGAACCCGTCCCTCATCGCGGCGGCGCTCTTCCGCGCCGACCTGGTCCTCTCCCTGCACGAGGGAAACATCCCCGCCGTCGGGCGGGCGGTCGCGGAGGCCGGGGCGGCCGCGGTCGTGGTGCCGCGCGAGCGGACGCTCCAGGAGAACCTTGCTGCCGCAGAGGAAGCCGGGATCCGCTGCCTGATCGCCGATCCCCTCCTCCAGCCGGTAGGGTCCGGGCTGACGGGATCGCTCTCCGGGTTCGGGGAAGTCTCTCCCCCGCTCTTCTTCGGGGCGGGCAACGTCGTGGAACTGCTGGATGCCGACTCTCCGGGAGCGAACGCGCTCCTTGCGGGGATGGCGCACGAGGTCGGGGCCGCCGTCGTCTTCACGAGCGAACACAGCGACAAGACCCGGGGGTCGGTCGCGGAGATGCGGCGGGCGTGCGAGATGATGGCGCTGATGACCGACCGCCCCTACCCCAAAGACCTGGGGCTCGACCTCCTGATCCTGAAGGAGAAGCGGCGGCGGCGCGAACCGCCGCTGGAGTACGGGAGTGTGATGGATGCGTACCCCGTGCCGGACGAGATGACCTACGACCCCCTCGGGTGCATCCGCATCGGCATCGAGGGGGACTGTATCGTCGCGGTCCACCGGGGCCATGCCGTGCGGGGGAGGTGCTGGGAGGATGTTTTTTACACGCTTCTTGAGGAAGGGTGTCTCTCGCGGTTCGACCATGCCGCCTATCTCGGGAAAGAACTCTTCAAGGCGGAACTCGCCATCCGGTACGGGAGGAGCTTCGAACAGGACGGGCTGTTCTGAGCGGCCTTTTCCTGGATATCACCGTACCCCGGGGGCAGGGGCGGCGGACGATGCCGTTCGCCAAAATTTATAACAATATTTATATAATTGTGTGCTTATTTTCCCGCCCGTGGCAGTGGTGGACAGTGCCGGACCGTCCCGGTTCTCTTCCGGTATGTTCCCGACTGTTCTCCCTGCCTGGACACGTAAACGTGGTGAGACTGCATGAGAATGACTTCAACCATCCTCGGGATCGCAGCCGTCCTGGCCATCGGGCTCCTTGCCCTGCCGGCTCTCGCGGCGACCGTCGACGTCGATATCCGCGGCGGGGAGTACATCCCCGCCTCACTCACGGTCGAGGAGAATACGACGGTGACCTGGACGAACTACGACGAGGTGAGCCATACCGTCACCGGCACGGGAGGGCTCTTTGACTCCGGACGGATAGAGCAGAACGAGACGTTCAACTACACGTTTGCCGATACGGGGACCTATCCGTACGGCTGCACGCTCAACGCTTCGACACGGCGGGTACCCATGCAGGGGGTCGTCATCGTCGTCCCCGAGGGGATGATGGTCGAGGAGAACGGGAACGTAACTGAGGAAGAACCGGCGGGGATGACGCTGGCCGACCTGATCGCCGGGGATGAGAACCTGACTTCCTTTGCGGATGCCGTCGAGACGGCCGGGCTCACGCGGATGGTGCTCAGCGCCGACGGGCCGTACACGGTCTTCGCCCCGAGCGACGCCGCGTTCGAGGCTCTTGATAACGAGACCTACGCCACGCTCGTAAACGACACGGAGTTGCTCGACACGCTCCTCCTGCACCATGTGGTGAGGGGGAACTACACCGTAGAAGACCTGATGGGCGAAGCGAACGCCACCGAGAACGAGACGGCTCTTGAGGCCCTCGCCGGCGACACCCTCAACGTCAGCGCGACCGACGGCAACCTCACGGTCGAGAATGCGACCCTCGTCGCCTCAGACCTCATAGCCGAGAACGGCGTCGTCCATATCATCGACATGGTCATCATGCCGCCGGATCTCCTGCCGCCTGAGAACGTGACCGCCGTGGAGAACGTGACCCCAACGGAGAACATGACCGCCGTGGAGAATGTAACCATAGAGATCCCGGCGGAAGAGCAGCGGATCATCCCTTAACCGATCCCAATTTTTAAGATCCCGCGGCCCGGGCTTCTATCTCCAACGCGAGGACTTATGTCCCCTCCTCCCCTACCATTCAGAAGAATGGCCATACGCGGGATCAGCAGGGATCTGCTTTCGATGCTCTTTGAACTCGGGCGGGAGCACCACCCGAACGAATTCGTTGCCGTGCTGCGGGAACGTGACGGCGTCATCCAGGACCTCGACCTGGTTCCCGGCACCATCGTCGGGGAAGAGAGCGCCTCGTTCTTCATCCATATGCTCCCGCTGGACACCCACCAGGCCGGCAGTGCCCACAGCCACCCGAACGGCGTCCTCTCCCCGTCGACGGCTGATCTCGGGTTCTTCCCCTCAGTGGGGCGCTACCACATCATCGTCGGCTACCCCTACGGGAAGCGTGACTGGCGGTGCTACCGGGCGGATGGCAGCGCGGTAGACCTCGAGGTGGTCGAGTGATCCGCGTGGTCGCAACGGGGACGTTCGATATCCTCCACCCCGGCCACCTCTACTACCTTGAGGAGTCGCGAAACCTCGGCGACGAACTCGTCGTGATCGTGGCGCGGGACACGAACGTGAAGCACAAACCGAGACCGATCCTCCCCGAAGACCAGCGGCTCCGGGTGGTCCGGGCGCTAAGACCGGTCGACCAGGCGCGCCTCGGCGACCTTCACGACATGTTCCGGCCGATCGAGGAACTCCGGCCCGATATCATCACGCTTGGGTTCAACCAGCACTTCGACGAGGAGCATCTCCGGCAGAGGCTCCGGGAACGCGGCCTCGACGCGGAGGTCGTCAGGATACCGGGGTATCCCGGTTCGCTTGCCAGTTCGTCGAAGATCATCGAGCGCATCCTGAATACCCGGGCTCCTCCGGGTCCCCCCGGCGAGGAGTGACTCCGGGCAACACACGGGAACCGCCCGCAGGTGACGACGATATATGCGGCAGATCGATATCCTCTGCGATGACGACGATAGACCGAGCTGGCTGAAGGTCGCGGTCCCGTTCCTGCTCTGCGGGCTCTTTCTCGCCGTCGTATGGTTCCTCCTCCCGGCGGAGCAGTGGCTCCTCCTCTTCGGGATGATGGTCGCCTACGTCGTCCCGCCGCTCGGCCGGGAGACGATCATCCCGGTCTGCATCCTCATGGGGATCCCGTGGTGGCTGGCCGCGTTCACCCTGGCGTTCCTGGACTTCGTCGGCGGGCTCTTTATGGCCTGGAACTTCCCGCTGGTTCTCCGCATCCCCTACGCCGGCCCCTGGATCAGCCGCTTTATGGAAGCGGGCCGGACGTTCCTCGACCGGCGGCCATGGCTCGAGCGGCTCTACTTCGTCGGCCTCATCGCCTTCGTGGCTCTCCCCTTCGACGGGTCGGGGAGCATCTTCGGCTCCGTCGTCGGAAGACTGCTCGGGATGGCGAAGACGGAGGTCCTTGCCTGCATCACCATCGGCGGCATCATCGGCAGTTTCGCCATCGCTCTCGGCATCGACTACGTCGTGAACCTCATCCCGCCGGGAGCCGGGCTCTGGGTCTCGCTTGCCGTCCTCCTCCTGATCGGCGCCGCCCTTCTCGTGACCTACCGGAGTTATTCACGAAGGCCCGAGGCAGGTGCCTGACCCCGGTGGTTTGTGGGGCAAGGGTCGGGATGGCGCGAACGAAAGGTTATAATACCTGGACCGGGGATTAATCATCCTGGCTACATCACGGGAGACTGAATACCGTCGCTCCCCGGAACGGCCGGGGCGACTCGATCGGTCGCCCGGAATGGTCTTTGTATGGATTCGAGTATGACGGGCCGCCCGAAGGCAGGCGAGACCCACCACACAACGCCCGACGTCACCTCTGCGATACTACAGCAGGTGATCGAGACCTCGCTCTCCGGGATCTGCATCGTCGATCAGGAGGGGTGCATCGCCTTTGCCAACGCTTCGCTGCTTGCCCTGTGGGGGTACGACCTCTCAGAGATGGTTGGAGTACCGGTGACCCGTCTCTGGCTCTCCCCCGAAGAGGGGCGGGACTGCATCGGCCTCGCGCTCTCCACCGGACAGTGGACCGGGACGGTCGCCGCCCGACGGCGGGACGCCACCTCGTTCTTCTCCCGGATAGCGCTCAGCACCGTCCGCGACCCAGGGACCGCCGAGGTCTGGCTCCTCCTCTCCTGCATCGAGGCCAGCGTGGAGCGCGGGGCTAGCGTAGCACCCTATCCGGATAGCAGCCTTGAAGCGGCGGTCGCGGCGATGCCCGCCCGGTTCATGGACCCGGCGGCGATCGATCCGGCGCTCGACAACTCGTTCGAGGATCTCGGCCGCGCCTGCGGGGCGTGCAGGGTCTATCTCGCTCTCTTCAACGACCTTCAGACGCATCTCGGCGCAACGCACGAGTGGTGCCGGACGGGGCTGGCTTCGCTGCGGGGCGAGTCACGCACCTTCCTCAAGGGCGATCCGCCCGGGTGGGCGGTGCGGGTTCTCAACGGCGAGGCGGTGATCGTAGACGGGGAGAGCGGGCGGCGGGACAGGGTAGAGCGCGAGTTCCTGGAGCGGCACGGCGCTACGGCGGCCCTGATGATCCCTCTTCGGCTGCACGGAGCGGTCGTCGGCTTTGTCGGCTATGATCTGGATGCCGACGCCGCCCGGTTTGCGGACGAGAGTGTGGCGCTTCTCTCTGCGGCCGTCCATATCATCGCGGGCGCGCTCGACCGGAAGCAGTCCGAATACGTCTTCCGGGAATCTGAGGGCCTCTACCAGGTCGTCCTCGACGCGATCACCGACACCGTCACTGTCGTCGACACCCATCTCACCGTTCTTCTCGCGAACGACGCCTTCATCGCCTGGTGCGAAGATCTCGGGCTCGAGACGAACGTCGTCGGAAAGGATCTCTTCACCGTCGTGCCGTTCCTCCCTCCCGCGACGCGGCAACTCTACGAGCGGGTCATCCAGACCGGCCGGCCGCTGACCTCAGAGCGGTCGCTCTGCTCAGGCGACCGGAAGATGGTTCTGCGGGAGATGCGGATCCCGATCATCGAGCACGGCGAGGTCGCGAGGGTCGTCACCGTCGGAAGAGACGTCACCGCCCAGAAAGAACTCGAAGACCTGAAATCAAAAGCCTACTCCCAGATCGAGCGGAACATGGAGCAGTTCGCTCTGCTGACGGATCATATCAGGAACCCGCTCCAGGCGATCGTGGGGCGTGCCGAACTGCTCGACGATGCCGAGACGAGGGAGAAGATCCGCTTGCAGGTGCAGCGGATCAACGCCATCATAGACCAGCTCGACGAACGGTGGGGCGAGTCGAGGAAACTCTCCACGTACTGGCGGAGGTACTCTTGAAGCCCCCGCTTACGGTTTTTCTCTGAGCGCCTTCCAGACCCGGTTCCGCTCGAGGATGATCCAGTAGCGGCGCAGTTCGGCCTCTGCCGCCCGGTGATCGGGGTAGTGCTCGCCGACGAGATGCCAGAACCGTTTCGAGTGGTTCTGCTCGCGGAGGTGGGCGGCCTCGTGGACGACGACGTACTCGCGTAACGCCGGCGGGAGGGCTACGACGCGCAGGTTGACGTTTATGTTGCCGAGCGCCGAGCAGCTCCCCCACCGGGTCTTCTGCATCTTCACCGCGATCCGCCCCTGCCGCTGGCCGGTGAGATCCGGGCAGGCCTCCAGCTGGTCGAGAACCTCCTCCTTCAGCATCCGGGAGAGCCCTCTTCTGAGTGCGGGGACGGACGGGGAGGCGACGGTCCCGCGGGTCTCGTCGACCGCGAACCGCGCGCCCGGAACCACGCGGCAGAACCGCCCGTGCAGGAGGAGCATCTCTTCCCGTCCGCACCCTTCGGCCGCCAGCCGGTCGAGTTCCCGCCGCCGCTTCTCTATCCAGACCGCGTTGCGCTGCAGGAACCCCTCGACGTCGAACGACGGGGGGGCGACCACGCGCAGGGTTCCGTCCGGCCGCACCTGAAGCCGGGCGGTGCGCACAGCTTTTAGAACAACGGTTGTTTTGCCCGTGCCGCTCTCCCGCTCTCCCCGGTTCATGATATTAGTACTGGGGCGCCGGCGGGAAAAAACGTGATCCGGTATGTACCTATACCTGATGACGACAAAGATTAACGTAGGGCTCCCATCCCGGGGCACGGGCGGGTGCGGAGGACGGCAGCATGCATGAGAAGGAACTGAAGATCGGCGATATCGCGAACCTCACCGGGCTCTCGGAGCAGGATGTCCGGGCGCTCATCCAGACCTACGACAGTCTTTTCACCTACCGGACGATCGGGCCGGTCAGGCTCTTCCCGCAGAAGGCGGCAACGATCGTCCGGGAACTCGCGGATCTCTCCGGGCGGGGATTCTCCCCCGACGAGATCGCCGATGAGGTCAAGTCCGGGAAGAGGCAGGCGGCCCAGGAGGAGCCGGTCGAAGAGATCGGTCGGGCCGCCGCCCCGCTCCCCCCGGAGGTGGTGATCGAGTTCGGGGTGATGCGGGATACACTGGCACGGCAGGAGCGCCGGATCGTAACCCTGACCGAAGAACTCGAGCAAGAGCGCGAAGAGAGGGCAAGGGAGGCCGAGCGTTTCCAGAAAGCCGTCAATGGCCTCGAGGATCGCCTCTCCGCGCAGCAGGAGCACCTTGCCCTCGTCGCGGAGTGGGTGAACTACTTTGATGAGCAGATGGACGAGGTCACCCGCCCGGTCTTTGAGCGGTTCCGGAGGACGGCCACGACGAAAGGTGATTCCGGCCGGTCTCCGGGCCGTTCCGGCTGATGCCCCTCCCTCCGGTACCTCGCGCAGTATATGTAGCAATATATATTATTCTATAGCATAAAAATGACAAATTTTAAGTAAGATCCCCACCTCCGGCACGCGGGGTGATAGAATTTCCCAGCAGAAGATGGCCACATTATTGACCGTCGCCATCCAGGCTCTGGTTGTCGTCGGGTTAATTGCCTGTATCGTCGTTGGAGCACAGGATCGGCCGTCTCCCGAAACCCCGTCCATCACCGAGGCCCGGTATATGGGTGATTGGCCGGCGAGCGCCTCCGCTGCCGCGTATCCGATCGCTGGCCACCGGGCGGCGGGTGTCCTTTCGGGCGCCGGGGAGACGTTCATCCTCTTTGCGGTAGGGGGCGGTTCCCCTACCCCATCACGATCTGCATGACCGTCGGGTATCGGTTCATGACGGCGTAGACGAGGGGTTTTGCGATCCAGACCCTCCCGCCCTGCATCCTCCGGAGGCTACTGATCTCCCCGAGGTCCTGGAGAGCCTGCACCGCGGCCTCGTCCGCGAGGAAGAAACTGTCCGGAACCGTCGAGTCGAAGTAGAAGAGGATCGGGACTCGGAGCCGTCTCTGTAACTCGCCCGGGAGCGCCTGTTCGAGCCGGAGGAGGACGTCCCGGTCAAATTCGTAGCGGTCGCCCCCCTTCGTGACGGAAGACGGGTTCTCCTCCCGCAGAAGCCGGGAGAGTCGCTTGCGCTCCGCAACAACCCCGTCGTTGATCCTGCCGAGTTCAAGCCGCATCCATCGTAAGAGGGTCGACTCGTCGCTTGCTGATGGTCGGTCGGGCATCTCTCTCGTCCGCCTCCAGGCCGGTCGTGAACTCTCTACGCCATGCAATATATACCTGGCCCCGACAACCGAGTCTTCTGCAAAGGATGCTCCGGGGCAATTCCCGGCGTTTCCGGCCGGAGACGCCTCTCTTCTCCGATCGTAACCCCCTCTCTGCCCGGGAGAAAGTATATATCTCCCCCTCCCCTTTCGGCAGCTCCTGCGTGATCACCCATGAAACAGGATTCAGTGCACGGAAAGCAGACCGGGCGGCATGCCCGCACTCATGGGGCGCCGCTCTGCCTCCCGCTCCTCGCCGGCGTAGCGGTTCTCCTTGCGGTCGCCCCGGCAGCCGCCACCGGTATATCCGGGGGTGAGTACGATCCCGGGATCGCCGCGATGCTCAGCGAGATCAACGAGTCGGAACTGGAGAACACGACCTACGACCTGCAGAACTTCTCGACCCGGGTCTACGGCACCGACGGCAACCGGGAGGCGGGCGAGTACCTCGCCGCGAGGCTTGCGGCCATCCCCGGGCTCGAGGTGGAGTTCCAGGGTGGAGACCTCAGGAACATCGTTGCTACACTCCCGGGAAGCGGGACCTCCGACGAGGTCGTGGTGGTGGGAGCGCACTACGACAGCAGGTCGTTCGACCCCGCCCGGGCGCCCGGGGCTACCGACAACGGCTGCGGCGTCGCGATCGTCCTGGAACTCGCCCGGGTGATGAGCGGCCACTCGTTTAACCGGACGGTCGAGTTCGCGTTCTGGAACGGCGAAGAGGTCGGGCGTCTCGGCAGCGCCGACTACGCCGCCGATGTGGCCGCCCCGATCGTCCTCTACCTCAACTACGACTCGTCCTGCTACGATCCCCTCAACCGCTCTGTCCTCGATATCGTCTACGACGAACGCTCCGGGGATATCGCAGCACTCATGGTCGACTGCAACACCCGTTACGCTACGAACTTCACCCTGACCGAGAATGCCTCTTCCTGCACGTCGGACCACGTATCCTTCCGCGACCGGGGTTACCCGACCGTGACGACCCACTCTGAGGAACACGGTCCGGCCCATACCCCTGATGACACCGTCGACCACGTCTCGTCCGGGTATGCCGCGAAGAACGCCCGGCTCGGTCTTGCGGTGCTCGCGGAGGTGGCGGGGTTCCGGGGAGAGGGCGACGCCATCCCGAAGGCGCCGTTACTCTGGGATCTCTCCCGGCAGCCGGACGCTGCGGACTAGCGATCAAAACGGCGCCGTTATTCGTCGCGCGGGCGGTGTGAGACGGTTCTACTGTCTCCTTTAACCCTCATGCAGCTATTCGCGTCCTCGATCCGGCTCTCCACCCCTCGTACATCCGGAAGTTCGGTCTCTGCGGCGGACCGGGTTCGGCGAGGCGGAGACTCATTTTTATACGGTCGAAGACAATGTAAAAAAAATATGATCGATTCTGAGATCCTGATGAACCCAAACGAGCTGGTACGTTTTTTCAAGAAAAATCCAGCGGAATTTACAAAAGAGGATATTATACAGTTCTGCGAGGCGAACGGAATCGAGATGGTCAACTTCCGCTATGCCGGCGAGGACGGGAAACTCAAGACCCTCAATTTTGTCATCACGTCAAAGGAACACCTCGACACCATCCTCTCGGACGGCGAGCGCGTCGACGGCAGCAACCTCTTCTCGTTCATCGAGGCGGGGAGCAGCGATCTCTACGTCATTCCTCGCTACCGGACGGCGTTCCTAAGCCCGTTCTCCGAGGTGCCGACGCTTGAGTTCCTCTGCTCGTTCTATGACAGCGAGGGGAAGCCTCTCGAGAGCGCCCCCGAGTACGTGCTTCGCAAGGCGAACGAGGAGTTCACCCGCCGGACAGGCTGCACCTTCAAGACCCTCGGCGAACTCGAGTACTACGTCGTCAGCCCGCGGGACGACCTCTATCCCGGCCGCGACCAGAAGGGCTACCACTCGGCCGAGCCCTTCGTCAAGTTCGCGGATCTCCGGGACGAGGCGATGCGCCTCATTGCCCGTGCCGGAGGCAGGATCAAGTACGGCCACGCCGAGGTCGGGTGCTTCTATAACGGCGACACCTACTACGAACAGCACGAGATCGAGTTCCTGCCGATGCCGGTGGAGCAGGCGGTCGAGCAGTTGATCGTCGCGAAGTGGGTTCTGCGGATGCTCGGCAACCAGTACGGCGTCGAGATCAGTTTCGCCCCGAAGATCACCGTCGGCAAGGCCGGGAGCGGGATGCACTTCCACATGCTTGTCGAGAAGGACGGTCGGAACCTGACGGTCGAGGAAGGCAGGCTGAGCCCGCTCGCCCGGAAGATGATCGCCGGCATCCTCGACGCCTCCGAAGCCCTGACTGCCTTCGGCAACACCATTCCAACCTCCTACCTTCGCCTCGTCCCGCACCAGGAGGCGCCGACGACGATCTGCTGGGGCGACCGCAACCGCTCGGTCGTGGTCCGGGTTCCTCTCGGCTGGGTCGGTGCGGACGGCATGATTCGCGACGCCAACCCCGGCGAGAACGGCCATCGGCATGACCGCCCGTCGAAGCAGACGTTCGAGTACCGGGTCGCCGACGGTTCGGCCGATCCCTACCTGATCGTCGCCGGCCTCATCGTGGCGGCGCTCCGGGGGATCGAGATGCCTGAGGCGCTTGCTATGGCCGAGAAGCTCTACGTCAGCGGGAACATATTCCGCCCCGAGTTCAAGGAGCGGCTCGCGGAGTTCCGGCAGCTCCCTGCCTCCTGTGTCGAGTCGGCCGAGGCGCTCGAGGCGAAGCGTGCGATCTTCGAGGCGAACGGGATCTTCCCCGCGGGGATGATCGAGAGCCGGATCGACACCCTGAAGGCCTTCGGCGACCGTGGGCTGAGCGAGAGGCTCTACGGCAACAACGACGCGATCCGGGAATTGGTCGACCGGTATATCCACGTTGCGTGAGGATCGGAGAATACTTTTTTCAACGGCCGGCGTTGTCCTGACCGTATCGCGGGAGCATCCCTTGCCCCGGTGTGCAAATTCCCTCTCGCCGGGAACTGCGGCATGGGCAAGCTATTATTAGGTGGGGGTCCAGAGGAGGTGGCTCTCCGGAGTGAGGCGGGAACCCTGAGGGGCAGAGAAGACGGCCTCTCGCAATCCGTGGAGAGGTCGTGCAGGAACCGCTGGGGTTCGCGCACATCCGGGTGACGGAGGAATGTGTATGGAAAGCGAAACAGGAGAGGGAATGGCCGAGGGAGCGGGCCCGGTCACGTTTACGTGCTACCGTGTCACCCCGGGGGAGATGGAGGGTGCCCCCGAGGAGGGTATGAACACCTACAGCGTCGTGGTGCTGCTCCCCGACAGGGATGTCAAGCACCAGGTCGTCTGGGCACGGGCGCCCGAGGATATCGCCGATGCGATCCGGGTCCCCTCAGGTTCGAGGGTGATCATGACCGAGATGAAGAGCCCCATGGTCTGGGACAGCGAGACCATGGAAGAAGAAGTCATGGAGGGCATGCCGGCCCCCTGACCTTTTTTGAGAGAGAAAGTCCCGGTCTCACACCTTCCTGACGTCGAGGATCATGGAACCCACGCCGACCATGGAGACTGCTATGATCGCGAAGATGACGATGTTGAAGTTCTCGGCGATGATGGGGATGTTCCCGAAGAGGTAACCCGCGAGGATGAAACTCGTGACCCACAACACCCCTCCGGTCGCATTGAAGAGGATAAACCTGGAGTAGTCCATCTTCCCGGTTCCCGCGAGGAACGGCGCCAGGGTCCGGACGAAGGGTGCGAACCTGGCTATAACGATGGTTTTCCCGCCGTATCTCTCGAAGTACGACTCCGTCTTCCTGATATGATGCGGTCTGATGAACGGGATCCCCCGGGAGAGGAACCGGCTGCCGAACCCTCTCCCGATCCAGTAGTTCAACGTGTCCCCCGCAATCGCCGCCACCACGAGAAGTGCGAGGGCAGGGAAGAGGCTGAGACCGCCCTGTGCGGCGATTGCGCCTACAAGGAAGAGGAGCGAATCGCCTGGAAGGTAGGGGGTGACGACGACCCCCGTCTCGAAGAAGATTATGAGGAAGAGGAAGAAGTAGACGAATATCCCGTACTCCTCGATAAAGAGCGGCAGGAAGTCATCGAAGTGTATGACGACGTCGATGATGTTTCCTATCTGTTCAAACATCTATCCCGGGTGGACACTGGCGCCTGATATACCTGTTGCGCCGGTATCACTCGATCCCGACCGGGGCTATCCGACCCCCCTCCCGCAAGTTAGATACCGGGGTTTTGTCCACTCAGATCATGGATCGGTCCCCCGACAGCCTGCCCGATGCGATGCCGGTGGTCACCGCATTTGCGACGGCGTTCGGCATGGTTCGCCTCATCTGGCTCCACTCCCGCCCCGGGCCGAGGGTGCAGCGAATACTCCTCCCCGGCGACCCGCGAGCCGATGCTGCGATGATCGGGGCCGTGCCTTCTATGGAGGAGCCCCGTGAGATCCGGACGCTGGTCGCCGGGATACAGTCCCTCCTCCGGGGGAACGATATCCGGTTCGAGATCGATCTCCTCGACCTTGACCGCTGCCCGGCCTTCCAGCGGTGCGTGCTCCTCGCCGAATACGGCATACCCCGGGGATACGTCAGCACCTACGGGCGAATCGCCCGGCACCTCGGGAGCCCGTCTGCCTTCCGGGCTGTTGGGAGCGCCCTCGCAAGGAACCCTTTTCCTCTCGTCATCCCCTGTCACCGCGCCCTACGCTCAGACGGATCTCTGGGCGGGTTTCAGGGCGGCCTTGATATGAAACGGAGGCTGCTTGAGATGGAGGGTGCCCGATTCCGGGAGGACGGCCGGGTGCTTATGGAGCGCGTCTGGTATTGAACTGTGGCCCGGACCATGGAGAGGTATATGTGGGATGACGTACCCCCGGGGACCGGGTGATCATATGGCAGATGTTACCGGTCAGCAGATGGCGAAACCCACCGAGTACAGTACGGTCAACCTGGCGAAGGATGCCGGGGTGGACCAGGAGCGATGGGATCGGATCCCGGACGACGCGACGATCAGCAGGACCGTTGAGGCGATCCGGGCGCGGAACATCAACGTTATCCTTACGAATACGACGGAGGAGGGTCTCCGGGCTTTCGTCGACCTGCTGCCCGAAGGAGCCGAGATCATGAACGGATCCTCGACGACCCTGAACGAGATGGGGTTCGATCGGGTGCTCGAGGAGAACCGGAAGGGATGGCGCGACTACCATGCAGTCATCACGGCCGAGAACGATGCGGAGAAGCGGCACGCGCTTCGCCGTAAGGGCGTGGCCGCCGATTACTATCTCTCCGGGGTGCAGGCGATCGCCGAGTCGGGCGAGATCGTCGGGTGCGACAAGACCGGGAGCCGGATGGGGGCCTGGCCTCATGCGGCGGGACACCTTATCCTCGTCTCCGGGGTGAACAAGATCGTGCCGACCGTCGATGATGCGCTTCGGCGGTGCCGGGAGTACTGCCTGCCGCTCGAGAACCAGCGGGCACAGCGCGTCTACGGCATGGGAAGTTACATCGGCAAGCACGTGATCCTCGATAAGGAAGACACCGACGGGCGGGTGTCCCTCGTCTTGATCAAGGACCGGCTTGGGTATTGAATCCGGCTGCCTATCTCCGCGCGGCCCGGCGGCATGAGCCGGGAGACCCCCTGCGTAAGCGGGGGGTAGTTCACCTCTCTTGCGAGTCAACCGTATACCCTCTCCTTAGCTCCGCCGTCTTTCTGTCCAGCCATGCAGGAGCGGTGCGGTCACGGCTGTAGCGGTGCTCCCCTCCTTCTTTTCATCTCTTTGGGGGTTCGGTATATCTGAACTCCCGTGCCATTTTAATGCATGGAGATTGCAGAAATCCTCAACGTCACCGTTCCGCTCTCCGACATCACGTTCGAGAGCGTTGTCCTCGCTGTACTTGTCGCGATCATCGGGTGGGTCGTGGTGAAGGTGCTCACGGCCGCCTTCACACAGATGCTCTCCCGGGTCTCGAAACTGCCCGACCTGGTCGTCGAGTTCCTGGTCCGGTTCTTTGCGATCCTGCTCTACGTGCTCCTCACCCTCATCGTCATCGCGACGATCGGGTTCGACATCTCCTCTGTGGTGATCGGGCTCTCGGCGGTGATCGGGCTCATCCTCGGTTTCGGCCTGCAGGACACCGTCACCAATCTCGCTGCAGGGATCTGGTTGGCAGCGTTCCGCCCCATCGATAAGGATGAACTCGTCGAGGTCAACGGCATATCCGGGACGGTCGTCTCGGTCGGCATCATGGCAACAGAACTCGTGCGAGCCGACAACACCTACATCACCATCCCGAACTCCCTCGTCTGGGGAAGCCCGGTGATCAACTCTACCCGGATGGAAACCCGCCGCGTCGAGGTCAAGGTCAGGGTCCCCTATGACAGCGACCTCGATGTGGCGTTCCGGGTTGCCACCGAACTGATGACGGCCCACGAAGGGGTGCTCCCATCGCCGAAACCTGCGGTTGTCGTCACCGAACTCGCTGACTCTTCGGTGAACCTCGCCCTGCGTGCGTGGGCGAAGACGCCCGATATGTGGGACGTGCAGTGGGATCTGAACCGTGACGTCGTCCGGGCGTTCAGGGAGGCCGGCATCGCGATCCCCTTCCCGAAGGTGGACGTCCACCTGGAAAGGATACACTGAACCCCTTCTTTTTTCTGCGTCGATCTGCCGGAACCGCCCCTCACCCGGTGCGTGCGAAGTCGATGAAGCCTTTGTAGGGGTCTGTCGCGAGCAAGCGGACGCGCACCTTCTGGCCGACCCGCAGGCCCTGCTCGCCCAGCATGACCCTTCCTTCCGCTGGCGGGTCGATCAACCTGACGTAGGTCCCCTTCTCCGATGCGCCGGTGACGAACGCCTCGAATGAATCGCCGATCCGCTCCCGGAGGAGGACCGCAGCCGCCGCCTTTCGCACAAAGCGCTCGGCCTTCTGCGACGCCTTCTCCCGGTCGGTCATCCGCTCCGCGAGGGCGTCGAGTTCCTCGCAGGTGTACGGGCATTCACCCCCGTCGATGACCGATTTTACCAGCCGCTGGATGATGACGTCAACGTAGCGCCGGTTCGGGGCGGTGCCGTGGGTGTAGTCGGTGACCGCGAGGGCGAAGTGGCCGACAGGCTCGTCTCCCGGCCGGAACGCCACGTATTCCCCCGCACCCATCAGTTTCACGATCGTGAGGGAGAGGTCGGGGAAACGGTCGGGGTCGGCCGCCTTCTGCCGGATCAGGAACCGGGTGAGCGCTTCGGCGTCCGGCCGGTCGGGCAGGGTCTCGCCGAGCTCTGCGGCCTCGCGGACGATCCCGTCCCAGTTCCTCGGGGTGCGAACGACCCGGTGGATCATGGGAAGACCGGCGGTGGCGAGGAACGCCGTCAGGGTTCCGTTCGCAGCGACCATGAACTCCTCGATGAGGCACCGGGCGAGGTTCTGCTCCTGGATGACGAGGGCCATCACCCGGTTCCCCTCGACGAGCGGTTCGGCCTCGATCGTCTCGAGAGCGAGCGCCCCCTGTTCCGTCCGGCGCTTCTTCATCCGCATCGCGGCCTCGTGCTGGAGAGCGACCTGCTCCGCGAGGCCCGGCGTCTCCGCGACCGTCCCCGGGACCGGCCCGCTCCCCGCGAGCCAGTCGCCGACCTCCTCGTAGACGAGTTTTGCGTGGTTCCTGACGAGCGCGGGGTAGATCTCGCCGGGTCGCGTCCTTCCATCGGCGAGGACGGTATACTCGATGACGATCGCCATCCGGTCACGGTCGGGCAGGAGCGAGGTGATCCCCGCTGAGAGGCGGTCGGGGAGCATCGGGAACGTCGTAACGCCGGTGTAGACCGACGTCCCGTTATGGGCGGCGTGCCGGTCGGTCGCCGAGCCTTTCGGGACGCGGGAGTCGACGTCCGCGATCGCGACCCTGATCCGGATCTCACCATCCGCTCCTCTTTCGCAGACCTCGATCTGGTCGAGATCCTCTGAGTCATGGTTGTCGATCGAGGACCAGAGGAGCGACCGGAGATCTCTCTGGGTATCCGGGAAGGCGTCCTCGCTGAGAGCGTCGACTTCCCGTATGACATGTGACGGGAACGCCGGGATGAAGCCGTACTGCTGCATCGCCGACCACGCGATGCCCTTGAGGTTGACGGGCTGCTCGTTCTGCATCGTTGAGTAATTCGCTCGTGGGTATAAAACCGCTTGGAAATGTCCGGCGATCATCCGCACGGTCTGCCGGACTATACTAACCGGCTCTGTTGAACCTCCCTCTCTCCCGCTGGGGCACACTCCGGGGCACGGTTTTTCACTGAAACGCCCGGGCACAGCGCTCTACGAAACAACGGGTTGAGATTTCCCTCGAGTGTTCTCGCTCACATGCCGGCCTGATAAGGCTTCCCATCACGAAGCACGGGCGTTGCACTGGAAACAGGGGAGGGAGCGTCCCCGCCCGCATCACCGTATCTCGATCCTGTCGCCCGTCACCATGTAGTGCACCTTCTCCGCGATCCTGCAGGCGTGGTCCCCGCAGCGTTCGAGGTACCGGGCGATCATGACGTAGTTCGTGCACCGGGTAATGTTCCTCGGGTCTTCCATCATGTAGGTGAGCGACTCGCGGAATATGGAGTACCTGAGAGCGTCGACGACCTCCTCCCGGCTCTGAATATCGGCTATCACACTGATATCTTCGCGATCGAACGCGACCATCACATCCGTTATCATCGCATCGACGATCTCTCCCATGTGGGGGAGGTTGACGAGGTTTCCTATGTGCGGCGCCCCGGCGAGATCGGGCACAACAATGGCGATGTCTTTCCCGTAACGGCCGATGCGATAGAGGCTCGTGACCACCCTCATCGAGGCTGCGATCGTCCGCAGGTCTTTTGCCATCGGCTGGTTGAGGGCGATGAGTCTCAGGCACTTCTGCTCGATCCCGTCGTCGTAATCCGCGAGTTTCAGCTTCTTCTCGTCGATCGTCTCGGCGAGCACCACGTCCTGGGTCTTTAACGCTACCATCGACTGGGCGAGCATACCCTGTGCGAGGTGGCCCATCGCGAGGACATCCTCTTTCAGGGACGCAATCTCTGTATGAAACTTCGATACCATGGGATTCTCCTACCCGAACCTTCCGGTGATGTAGTTCTCCGTCAGTTCTTCACCGGGGTCCTCGAAGATCTTCGTGGTTCTGTCGAACTCCACCAGTCTTCCCAGGTACATGAACCCGGTGTAGTCGCTGGCCCGCGCCGCCTGCTGCATGTTGTGCGTGACGATGACGACGGTGTAGTCCCGGGCAAGCCGGACGATGAGGTCCTCGATCTTTGCCGTAGCGATGGGGTCGAGGGCGGAGCAGGGCTCGTCCATCAGGATCACCTCCGGTCCGACCGCAAGGGATCGCGCGATGCAGAGCCTCTGCTGCTGCCCGCCCGAGAGGGAGAGCGCGGGTTCGTGGAGGCGGTCCTTCACCTCGTCCCAGAGCGCGGCACCCTTCAGGCTCCCCTCGACGATACGGTCGAGTTCCTTCTTGTCGTTCATCCCGTGGATACGGGGGCCGTAAGCGACGTTCTCGTAGATGCT
The DNA here is from genome assembly GCA_023393455.1 of Methanobacteriota archaeon. Taxonomy (GTDB): domain Archaea; phylum Halobacteriota; class Methanomicrobia; order Methanomicrobiales; family Methanoculleaceae; genus Methanoculleus. Next base: position 154,878 of record JAEWLJ010000007.1, on the reverse strand, counting down.
CTTCGGGAACGGGTTGGGTCTCTGGAAGACCATGCCGATCTTCTCGCGGATCGTGTATACGTCTGCATGGGAGTCACGGATGTTCTTCCCGTTAAAGAGGATCTCTCCGGTGATCCTCGAAGAGTCGATGAGGTCGTTCATCCGGTTGAAGCACCGGAGCAGGGTCGATTTCCCGCATCCCGATGGCCCGATGAGCGCCGTGACCTTGTTTCTTGGGATGCCAAGCGAGATGTCGATGAGGGCATGCTTCTGCCCGTACCAGAGGTTGAGGTTTGTTGTCTCAAGGATTGTGGAGCCATTCATTTACATCACCTTTGCCGGGCTGTACCGGCGCCGGACAAGGATCGCGGCGAGATAGATCATGAGGACCAGCATCAAGAGCACGAAAGCGGTCCCGTAACTCTGTGTGGCCGCCCCCGGAACGGTTGTGGTGAGGACGAAGAGGTGATACGGGAGCGCCATCACCGGTTCTGTGAGCGACGAGGGCAGGAATCTGCTGCTGAAGATCGCTGCCGTGAACATGATGGGTGCCGTCTCGCCTGCAGCACGCCCGATGGAGAGGATCGCTCCGGTGAGGATCCCGGGGAGTGCCGGAGGGAGGACCACCCGCCAGATTGTCTGCCACTTTGTGGCGCCGAGAGCGTAACTTCCCTCCCTGAGAGAGCCGGGGATCGACCGGAGCGCCTCTTCGGTCGTCCGTATGATCGTCGGGAGGATCATCAGGCCGAGGGTGATCTGTCCGGCGATCAGCGAGACCCCAAAGCCCAGGAAGAGCACCAGGAACGCGAACCCAAACAGCCCGAAGACGATGGACGGTGTTCCATTCAGCAGGTCCACCGCGGTCCGGATGCCTCGCGTCAGTTGTGTGTCGGCCGTGTACTCGATCAGGTAGATGGCTGTTGCGATCCCGAGGGGAAGGGCGATGGCGAGGGCTCCTCCCACGAGGTAGAACGTCCCGACGATCGCGGGGAAGATTCCGCCCGCTCTCCCGAGGTCTTTCGGGGACCCGGTCAGGAACTCCCAGGTGATCGCTCCGGCCCCATTGACGACGATCTCGAAGAGGATCACCCCGAGGATCACGATCACGATCGCGACCGCGAGCGATATCAGGAGGAACGCGCATCGCTGCGAGGTCCTGGGGTGGACAAGCCTTCCAAACGGTGCCGACACGGCGTGGGTTATGCGTGAGGCCGTCCCGGCAATGGCCCGGTAGGGCGTGGAACGCTGGATCGCGGCCCTCACCCACCCGGACGGCGTGGATCGTGCTATACTCTGTGCCCCCTGTATCCGGGTGATGATGACCCTTGCTGCGCTGTTGATCGCGAGCGTGATGAAGAGCAGAACCACCGCAACACCGAAGAGCGCATGATAATGCGTGCTTCCGAACGCGACCTCGCCCATCTCGATGCCCAGCGTCCCGGTCAGCGTCCGCACAGGGGAGAAGACGTCGTAGAGCGGGTCCGGGATGACGGCTGCATTCCCCGTGACCATGAGCACCGCCATCGTCTCGCCTATGGCACGCCCCATGCCAAGTATGATCGCTGCGCTGATGCCGGAGAGCGCACCGGGCACGATGACGCGCCGGATTGTCTGCCAGTGCGTTGCCCCGAGGGCAAGGCTGGCCTCTTTGAACTCTCTCGGGACCGAACTGATGGCGTCCTCGGCGACGCTCGTGATCGTCGGTATGGCCATGATCGCGAGGAGGATCGAGCCCGCGAGCCAGCTCGACCCCGACGGCTGGTCGAAGGCGACGCGTATCCAGTCGGTCAGGAGGATCAGGCCGAAGAACCCGTAGACGACGGAGGGGATGCCGGCCAGCAGTTCGATAGCGGGTTTTATGACGGATTTCGTCCTGGGGGAGGCGATCTCTGCGATGAAGACGGCGCTCCCGATGCTGAGCGGGACGGCGATGACCATCGCGAGCGCCATAACCAGGAGCGTCCCGGTGATGAGGGGAAACACCCCGTAAGCCGGGTTCCGGCCGGTCGGGTTCCATTCCATACCCGTGAGGAAGTTCCAGAGACCCGTCTCGAGAACGATCTGGTAGCCGTCGCGGAGCAGGAACGCGATGATGAAGAAGACTGTGACGATCGCGGCAAGTGCGCCAACAAAGAGCAGTTTGCTGACAGCCCAATCGACGAACCGTCTCTTTGCTCCGGCGGCCGGCCCGCTGATCTCCGGCGTTCCGCGGTCTCGCGGCCACCTGAAGTTCCGACATCGAGCCCGTATACTGAAACCTTTTGCCATCAGCACTCCGTTGGCGTAACACTAAAAAGTGGGGTGCTGCCCCGTTCATCCCCGCAACGGGATGTAATCTTCGCTCGCTACGATCTCCTGCCCTTCGGCGCTCAGGATGAACTCGATGTACCGCTGCGTAAGACCTTCGGGCTCTCCGTTCGTCAGCATGTAGAGTGGCCGACTGACGGGATACGTTCCGTCCGTGATGTTCTGGAACGTGGGTTCAACATCGGTCCCGTCGACGTTGAGCCGCAGGGCCTTCACGCCTTCGGTGTAGCCGAGGCCGGCGTAGCCGATAGCACCCGGAGTCTGGGAGACCTTCTGCTGGATGCCACCGTTCGAGTTGAACTCCTCCTGGGTCCTGACGAAGTCCTCCCCGTCCATGACAAACTCGGAGAAGAACTCCCGCGTCCCCGAGGCACTGTCTCTCCCTACAACGACGATCTGCGCCTCAGACCCGCTAACCTGGTTCCAGTTCGTGTAGGTGCCGTTATAGATGCCCCGTATCTGGTCGAGCGTGAGGCTCTCGACGTTGTTTGCCGGGTTGACGATGAGGAGGATCGCGTCATCGGCGATGTGGTGCTTGACGAGATCCGGGTAACCTGTGGTCTCTGCATCCTTGAGGTCCCGTGAGGACATGCCGATCTCTGCGGTACCCTCGCCGGCGGCCTTGACCCCGACACTTGAGCCCCCTCCGCTCACCATGATCTCCGCGGAGGCGTCCTGTGCCTCGAACGCTTCTCTCGCCTGCTCGGCGATGGGCAGCACCGTGGTCGACCCTGTTACCGTGATCCGCTCCGGCGTGGTTGCCTGCTCGTTGCCGAGACATCCTGCCACCATCAGAAGAACCACGAAGATGCCGGCGACGGCAACCGTGGACGTTTTTGACAGACTCTTTCCTGCCATGGTAAAATTGAAGGAGATGAGTTGATATATGGATTCTCGACATTGAATACGTCCGTGAATGGTGAGACAATAGCGGTATATACTTTATTGAGTGGCAACGTTTTTATCCGGAAGCCCGGCGGGATAGAGTTTCGGAAGGTCCAGAGAGCCGGGGATCTTCGTAAGCCCCATCTCTTCGCCGGATATTGCCGGTGCTGATCGCACCGCCGACGTGGTTGTCGGTCTCACCGGGATTATCGATGAGGTCGGCGCCCGCCCGCACCGAAAAGAGGGCGAACCTGCCCGGCCGCTCGGCTATATCGCAGCGGCCGAAGTGATCATCGACCCGCTCATCCGCGAGGGCGGCGTCACCTATCTTCTTTCTCCCACCAGACAGCCGCGGTCGGCCGCACCGTCGTCTCGACATACTTCCCGGCCCCGTCTTTGCGGAGCGTCCGCGAAAAGTAGTCCCTGACCGGCGAGAGATCCTCCATCCCGGGGTTGTGCATCGCCGCCCAGGCCCGGGCGGCATCTTCGACCGAGTCGTAGACCGCGTCCCAGACGGCGTGGTATATCCGGACGTTCGGGTAGATCCCGGCGTCGTGGAGGATGTTGACGGGGTAGATGTAGTCCGGGTAGCCCTTGCGCATGGTCGCTTCTTCCCCGAAGACCGCCCGGTAGAGCGCCATCTCGACGGGGTCCCGCCACTCGCCCGCGTGCCAGAAGAGATAGACCGCCCGGCGGGCCGCGGCGTCGAGTTTTTCGAGGGCAGCGGCGAGGTCGTAGAATCCGATGGAGAACGCCGCGATGACGACATCGTGCGGCTCGATATCCTTCCCGATCACGGTATCCTCCCAGCGCATCCGAACGCAGGAGTAGTTCGTCCGCCCCGCGGCAGCCATCTGCTCCCGGAGGACGGCGAGCATCCCCTCCGAGGGGTCGAGGGCGGTGACGTGGGCGGCGGTCCGGGCGACCGGCACGGCCAGCCTCCCTGTTCCGGCACCCACATCAAGCACGGTCTCGCCCGGTCGCAGATCCAGAATCGCGAGTTCCTGCTCGGTCGCCCGTCTCTCGTCACGGGTGGCCCGTCGGTAGGCGGCGGCGCGCTTGTTCCAGTGAGCGGCCGGATCGCGGCCTTTCTCGACGCGGTCGGGAGAACTTGCGTATACCGCCTTCCAGAACTCGTTCCAGTCGATGATCCGGTGCATAGTTGTTCATCTCGCCCGGAATATTATAAGCGCTCGCTCGCGGCAGCAGGGCTGCGATTATGATGCCGGGTCCTCTCTACTATTCCAGACGTCCCGTCCGCGATCGGTAACATCTCCCGGCAGGTCTACGAGTTCGACGGGGTATGGAGCGAAGAACGACTGGTTCATCAGGTATGGCTCCTGGAACCGGATCACCCACGACCGGAGTAGGCCGTGGGGTTCGCCCAGCGTCGCGTGACCGTCTCTGTAGCGGTCGATCAGCCTGATGCAATGCGCTCTCTCCTCGCCTGAGATGCGGTCGGCGAAGTATCCGAGGGCGTGCTGGAGAACGTTGACGTTGGCGGTATACCGGGGAGCGCGTGCGAGCGCGATAGAGAGCATCCGGCGATACCGGAGGACCAGTTCTCCCGGTCCGATCTCTGCCCGGGCTGCGACGAGCCGGCCCATCTCCCGCAGCATCTTCTGGCTCAAGGTGAGCAGAAGGAGCTTGTTGTTTGCATGGAACTGCACGAGGGCTTCCCGGTCCGGGGTTCTCTCGACGTCCCGGAACGCCGCCAGGGTAAAGACCGCGGAGAGGAAGTGGTCGCGGATCTGCTGATTGTTGAGGCGGAGTTCATCTTCCACGTGGAGTTCCGGGTACCGCTTCAGCACCTCGCGGGCGAAAAACCCTGCGGACTTCGCTATCGCCGCGGACTTCTCCGTCGACGGATACACCCGGACGTTCCGGGTGCCCGAGGTTGGGGAGCCGCCTTTGAGGATAAACCCCTCGATTGGGGGCAGTGAGTCGAGAAACCGTGCTGCGAAGGCGGACATCTCGGCGGTGACGTCCCGCCCGGTAGCCGGCTGCACGAGGCGATCGGAACCCCCTATCCGCACGATCCTGACGGTTGAGCGGGGGATGCCGAGCCCGATCTCGACTTCCGGGCAGACCGGAATGCAGTCGGCGTACTCCCGCAGGCGTGCCACCGTCGGGGAGGGTATCTTCGAGCCGTCGTAGCGGCACGGGTCGAACTCGATGCAGCGGCTGACGACGAGGCGGGGGCGCGGGTACTCCCGGGTCATGGGGTTCACGATACGGCGGGGTGCATATGAATCCTTCTGGTGGTGGGTGCGGGTATATCTGCTGGACTGTATCCGGAACCCTTATTCACCCGCCCAAAAGGGATCCGATCATGAAAGTGCTTGGCATCAGCGGAAGCCCGAGGGCGAGGGGGAACACCGCCCGTCTCCTCGCGGAGGTTCTCCGCGGGGTCTCCGACGCGGGCGGCGAGGTGAGCGCCGTCAGCCTTTCTGAGTATGTTATTTCGGGCTGCATCGGTTGCGAGCGGTGCAGGCGTGACCTGACCTGCACCCGCTTCAACGACGGCATGACCATGCTGTACCCCCGCATCGTGGAAGCGGATGCGCTCGTTCTCGGCTCGCCGGTCTACCACTACAACGTCACCAGCCAGATGAAGGCGTTCATCGATCGGCTCTACGCCTTTTACGACTTCACCGATGAGCGTCCCCGGGGCTACTCCAGCCGTCTTGCGGGCCGGAAGCGCAAGGCCGTGGTCTTCGCGGTGGGCGAGCAGGCGGACCCCGCCGATCTCGGCGTTGCGCTGGAGGCGCTCTCCCTGCCGCTCCGGCCGCTCGGGTATGAGGTGGTTGCCGAGCTCCCGGTCCTCAACTGCTTCGAGCCGGGCGTCGTCGGGAAGAAGAAGGAGGTGCTCGAGCGGGCATACCGGTGCGGCCGCGACCTGGCTGCGGCGCTCTCCGGGGCCTGAGGTGGCGGCGCGGAGCAGCACCCCGATCGACCAGAGTCGTGGTGTTTCTGTGGAGAGCAGAGACGCCCGGTTCAAATATGCCCATAGAGCGGCCCCGATACCGGACTGACGCCGAACGACGTGAGGATCCGCCTGATGGGGGTAGCCTTATGTGCGGTGAACGCCTCCTCGCCTCACTGTTCCGGGACTCTGCAGGCGGGAGGCACCGATGGAAAAGACCGCGACAATGAGATCTGTGTGGATCTTTTTTCTGCTGGTCTTCCTTCTCTCCCTTCCCGTGTACGTGCTCCGTCTCACGGCTCCGTACAGCCTGCTGATGGTCTTCAACCCCTTCATTGCGGCCTCGATCCTCACCTGCCGGGAAGCGGGATGGGACGGTGTGAGGCTTCTCTGGGAAAGATCCTTTGATTACACACGGATCCGGCGAAAGATCTGGTATATGCCCCTCCTTCTCCTGATACCGGCCGTGACCATCCTCCAATACGGACTGATGAGACTGATGGGGGTATCGATCCCCGGCCTGCAGTTTCCACTCCTGATGATGCCCGTCTATTTCCTGGTCTTCTTTGTCCTTGCGATCGGTGAAGAGGTGGGCTGGTCGGGATACGCCCTCGATCCACTGCAGGACCGGTGCGGAGCTCTCCCCGCAGGCATCATCCTGGGGACGGCCTGGGCCCTGTGGCACCTCGTGCCCTATGCCCTCGCGAACGCGCCGCTATGGGTGGCGGGCCAATGCATCGCGACGGTGCTGATACGCATCCTTATGGTCTGGCTCTATAACAACACGGGAGGGAGCGTCTTCGGCATGATCCTGTTCCATGCCATGATCAACATGGGTTCGGTTCCCGATTACGGTTTCCGGTACGACCCCATCCTGGTGAGCGCCGTCCTGGCCGTCGTGGTTGCGGTTGTGGTCTTCCTGTGGGGGCCCGGGACCCTGGCCCGTTATCGGTATGGCTGAGCGGTCCGCTGCCACGATTCGTGGAGTAAGGCAGAGCCTTCAGGAGATCTGCTCGACGATATCCACGAATACGCCGGCCGGGTCTTTGAGGATGAAGTGTTTCTGCCCCCATTCTTCTTCGGTGTAGGGATACACGATCATCACGCCCTCGATCTTCTGCGCCTTCTTGTACTCTTTCCCGGCATCCTCTACGTCGTAGGTGACGATGATGCCCTTTCCGTCATACGCATCGTGGAGAAACGGGGGCTGGTTCGAGAGGTTCGGTCTCATGAACCCGAGCTCGATGCCGTTTGCGCGCTTCAACTGGATGTACCAGTCTGCCTCAAAGACGACGTCGAAACCGAAGTGGCCGACGTAAAAGTCCCTGCACTCCTCGAGGTTCGGCGTGATGACGACGGGGTACTGTACGGATACATCGATTGTCTGCATATCGCACCTCCTTCTGTCGACACGACCCCTTCGAAGAAAAGGTTTGCTGTGGGCCGCTTCCGGCGGGCGGACCGCCGGGAAAAAGGATGACCCCCTTGCCCCTCAGTTCTTGAAACTGTGAATCGGTGCGGGAATCCGCCCGCCGCGGTTTATGAACTCCGCGCAGCAAAACCTGTTCACCTGCTGCACCGGCGCGTGGCCGAGAAGCCCGCCGAACTCGACGGTATCGCCGACACCCTTCCCGATCACCGGGATCAGCCGGACGGCGGTCGTCTTGTTGTTGATCATCCCGATCGCGGCCTCGTCTGCGATGATGCCCGCTATCGTAGAGGTGGGGGTGTCGCCCGGGATCGCGATCATGTCGAGGCCGACCGAGCAGACACAGGTCATCGCCTCGAGTTTCTCGATGGTGAGGGCGCCGCGGTTCACCGCATCGATCATCCCCTGGTCCTCGCTGACCGGGATGAATGCGCCCGAGAGTCCGCCGACGAAGGAACTCGCCATGATCCCTCCCTTCTTTACCTGGTCGTTCAGGAGCGCGAGAGCAGCCGTCGTCCCCGGGGCGCCGACCGACTCGAGCCCCATCTCCTCGAGGATTCCGGCGACGCTGTCCCCGACGGAGGGGGTGGGGGCGAGTGAGAGATCGACGATCCCGAACGGGATCCCGAGCCGCTCTGAGGCCTCCTGGGCGACGAGTTGTCCGGCGCGGGTGACCTTGAAGGCTGTCCGCTTGACCGTCTCGCAGAGCACCTCGAAGTTCTCTCCCCGGACGCCCTCGAGCGCGTGCTTGATGACGCCCGGGCCGCTTACGCCGACGTTGACGACCGCATCGGCCTCGGAGACACCGTGGAACGCCCCGGCCATGAACGGGTTGTCATCAGGGGCGTTGCAGAAGACGACGAGTTTCGCGCAGCCGATGGAGTTCTTCTCCTTCGTTGCTTCAGCCGTCTCCCGCACGATCTCTCCCATCAGTTTGACGGCGTCCATGTTGATCCCGGTCTTTGTGGAGCCGACGTTCACCGAACTGCAGACCCTCTCGGTCGCGGCGAGGGCCGCCGGGATCGAGCGGATGAGCGCTCCCTCGTTCGGGGTCATTCCCTTCGAGACGATCGCCGAGTACCCTCCGAGGAAGTTGACCCCGGTATCCCGCGCCGCCCGGTCAAGCGTCTCTGCGATCGTCACGAAGTCCTCCGGCGACCTGCACGCCCGCCCGCCGACGAGCGCGATGGGGGTCACGGATATTCTCTTGTTCACGATCGGGATCCCGTAATCGAGCTCGATCTCCCTCCCGGTCGAGACAAGATCTCTTGCGAGCCCCGTGATCTTGGCGTATATATTCTGGTTTAAGGCATCGAGATCGGAGTCGCAGCAGTCGAGAAGGCTGATGCCGAGCGTGATCGTCCGGACATCGAGTTTCTCCTGCTCGATCATCTTGTTGGTCTCGTTCACCTCGAGGATGTTGATCATAGAACCCCTCAGATCCGGTGCATTTTTGTGAAGATATCTTCCCGCTGGCACCGGATCTTAACGCCGATCGCGTCGCCGAGTTCGTCGAGTTCGGCCGCCATCTCTGCATACGGTTTTGTCGATCCGCTGGTGTCGACGATCATCATCATATTGAAGTAGCCCTGCACGATCGTCTGCGAGATATCCTCGACGTTGACCTGGTTGTTGGCAAGATACGTGCAGACCCTCGCGATGATTCCCACTGTGTCCCTTCCAACGACGGTAATGATTGTCTTGCTCATGCTCTCTCCTGTCCTTGTATATTGTGGCTCTCTTCCGGCATTAATCCGAGTGAAGCAATATCGGAAGGGATAGACTATCAGTCCGGGCATGAAAGGATCAGGGCGGGAGGGGCCAGGGACGTTCACGGGGAGGGGGCCCGCGAGCGGCATACCCGGGATGCACGGTATGACCGGAACGAGACCGGTTTCATCATCTCTCGCCGTGTTCCACGCATAGTATGGCAGCATCAGGTGCGGTCACGATTCGCCCGATGACGAAGGCCGAAGTCGGGGTCGCGGTCGACTGGGCGGAACGGGAGGGCTGGAACCCCGGCATCTTCGACGGGGAGTGCTACTACGCGGTCGACCCGCAGGCATTCTTCGCGGTGCTCCTCGACGGCCGCTTGATCGGGTCGTTCTCGATCATGGTCTACCCGGACGCTTTCGCCTTCGGCGGGTTCTACATCCTAAGTTGACGTAGCCGTCCCTGTGGTATCTCAAGAACCAAGATATTGGACGTTCATACTCATTGTGCGTGAAAAAATACAGCAAGCAGGACCAGATGCTGATGGCAACCTGGGCCGCGGAATGCGCCGAGCGGGTGCTCCCGCTCTTTGAGGAGGCCTTTCCCGGAGACGACCGGCCGCGGAGGGCCATCGAGACGTGCCGGACCTGGGTCCGGACGGGTGTCTTCACGATGGCCGAGATCCGCGGGGCTTCGCTCGCCGCCCATGCCGCCGCCCGCGATGCAGATGGGGGGAGCGCGGCTCAGTTTGCTGCCCGGGCCGCGGGCCAGGCTGTGGCGACCGCACATGTCCCCCAGCACGCCTACGGGGGCGCTTATTACGCTTTGAAAGCCGTCGCGGCGGCGGACCCGGCGAATGCCGCGGTGAGTGTTGCCCGGGAGCGGGAGTGGCAGGCGGGAAGGCTCCCCGCGGGGCTGCGGGAGGAGATCATGGGGAGGATTGTTGTTCAGGAACGCGGGGGCGTGGTTGTTGTTAAATTGAGGAAGGGGGAGGGGTTTTGAGGATCTTATTGGTGATGGCAACAGGCTCTATGGTTTTCCTAACGTTGATCTAATAAAACTAAAAATGGTCTGAACTATACTATGACTCTCCTCTTTTTGGACATTGATTCTCTGTTCAGGTATACTATCTTGAGGTTTTAATTTCACATTCGGATCGTAATTTCCCTTAAAGAAATCATCGAGAAGTTGAAACGTACGTGATAGCAACCGCCCGTCAAGTGCTTCACTTCGATTCAGCAATCGCCGCTGTAGAAAGTCATATTCACAAAGTATTTTCCCATTTTTCAGGAGGGTTGCCCGAATCATGTAGTGCTTGTATTTTGGCTTGGGTTGGCTGTCAATATATCTTCTGACTTTGGCAAAATCAGATGCCCCTAAGTGTAACGCAAGAGTAGCATGGAATGCAAAATCCTCTTGATAGTCGTAACTTTTTAAATTACAGTATCGCTGAAGGCGTTGCGCTAGATCCCAACGGAACTGCTTCAACTTGTCGCTTGGATTGATATCAATGAAAACAACACGTGGGTTGTGAAAATAGCCAAACCCGTTCACGGTGAACCTGCATAGTGGGGTGGCAGCACAGTGGGAGGCAAAGTCTTTCACGAGTTGTTTTTCGTTATTTGCTGTAAATCCTCCTGCAAGCGTGATATGGGGTACCGGTCTTTTTGGTTGGGCATAATGTAAGTGAAACTTGTTTGTAAGACGCAGAATCATTTTGCGAATATCGTGTTTGGAGGATCCCTGAAACCGATATTCAATGAGATAATTTGCATGTGGGGCCATACTGGGCGGTATATCCTTTTCTATGATGTCTAGGGACATCTATCATATCATTCTGTCTGTTCATCACGTAATCGTGTGCTGTTCTGGATAAGGCAGAAAATGGGTTAATCAGGTGTCGTATTGTAGATCGTATTTCTTTGTGAGTGCTTGCCACCGTGCGTAGTGATACTGGTCTAAGACCTGTCCCATCGAGTCAAGTTTCTTTAATTCTTGAGCATCCCGATACTCCCCGCTCACGTCTAAGGACTTATCTCCACCTTGTACGTGAATGATCTTCACATCCGACGTAACTCTAAACCCTCCCAAATAATCCTCTGGAATGTACGTGATTATTGTTGGTTGTGTGGTTTCTATGAACGCGTATCCACTGTTCTGGAAGTCATATTGGCCGTTACATTTTACTCCGACTGCCATATGGTCGGAAAACTCAAACAATACCACATCGTAGCCTAACTGGCATAAGAGGTAACTCAGGAGCAACGATTTGTCGGAGCATACCCCCTGATTATTGTGAAGTGTTTCGTAGGGGTAATACCAGTCGCTATCCATCCCAGAATATCGGTTCCAACTGTAAGGTATATGCTGGACAAGGCTGATTGCCACTTGAGCTTGAGCCTCTGGTGAACTGGATGTCTTTTCGATCTGCTCAATGAAAGGATCTAAATACTCATCCTGATAGGAGTTTTTTAGCAACTCCATTATGACTTCATCCACGTAATTGTACCGGTATGTGTGACTTTCTTTTGAAAAATACTCGTTTAATCCGCCATAGGTTGTAAAACTCAGAGTTCTTCGACCCCCAGCGTAGTAGGGATAATTGTGTGGTTTTGGGGAGTCCTTAAACGATTCGGAAGGGTCAATAATGTCGCCAATAATAGGGATATCCGAGGCCTTGAACGCTTGATTCTCTGGTGTCGTATCCGGTAAGGTCACCTTTGTTGATGAGGGGTCCTGCTGCATCAGGGCAGTAGATCCACCAGAATCGTCTTCTAACTGAGAAACGAACAAAACTATTTGAGGATAGAATAAAGCAAGACCCACAACAATCGCTAAAACGGCAAGAGTTTTCGTAATCTCTTGCTCGGTTTGCCGTGCGAGTCTCTGTGAGGATGTTTTTCTTGAGTGGCCATTCGCATTATCACTATATCGGGAGTAATCTTCACTGTTTTCGGTGTAAGAATATCGTTCTTGTACACAGTTATGGTATTCTGACAATCTGTGGTCCGCGCAAAATGTTTTTCCTACACAATTATGGTATTCTGGCAATCTGTGGTCCATGCAGAATGTTTCTCCACATCGTCTACAGACGTAGGGTAATCCTTCAATTTGGCGACCACAGAAATAGCATTTCGCCATATTCAATAACAATTGCTATCTATTTATAACCCTTCCGAAATGAATATCTGGAAAAAAAGTTCCGTGAGATTATTCTCATTAAGAATTGAAGTCTATGGTAGAGCAGCACCCGCCCCTTCGAGAAATCCATGGCCCATGCCACGACTCATTCCGTAGCGGTCACAACAAACTCATCCTATCTTCTGTACCCGCCCCCCTTCACCCCACTTCCCGCAGATCCCTCCGCACCCGCCGTCGCAGGTACCACTCCGCCGCCATGCCCAACGCATGGTAGACCGGATTGACCGGCACGTCCACGTAGTAGCGCCTCCCCCTCTCGAACCACCCCTGCTCCTTCCAGTAGGCGTGATCCGCGGGAGCCGATTCGCCCAGCTCGTCGCAGGGCGCCCGCCCGATATGGAACGCCATCACGTCGAAGAACCCGGGCCTCCTCGGCGTTTCCCTCCGGAGCGCGGCGAGAAAGGCCTTTGCCGCCGCCTGCAGTTTCTCTTCGTTCTCCCGCAGCCGGTAGGCGGGGAGAGGGCCCATCTTCGCGTGGGAGACGATCCCCGCCCGACCGGCAACCTCGAAGCCCCAGATGCGGGCCACCGCGTTGAGGTAGTCCAGCACGTCCTTATCCCCCATCACCCCGACGGTGGTGAGGAGGAGCGCCTTCTGCCGGAAGAACCGGGGGCGGTGGAAGATGTAGGAGTGGCGGTCGATGAAGACCTTCATCAGCCCCGAGACCTGGAACCCGTACACCGGGGTGGCGAAGATCACCCCGTCCGCGGCATGCATCTTCTCTTCCAGGAGGGCCGAATCGTCCTTGATGGGGCAGTACTCCTCCCCGCGGTCAAAACAGGTGTAGCACCCGCGGCACTGCTCCAGGTTGACGTCCTTGAGCATGACGTACTCCCAGTCCACCGGTGCCTCCTCCTCGAGGATCTCGCGGATCCGTTCCGCTGCACGGTAGGTATTCGCCTTCCGGGCGCTGCCCATGATGACCAGGACCTTTATGGGCCGATCTTCCATGTAACAGTAGAAGCATATCCCCCATACATAGGTTTTCTTCCCCGGCACCGGCCAGGCGTGTGCGGCTACAGGGGGAAATAGGGGCGGAGAATAGGAGGATCCGTCAACAGATCCGCCCCTGTCAACCCTGCATCGGTCTCGATATCGACGCAAGCCAGGCATGGTGCCCGTCGGCCTGGATGCTGTTCTCAAAGACCGCCGGCCTGATGTAATTGATGACCCACCCGTCCCGGAAGGCATCCTGTATCTCATCTTGCGTGATCCTCCTCGGCAGAGGGTATTCGCCGGGGTTCTGCTCGTTGAAGCAGAGCATGAAGTATCTCCCGCCGGGTGCGAGGACGGCCGCGAGGCTCTCGGCGAGGGCCGGCCGATCTTCGTCGGAGAGGGTGTGGAAGAGCCCCGAATCGATGACGGTATCGAACGTCCTGTTGAGGGCGGAGAGTTCCAGTGCATTTCCGACGAAAAACTGTGCCTGGAGTCCTCTTTTTGCAGCCTTCTCCCGGGCCTTTCGGATCGCCAGGGAGGCGGTGTCGATCCCGAGCACCTCGTGCCCCTCGCCTGCAAAAAAGAGGACGTGATCCCCCGTTCCGCATCCGATGTCCAGGACGGAACCCGTGATCTCTCCTGCCCGGGCCAGTTCGACGAACGCCTTCTGGGGGCGGCCGATGTCCCAGGGTGGCGTGCTCCGGTAGACCGAGTCGAAGATATCCATACGGTATTATGGGTCGAGGGGCGACTTAACCGGTTCCGTGGTATTCAACGGTTCCGGCGGAAAACCGGACGGCTATCCTGTTGCATAATGGTTCCGAGCGTATGAATTCGGTTTCCCTCTTCCTGGGAGCGGGTCATCAGGTCCGCCGCAACGTATGCATCGCCGCAGGTGGGCGTCATACGAAGTACCGCCGTATCCTCCGTCATGAGGAGTTGCCGCGATGCCCTCTTCCCCATCAAATAGGCCATAATGGTTAGATTAATGGAAACATCACGCCAAGGAATGCACTAAGGGGCGATCCGGTATGCAGGAAGCGGTTCGGAAGACGGCAGGATCTTACCGGACGCCGGAGTCCGTCATCCTCCGTGTCGCCTTTCTCTCGCTTGCCGTCAATGCCGGGCTGGTCGTCGCAAAACTGCTACTCTCGGTCTATACAGGCAGCCTTGCCCTCCGTGCGGACGGCATACATTCGTTCGTGGACGTCGTCGCCTCGCTTGCCCTGATCGCGGGGGTGTATCTCTCCTCACGCAAACGCCGGGATTTCCCGTACGGGCTCTACAAGGTTGAGAACGTCGTCTCGGTAGCCATTGCCCTCCTCATCTTCTTCACGGCCTTCGAGATTGCGGCGGAGGCGGTGACGGGCGATGCCGCCGCCCAGCCCTACAGCGGGTGGGTCCTCCTCGCCGTTGCCGCCTTCATCCCGGTGCCGTATATCCTCGGCACCTACGAGGTGAACGTGGGGCGGAAGTACAACTCCCCGAGCCTGATCGCGGACGGGAGGCAGCACCGGGTGGATGTTCTCTCTTCCTCGGTTGTCTTCTTTGCGCTCCTCGGGCAGTTCTTCGGCATACCCCTGGACCGGATCGCAGCCGTCGTTGTCGCTGTCTTCATCGTCCGGGCGGGCTGGGGGATCTTAAAAGACAGCATGCGAACTCTCCTGGATGCCTCGGTCGATTACGATACGCTCAACGAGATCCGCAGCATCATCCTCTCGGATCCGAAGGTGAGCGGCATCAAGAGTATCACGGGCCGCAACTCCGGGCGCTACATCTTCGTGGAGGCGATGGTCGAGATGGCGGAGTCGGATTTTGGGAAGGCGCACCGGGAGAGCGAGCGCATCGAGCAGGATATACGGCTCCGGGTGCAGAACGTCGAGCGGGTCCTCATCCACTATGAACCCCGGAAGAAGACGCATCTACGGTATGCGGTGCCGCTGCAGGACCGGGAGGGGTCGGTCAGCGCTCACTTCGGCGAAGCGCCGTATTTCGCAATCCTTGACTATGACGTTGAGAAGAACCGCATCGAGCGCCAGGACACCATCTCCAATCCATTTACGGATGTGGAGAAGCGGAAGGGCGGACAGGTGGCTGAGATGCTGCTCGCGCAAAAGATCGATGTGGTCTTCGTGCATCACTCGCTCTCTGGGAGGGCGGCCGGCTACGCGCTTGAGGCGGCGGGAGTCGAGATGAGGGCGACCTCCGCGGCAACGCTTGCGGAAGTGATCGACGATGTGGTCGTGAATCATGGGGAGGAGACCGGCGCTTCGCCCCGGTGATCTCTTCGTTTATAGATCCGGGTGAGATGCCTCGACCGGCCGGAGGCATCAGGCTATGAACGAGAATTAAAATCCTGGCCTGTCTGCTGCATCCCGATATTTCAGTCCGCTTGCGTCTCAGGGTGTTCTGCCGCGCCTCACGCTTACGGCTACGACGATGGCCCCGATGATGAGAGCAACCGCTCCCGCCGCCGCCCAGGTTGGGGATGGGCCGACGACCTCCTCGCAGTTCGCGATGCATACTATCGGGCGCATCCGAAGGATTCCCGTGCCCTGCAGAAACCACAGCAGGCCGAGAAAACCTATAAAAGCGCCGAGAAGTGCTCCAACAACTCCTTTCGCATTCATGCTCGATCAAACGCCGTTTTTTGATGCAGGTAAAATAACTTCCGCTTTGCAGGGTCGTGACGCCGCCCGACATTCATTCCCGGCTATGAACATGACCGGGATAACACCGGGCGATTGCACCTTTTGCCAAACAACCTTCATCTCCCCCGAAATCCCATCTAGGTACCAATAAAGGACCCCTCTGTCCATCGGGTCACGGGAGAGCGGTATGCAGCATCACAAAAACATCATCCTCATCGGCATGCCCGGCGCGGGGAAGAGCACCGTGGGCGTCGTCCTTGCGAAAACGCTCGGCATGCAGTTCATCGATACGGACATCCTGATACAGGAACGGGCCGGGAAGATGCTCCAGGAGATCCTTGATACGGACGGGCCGGATGCGTTCAAGCGGATCGAGGAGGAGACGATCCTCTCCCTTCACCCCCGCAATGCCGTGATCGCGACGGGCGGCAGCGTGGTTTGCAGCCCCGATGCGATGGCGCACCTGAAGTCGGGAGGGCTGGCCGTATACCTGAAAATTTCGTACGAGGAGATGGAAAAGCGGCTCAAGAACATCACGACCCGGGGGATACTCCTCCTCCCGGGCCAGAGCCTCCGCGGGATGTACGACGAGCGGGTCCCGCTGTATGAGCGATATGCCGATCTCACCGTCGCGTGTTCGGGTGGGGATCTCGAGTCCGTGGTCGGGAACGTGATCGAGGCGTTGTGAAGGGTCCGGAGATCCATCTCCGGAATCCCGGGCCCGCTTGAGGCTCCGGGCGGCTGGTCCCTACTGAAGCAGAACTCGCCCGGCAGGAGGGGCGCGAGTACGAACCGGCATCGGTACTGCTTGAGCGGATCCTCTCGGAGAAGAAGGAGATGATAGGAAGAAGAAGGACTCAGTCCACGTTGGTCTGAAAGTGGGTCCCCTTTCAGCCTCCTCCCGGGCTGGATCCTTCTGATGTAATTTCTTACGCCTTATACTCTGTTTTAGAAAAGTTTAAGCAGGCTCAATCCTCTATCGGTCCCCATGGGCACGCCTTCCCTATCAAAGAAGTGTGTAGTTGCAGGACTTATCCTCGCTCTATGCCTATTTATCCTGGTATCCGGCTGTACTTCTCAAACGACTACAGAGAGTAAATCGGCACCACCGCCGACCACTGCGCTCAGGACAATCCCCCCCGACCTCCCCTCCAATGACGACAACTACAACGAGTACGATGAGTACGACGGTCTCGACGACCGTAAAACCAACAATTATGTCGAATCCAACGGCCTGCACCACCTGTGATGTGTGTAGTTGCTCAAGCGATCGCTACAACTGTGGCGATTTCGCCACCCAGCGTGAAGCAGAGGCATGCTATGATTACTGCCTGTCCCTTGGAAAGGGGGATATTCACAAACTCGATGCCGATAAGGATGGCATCGTTTGTGAAAGCCTGAAGAAATAGATGTTGAAAACGCATGCGATGCCGGAACTGTGGCTCTGAGATGCTCTCCTTGGTGAAGGCAGTAGCAAGCACGCCGGTCGGTATCACAAACCTTAGATCCTAAAAGAAGTGGGCTCGTCGAGATTCGAACTCGAGATCTTCGCCGTGTGAAGGCGACGTCATAACCAGCTAGACCACGAGCCCCATGCATCGACCGGGAATTGAACCCGGGCTATTGGCTTGGAAGGCCAAAGTCATACCACTAGACCATCGATGCGTATGCACGGTATGCCTACATAGATTGACCGTGCTGAATATTAAATATTGGGTGGCGGGGGGCCGGAGCGGGTTAGTACCCGCGCCGCTGCGCTTCCAGTTCCTCGAGGGCCGCCACCCGCTTCTCCAGCGACGGGTGCGTGGAGAAGAGATCCATCAGGGATTTCCCGGAGATGGCCGGGATGATGAAGAACGCGTTTGCGCCCTCCACTTCCTGTTTCTTCTCGGCGGGGACGTAGTCCATCCGCCCGCTGATCTTCTGGAGCGCCGATATCAGCGCCCGGGGGTTCTCCGTCAGCTCACTGCTGCCCCGGTCCGCCGCGAACTCCCGGTAGCGGGAGAGCGCACGGGTGAGGAGCGTGCTCACGACCCAGACGACGATTGCGACGACATAGACCAGGATCAGCGCAGCCCCGTTGTTGTCGCGGTTGCCGCCGCCGCCGAAGAGCCCCATGAAGAACCAGTTGCGCATGATCAGGAAGGCGAGCATCGAGAGGAAACTCGCCATCGTCAGCGTCAGCATGTCCCGGTTCTTCACGTGCGACATCTCGTGGGCGAGCACCGCTTCGAGTTCCTCGCGGTTGAGCGTCCGCATGATCGAGTCGGTGACCGCCACCACGGCGTTCTTCGGGCTTCGGCCGGTCGCGAACGCGTTTGGAACCGGGGATGCCATGATCCCGATTTTCGGTTTCGGGAGGCCTGCTCTCGTGGCGAGGCTCTCGACCATCCGGTGCAACTCCGGGTATTCGTCCTCTTCGACAATCCGGGTGCTGGTGCTCCAGAGCACCAACTTATCGGAGAAGAAGAACTGGAGGAACGCCATCCCGGCGGCCACCAGCAGGAGGAACTCAAAGGGGAATCCCAGGGCGGAAAGGACGCCCAGGAAGATCAGGTAGACTATGAGGAGCAGAAACGACGTGAGAAACATCCTCATAGTGAGACCGAGGTCGCGCGTCCATTTCATGACGGGTATATATCTGACCGGGTTGTTCTTAAGGCCTCTGCCACTCCTTCCGGTTGCTTCTGCCTGAACCGCGATCCGGTTCGTTCTGCGCATGCACCCGCGCCCTTGTCACAATCCGATGCTACAGGTAAGAACCGGATGACGCTGAATGGAGAGGCTTCCCCGGCCTCTTCGTCACCGGTATGGCAGCAAACGCCGTCGCCGGGGAGTGCCGCATGGGACCGATCTTCGGCGGGATGCTGCTCTCCAGGGAGCGGGCCGTTGAGTTGGTCGCAGAAAGGCTCTGGCGGTAACACTTCAAAACTCTTTTCACTGCCCTGGCGGTTATCATTAGGTATGGAAGAGATCGATCCGGGATCCCTGGCCGAGGTAGCGTACGGGCTCTTTGAGATCTACCTCAACCGCGAACTCCGTCTCCGCGGCCCGTATCTGTTCGAGCTCGTCGAGCAGGGAACCTATTTCGAGGCCGACGTCCGCGAGATCTTCGGGAGATTCCGGGACGACTACCCGGACCTTGCCGATGCGCTCCTCCGGCGGTTCGGCGGAACCGATGCGATCTATGCACCCCTCAAGGAGGGTGAAGGCGTCCTCCCCTCAAAGACGACCCGGATGTACTGGATCGTCCAGGATGCTCCGGAGCCTTCGGAGCGGGGCCTCGACGACGACCAGGTAGGAAAATGGCTCATATTCGCCCCTCCCGCCGAGGCGGACGAGGCGTGGCGGAAGGTTCGGGACGCGACGGTGGAGGGAACCCTCGGGATATCCGCGAAGGTCAGCACGGCGAAGCCGAACCCGGACTCGCGCGACGAGCGGTCGGTCATCTACGTCTACACCCGGGACTGGGCGGACGAAGCGGATGTCATGCGCGTCCGCGAACGGCTCCGTGAACTCGGGTTTACGGAGCGGATCGGCTACAAGCGTAATATCGAGACTTACCGGGGCGAATACAGCGAAGAGGGTAGAAAAGTCACCTATTACAGCGCCTGAGGAACCGGGCGCCCCCCGCAATCAGCGCGAAAAAAGGGTCTGCGGGGGGGGCCGGACGAACGGCGTTACGCCTTCCGTTCCTTGGACTTGGGCCGGAGTTCGTCAGAGCCGCACTTGCGGCAACAGGTCGCGCGGATTGCGTTCCGGGCGTTGCATTTCATACAGATCTTTACGTTGAGCAGACGTGCTTCAGCTTCGGGAAATCTCGCCATATAAAAACACCACTTGTCAGTTTGGTACTATTCGTTCTTGCTCGTATTAACAGTTCTGTCGCCTCCAGCCCCCCGCTCCACCCAGGCGCGGAACGCCTCGAGCGCTCGTGCCCGGTGAGAGATCCGGCTCTTCTCGGATAGCGGGATCTCGGCGAGCGTCCGGCCGCCGTGCTCGAAGATCGGGTCGTAGCCGAACCCTTCCTCCCCCCGGGGGGCGACGATCTTCCCCGGGAGGACTCCCCGGAAGACCCGGATACCGTCCTCGCGCGCGAACGCGATCGCCGTCTCGAACCGGGCGCTTCTGTCCTCCACGTCTTCCATGAGTTTCAGGACACCGGCGTTGCCGATGGTGTCGTGGACGTAGGCGGCGTACGGCCCCGGGAACCCACCGAGCGCGTCGATGAAGAGGCCGGTGTCGTCGACGATCAGCGGCCGGGAGAGCGTTTTGTAGGCGAACTCCGCCTTCCCGCGGGCGATCTCCCCCACGTCGGCGTGGCGGAACTCCGGGCACTCCAGTGCGACGTGCTCGACCGTCAGCGTCCCCGCAAAGTAGGCCGCCACCTCGCGGGCCTTGTTGTCGTTGCTCGTCACCACCGCGACCCTCACAGGTACCGCCCCCGCAGTTCGACCTCGTGCTCCCGGGCGAGAACCTCTTCCGCTTCCGCAAAGACGGCCGCGTATCCCTCTAGGAACGCCTCCTTCAACTCTCCGAAGTTCTCCGTCGTGCTCTCGAGCGTCTGGAAGAAGACATGGAGATCGACCCCGCGGCTCTCGACCTCGGGCGACGTCGACGCCAGCCCGAAGTCGATCAGGACGCACTGGCCGTCGCGGACGATCATGTTGCTCGTCGTCAGGTCGCCGTGGACGATCCCCCCCCCGTGCAGCCTCCCGACCGCCTCGCCCGCGAGCCGGATCGTCTCCGGAGCGGTGACGTACTTCAGCAGATCGCCACGAACCCGCTCCATCACGATCGTATCGGCGGTGATATCCCGGATCACCGGGGTTGGGACGCCCGCCCGTCGCGCCGCCGCGATCAGGCGCGCCTCCGTCCGGGTCCGCTCCGCGATCAGCCTCCGGTCAAGACCCGGGTAACGATAGCGCTTGCTCGTCCGGTGCTTGATGACCTCCTCCTCACCGATCTCCACGACCGCCTCCGCGCCGCGGGCGACGCCCCCCTCGTGCGGCGCTGCGGCGAAGATCTCGCCCGGCTCCTCTGCGCGCCACGCGACCTCCACCTCATCCGCGCGGTACCCGGGGCGGATCTGCGACTCCTCGAGGGGGAGCGTCACACCGTGCTCCAGCATGATCTTCCCCGTATAGGCGATCATCGCGCCGTTGTCGCCGAGGAACGTCCGTTCGGGGACAGCGAACGCCGCTCCCCGCTCCTCGCACATCACCCGGAGCATCTCCTGCAGCCGCCCGTTCGCACCGACCCCGCCGACCAGCAGCACCTCGTCCTTGCCTGCATGGGCGAGCGCGCGCTCCGTCACCTCGACGCACATCGCGAACGCCGTCTCCTGCAGGCCGAAGCATACGTCCTCAAGCGGTGCGCCGCTCTCCCGGGCGGCGCTGACGAGCCCGGAGAAGGCGAGATCCATCCCCTTCACCGTGTAGGGGAGTTCGATGTAGTCCCCCTCCCGCGCAAGCCTCTCGATGGCAGGCCCGCCCGGGTGCGGGAGGTCGTGGCTCCGCGCGAACTTGTCGAGTGCGTTCCCGAGTCCGATATCCAGCGTCTCCCCGAATATCCGGTAGCGGCCGTTCAGGTAACCGAGCACCTGCGTGTTCGCGCCGCTCGCATACAGGACGATCGGGTCTTCAAATCCCGTCGCCCATCTCCCGATCTCGACGTGTGCCACGCAGTGGTTGACGCCGATGAGCGGGACGCCGAGGGCGATCGAGAGGGCGCGTGCGGCGGTCGCCACCGTCCGGAGCGACGGCCCGAGGCCGGGGCCCTGGGAGAACGCGATCGCCCGGACTCGCTCCGGTTCCGCGAGCACCCGGGAGACGACCTCCTTCATCGCCGAGGCGTGGTGCTGCGCGGCCTCCCGGGGATGGATCCCGCCCTTCGGCGGGACGTAGGGCGATGAATGGAGGGCGACCAGGTCGTCGCCGAAGAGAGCGGCACTGAGGTTCCACGCGGTTCCTTCAAGCCCCAGCACCAGGCCGTCGTCGTGCGTCATAAAACAGGTATCATCCGTTACGGGAAAAAGGCCGGCCGCGGCCGATGCCGCGTCCGTATTGTGTATCCAGGTGAGGACCTACTTCTGGAACTCGGTGTAGCCGCACTTGCCGCAGGCCGCCCGATCCTTGTGCGCGGCCATCAGGACGCCGGGGCCGCACCGGGGGCAGTGCCGCTTCTGCAGGACCGCCGCATCTCCCTTGACTTCGTAGCACTCGTACCTCTTGCCCTTGACCGAAGCCTGCTTCTTGGCTGCCATGTTTATGCCTCGCTCTCCGCCTTCGGCTCGTCGCGCTTGAGCAGGTACTCCCGCTCGGTCGACTTCTTGGTCTCCTCGTCATCATAGATCCGGGCACGGCCGAAGAGTTCCATCTTCCCGAACCGGGTTCTCTCCAGGTCGAGCACGATGAGGTTCTCATTCTTGTTCTGCAGTGCGGCGAGCTTCTCCTGGATGCTCTTTCGCGAAGGCGTCGGTCCGTCGAAGGTGAGAGTGAACTTAAGTTCTCTCCTCTTCAACAACTCGTTCCTCACATCACGGGTAATTTCGAAGTCCATCGATATCCCTAAAATATTGTTGACGGATTTATTTATACTCTGGGATGCCGGGGGAGGTCAGGCTCGTTCCGGTGCTCCCGTTCCCCGCCTTCAAGGCGACCGTATCTCGCGTAAGGCGGTGCAACCACCCATACGATCGGCAAAAGCGCAAACCTGCAGGCGATTTACGTCACGCGAGGCGACATGGAGGGACGGCGAGACCGCCGCACCCATCAGTCGCGCAAAAAAACTTCAAGCATGGACGCGGCCGCCTGCTTCGCCGCCGCGTCCACGAGCCGGAGGACGACTCCCTCCTCCGGCTGCCCGTAAAGGACGGCGGCCCCATCCGGCGCGGCGAGGACGAGCGGGATGACCGCGAGATCCTCCTCACCCTCGACGAAGATCACGGCGGGCGGATCCCTGACGACCTCCTCGATCGCGTCCTCGAGTTCGGCAGTGATCGTGCCGGGAGGATTCTTCACCGTCAGCCATCTCGCCCGGAGGAGGGGCGAACGGTTGCAGGGCGTGCGCATCGTGTAGCCGTCGATGATGGCGATATCCGGGGCGACCCCCGCGGCCAGGAGGTTGTGGGTCACCACATCGCCGACGGCGTAGACCGGTCGGTCTTCGAGTTGGGGGAGGAGTTCGTCGATGCTCCCGTAAAGGGTTCCGAATGGCCTCTTGAAGAGGCCCCGGCACGCTTCGGGGAGCCGGAGCATCAGCGGACCTTCAGTGCGTACCTGCCGGCCATGGTGATGTTCATCTTCTTCGCGATCTCCGAGCGCTCCGGATCGATGATCACGACGTAGCCCGCCCAGTCCTCGCTCAGGTTCGACGTGCTGCAGATGGTGCAGTTCTCCCCCTCGACGACCCGGTGGCACTCGCGGCAGACCTTGACCACCTTCTTGCGAACGACCATCCTATGCCGCCCCCTTCTTCTCCTCAACGAGTTCCTCTTCCAGCCAGGTCGTGGTCCCAAGGCCCGACTGGCGCATGGTGAGGCCGATCTTACTCTCTCTCGGCTCGCGCTCGTTCAGCGAGAGCGCAACGATCCTGGCCCGGACACCGTCGCCGACGGAGATCGCTCGCTTCGAGTCCTGGCAGACCAGCCTGCCGTTCTTCTCGTCGTAACTGATGTATTCGTCCGATATCTGGCTCACGTGGAGCATGGCGTCGATCGGCCCCAGGCTGACGAAGGCGCCGAAACTCGTCGTCTCGACCACCTGCCCCTCGATCACCTCCTGGAGTGCCAGGCGGATCACCGCCGCCTCGAACCTGACGTCGTAGTAGACGGCGCCGTCTCCGGGGATCAGCTCCCCTTCGCCGACGTTGAGAATATTCGTCACCGCAATGTAGATGCCGATCTCCTTTGCGATGCTGCCTTCCAGCTGCTCCTGCAGCACATTCAGGATGACCTTCTCCAGGTCTTCCCCGAGGCGGTGCGGCGGAACGCGCACCTTGTCCTCCAGCGTCATTTTGTAATACATTTTAGACTACCCCCTCATCAGCTCCAGCGTTCTCCCTCTCCGCATTGAAACAACGTCGATCCCCTCGCAGAGGAGAGCGTTCCGGAGCTGGCGATCATTCGTCACCACGGTGCATCCTTCCCGCTGGGCATACTCGATCACCCGGTCGTCCACACGCTCCGCGGCACTCCCGCTCGGGACGATCGTCGAGCGCCGGGCGATCACAAGGCCCACGCGGGCGGCAGCCGCATCACGGCCGCGGCCCCGGGCGAGCCCCGAGAGTTCACCGATCACCTCTTCGAGCGTCACCGGTTCGAAGTCCCCGAAGAGTGCCATGAGCCCGTCACACAGGTCGATCCCGAACTGGGCCGGCATCAGCAGGGCGTTCGTGTCGAGGAGTACCCTCACTCGACCAGAACACCCATGCCGATCAGCCGCCATCTTCCGCCGACCTGTCTGCTGATGGCGATCCGTGCGCCGATCTCCGCGCAGACCGCCCGCTTCAGCTGAACCTCCACCTGGTTCTTCTTTGTATTCACGATCACGCCGACCGTCACGGCGGTGCCGACCGAGAGCATCAGCGGCTCCTTGTGCTTCAGGGGCTCGATGATCTGCTCGCTGTCCGCGCCGACCACCCGGTCCATCAGCGTGACGTCGAACTTCAGACGTTCCCAGACCGGCGGGAGTTTCCCCGCGAGCCCGGCAATCTGTCCCGCGAGGGCGTCGCTCTTCGTCAGTGCCGGATCGAGTTTCGTCGCGACACCAAGGAGGCCCCCGGGCGCCGCCTCGGTCACCCCGATCTTGCCTGCATTGATGGAGGTGATCTTCGTCTCGATCGGCTCCCACTTTGTCCGGTTCTCGATCTGGACCTGTCGGCCGGGGCGGATCTCAATGTCGTCCCCTTCGCGGAGGACCCCTCGGGTGAGCGAACCCCCGATGACTCCGCCTTTCACGTCCCGCCAGTTGCAACCGGGTTTGTTGACATCGAACGACCGCGCGATGAGCAGCAGCGGGTCGATCTCCGGATCGCGTTCGGGCTCCGGGACGACCTCGTCCAGGGTCTGGATCAGGACGCCGATATTGACTCCCTTCTGTGCGGAGACCGGGATGATGGGCGCGTTCTCGGCGATGGTGCCCTTGATGAACCGCTTGATCTGTTTGTAGTGCTCCAGTGCTTCGGTCTGCGTGACCACATCGATCTTGTTCTGGACGATGACGATCCTCTTGATACCGATCAGCTCGAGCGCCATCAGGTGCTCCTTGGTCTGGGGCTGCGGGCAGACCTCGTTTGCAGCGATGACGAGCATCGCGCCGTCCATCAGCGCGGAACCCGAGAGCATCGTCGCCATCAGCGTCTCGTGGCCAGGCGCATCGACGAACGAGACCGTCCGGAACGGAATCGCCTTCCCTCCGCAGGCCGGGCATTCCGGCTTGGAGGAATAGGCCTCCGCACCCTCGCACTTTTCGCACTTGTAGAATGTTGTATCGGCGTAGCCAAGCCGGATGGAGATGCCGCGCTTAATCTCCTCGCTGTGCCTGTCCGTCCAGGTACCGGTCAGCGCGCTGACCAGGGTTGTTTTGCCGTGATCGACGTGACCCACGAGCCCAATATTGACACCAGGAATGAGTGCATCTCGCAAAAGTTTTCGAACCTCCTTATCCAATATATAGTGACACTACTTATACATAATCGGTTGGGGTTATTCTGCCGCTCGGTGTTGCGCTTCTGCAGTACGCGCAAGTTAGCCCCGGGTTGCCATATTCTGTTTGGCATACGAAGTATGAATAATGACCGGGTTGATAGCGAAAATTTATACTCTATGAAATGAGATATGAGAACTGATCGCAATGTCAGGCGATACCGAACTTTCACGTATCGGGATCTCACTCCCCAAGAACCTCCTCGATAAGTTCGATGAGATCCTGAGTCTCCGGGGGTACTCATCCCGTTCCGAAGGGATACGGGATTCAATACGCAGTTACATCACTCACTACCAATGGATATCCGACGTAAAAGGCGAGCGCCAGGGCGTCATCACCATGGTCTACGACCATGACCAGCGGGGGCTGCTCCAGACACTCACCGAGATCCAGCACCAGTACTCCAGCAGCATTCAGGCATCTCTGCACTCGCATGTGACTCACAACAAGTGCCTCGAAGTGATCCTTATCCGGGGGGACGGGGTTGTACTGAAGGATATTACCGAGAGACTGATGGCACAAAAAGGTGTCGAGGCGGTGAAACTCACCACCATACCGATCGAGGGCTAGCCACCGCCCTCACAGCTCCGATCCGTCCCCACTTCCCAGACCTCCTCGAGCTGCTCCTGAAGTTCCGTGTGCTCCTTGAGGTACTCCTCAAGAGAGCGCTCCTCTCTCTCTGCCTTTCCGGTCGTTTTATCGGCGCCGATCAGTTCGTCCACCCGGTAATAGAGCCCGGTGCTGTCGATCTCGGCATACCTGCGGCCGTCGATCTCCTCGATCCGCACGACCTTTCCGGTCGTGCCGGTGCGTGGGTATCGGACGATTGCGCCCACTGGCATCTCATCCGTGCTCATAATGTGGTAGAGTACATCTCGCCATACTATTAAGGTATCACCTCCAAGGGATCTTCAATGGCAATCACGATTCGGCCGGTAGAGAAACTGTACTTTGACGGCACCCACCGTTCCCGCTCCCCGGAGGAGACTCGTGCCGCCGTGGAGCCGTTGATGGCGGAGATCGGTGTTACCGAGATCATCGACGTCACGCCGCTCGACCGTCTCGGTATCCCCGTCTTCTCGGCGGTTCGGCCGGGAGCAGCCCGGGGGGCGGTTCGCGTACACGCAGGAAAGGGAAAGGAACCGATCCATGCCCGGGTATCGGCGATGATGGAGGCACTCGAGCGTTATTGCGCCGAGTACCGGGGTGACCGGATGGAGTATGCGACCTACGAGGAGATCGGCCCGGGACGGGCGATGCATCCCGAAGACCTGCTTCTCCCGCGAAAACTCGAGCAGGGGGAGAAGGTCCACTGGACGCCGACGTGGGACATCTTAAACGATGAGGAGGTCTATGTTCCAAGTAACGCCGTCTTCCACCCCTATGACTCACTCGGGATGGCCGTGCCTCTCTTCCGGAGCGACTCGAACGGGCTTGCATCGGGCAACGTCATCGAGGAGGCCATTCTGCACGCCCTCTTTGAGGTGATCGAGCGGGACGCTCTCAGCATTGCCGACCAGGAGCACGACCTCGGCAGCCGCCTCACCATCGGGACGGAATGCGCCGCCCGGGAGATCCTCGACCGGTTCGAGGAGAACGGGATCGATATCCACCTCTGGCTGCTCGCCGGGAAGACCGGCATCCCCACGGTCGCGGCCGCTGCAGACGACACTGTCACGAAGGACCCGGCGATGCTTGTCATCGGGTCGGGGACGCACACCAGTCCCGAGATCGCAGCGCTCCGCGCCCTGACCGAGGTGGCCCAGAGCAGGGGGAGTTATCTTCAGGGCGGCCGCAATGACCCCCAGCGGGAGATGATAATCCGGAAGGCAGGTTACGAGCGGCTGAAGCGGATCAACAGGATGTGGTTTGCCGATGCAGATGCCGTTGATATCAGGGACATCCCCGATCTGAGCACCCCGCGGTTCGACCTCGACATAGGACGGGTGCTCCAGGAAGTCAGCCCCTATACGGACCGGGTCTGCGTCTGCGACCTCTCAAGGACCCCGGTGCCGGTGGTTCGGGCTATCCTCCCCGGGTTTGAGATCTCCTATATGGATCCGGACCGGAAGCGCTCCGTGCAGGGTTGAGGCTTTCCACGGACTAGCAGAACCGGACCTTCTTTAAGATCTCCACAACCCTTTTTGTGCCCCGGTGCAGGGGCGTCTCAGAGGGCGCGACCCGCTTCCCCGAGAGGGCACTGAATATCTCGCCGATAGCCTTTCCAAGCGACGGCCCGTAGCCGCCCTCGAGTGTCAGTGCGAGGGGGAGGTCCGTGCCGTCGATCAGCATCCCGGTGAGCACGCCGTAGTCATCGGGCTCAAGGTTCATCCCCCCGTGTTCGTCGTCGGAGAGAGCGTCCTGGCCGGCGGAGATGATCAGGGCGTCGGGCCGGAAACGGGTGAGGGCCGGGATGAAGACCTCGTCAAAGAGATACTGGTAGTCGGTGATGGTGCACCCTGGCGCAAGCGGAGCGTTGAGGGTGTAGCCTCGGCCCGCGCCGGTGCCGATCTCATCCACCCACCCGGTCTTCGGGAAACTGTTCTCCTGGTGCACCGAGCAGTAGAGCACCCGGTCGCTCCCGTAAAATGCCGTCTGGGTGCCGTTGCCGTGGTGCAGGTCCCAGTCGAGGATAGCAATCCGGTCGACCGATTCGAGGGCTTTCGCCGCCGCGACCGCGGCGTTGTTGAAGATGCAGAACCCCATCGCCCGGTCGGGCTCGGCATGGTGCCCTGGCGGCCGGACCAGGGCAAACAGGTGTTCGCCGTCGAGCGCCCGCTCAACCGCCGCAAAGGTCGACCCGGCGGCATAGGATGCCGCCTCGAAGGAATGGCAGGTGACGTAGGTGTTCAAGTCCAAAAAACAGGTTCCCGTCGCCATCTCCTGCACCCACCTGATGTATCGCGGGTCGTGAACCCGCGCAAGGTCGCTCTCGGTGGCGCGGACGGGGGCGCGCCACCTCACGTTCTTCGGGATCCCCGAGAGGGCTGCCCGTAACCGGGCACCCGACTCGGGGTGAGCCTCCATGTCGTGCCTGGTAAAGACGTCACCGTAGATGACTGAAGAGCGCATCCTCGTCAGTTAATGGTGCGTCCCTGCTGGATATCCTCTTCGGTGACGTCGAACGCCTGGCCGGTGCCCGCGATCCGGTACTGGCCGGTCGCCTTCACCTCGCCCGACCACCCGGACGTCGCGTACGGGACGACGAACGTACCGTTCACGCTCTCCTGCCGGTAGGTGAACTCCCGGCCGGTGTTCGTGACGATGGGGACCTCGATGACTCCGTCGCCCCTGATCGTGGCTCCCGGGACGTACTCGAATATCTTGACGTACTTCAGGTCGGGCCCGCCTTCACCGACGTTTCCGTAGACGTTTTGATCTGTCTCGTGGACGAGCCGGTAGTGCTGGAGCGCCGGCACCCGCTCGAGGGGGTGGAGGATCGAGTCGCCCTGGAACTGGTAGTACATCCCGAGGAGCGTCGCGTGCGACCCTGCCGGTGCGTTCCTGTTGTAGGCCTCCACCGCGGCGACAGCCTCCGTGGCGTTCATCTGCTGAGTGCGCGTGATGACGGGAAGCGAGGTGTTTGCCGATGCGGCATCACGGTACTCGGCGTAGAGCACCTGTCCCGTCGGGTCGGTCATCGACCCGTCGAAGTTGTGGAGCCGGGAGATCATCGTCAGGTAGTAATCCTGGGTGTTGAACGGCATCGCCTGGTACTCCGACGATCCTGCGTTCACGGGGACGAGGAAGTAGGGCTGGAAGGGTTCCTGGCCCACGTCGGGAGCGGCCCAGGTCGCCGGGGCGTGGAACTTCCCGGTATCGACCTCGATATCGGTGATGACGTAGCGGGTGCCGATGTTGTCGAGGACCCTGTTTGCGGCTGCCTCATCTGTCGAGGTGAGGTAGACCGCGGAGCCGTTCGGTCCGCTGACCCCGTGCTGGAAGGGGTTGTTGTTCGGGATCCGCTTCGCAACGAAGGTGATCCAGTGACCGTAGTCCCACCAGGACATGACACCGTAGGACTCTTCGGGGTAGGTGAAGGTCTCTTTGTCGTAGATCGCATAGTAGTCGACGCCGGGGTCGGGCGTATTCTCGCCCATCCAATCCAGGGCCTCCATCCACTCAGAGTTCATGCCGCCATACTTCGCGCTGGTGGCGAGGGCGATGTTCCCGAGGAGAGACGTCCCTGCAAAGATGAGCGTGATGCCGACGACCACGACGAGCGCTCCGACTTTGAGGTAATCCGGCTGGTCCCGCCTGGGAGTCTTCGCCTTCCGGGGCTCGGGAGCCTTGCCGCCCTTCCTGCCTTTCTTTGCCGGTGTTTCCTCTCTCTCGGTGACATTCGGGGCGGGAGACGCCTTGCTATCACTCCCTCTCCCGAGGAGGCGTGCAACATCCTTCCAGGTCGCGTCGATGACCGCCCCTGCAAAGACCGCCGCAAGCAGGGCGATGTTTGCCGCGAGGTAGTACTCGTAGCGGACGTGCGCGGCCGTCGATGCGAGGATGATCGCCGTCCACACCAGGACGAAGATGTGGGCCGGGTTCACCCTCTCGCGGTTCAGCCAGAGGAGGGCGGCAGCCCCGCCGGCCGCGAGGATGAGGCCCCAGTGGAACGTTGCCCAGGCGGCGGCAAACGACCAGGCCCGGGCTTCCTGGACGGTCGTGGTGATTGCAGCCTCACCGAAGAAGGAGATGAGGCTTGCTACCAGGAGGCCGTAGATCTCCGGCAGGGCGACGTAGAGTATCGCGACGGCGAGTGCCGCGACAGCCGCGAGCGCGGCCGGATAGTAGTACTTCGGGCGGTCTTTCAGGAGGACCGCGAGCCCATAGAGCGCGAGCGTGCCCGCGATGAGGGCGGCGTAGACGATGACGTGCCCGACCGTGTAGCGGGAGAGGTCGAGGCCGGGGTGCGGGAAGCCGAACGCCGCCGTCCCGACGATGACAACGCCGAAGACGACGGCGTTGACGAGAACCAGGTAGTCGCATGGCCGGTCCTTGAAGAAGTCGATGATGAACTGGAGCAGGGTGAAGGCCGTCACGATGAGCGCGAAGAGGATCATCGTCGGCATGTTGAAGTAGCCGAGGAGGTAGGCGATACCGGCGAGGGCTGAAGCGAGCACCGGGATCTTCAGGGTATCGAGTGTCAGGCTGCTACGGTCCGCGAAGGAGAATGGCCGGTCGCGGGTCGCGAGCAGCGCCACGATATAGGCGAGGACGAAGATCGTCGAGAAGAGCGTCTCTGCGATGTGGTGGTCGACGAAGCCGAAGAGTGAGCGGTAGGCGTAGTTGCTGCCGATGACCGCGATCAGGCCCGCGGCGATGAGGCCGGTCTTCCAGTCGGCGAGTTTTTTCGCGAGCAGGTAGGTGACCGGCACCATCGCGGTGGCCATCAACGGCGGGACCCAACACGCCACCATCATGATCTCGGGTCGTGTCGCTGCGCCGGTGAGGAGACAGAGGGCTGCTGCTATCTGGACGAAGAGCGGCCCCCAGTAGATGACGTCACCGGTCGGGTAGAGCGTCATGGCGTCGAACCAGGCATAGCCGGGGTAGTTCGCAACGGTCTGTTCGACCTGGCGAACCGTGTACCAGGGGTCGTTACCCAGCATATCGACGCCTTCGGCGGTCACCAGACCTTCAGAAGGGATGCCCCGCGTCCAGAGGGTGAGCAGGGCGAACAGGACGATGATACCAATGATGATGTATGGTTGATACTTTTTGAGATCCATCTGAGCCATCGGACACTCCTTGCTACGAATCTGTTTCCCTTCGACCATTAATAACCTTGGCGTATCCGTGATGCTCGAAAAAGAGTAAATTTCAGCGCGTTCCCGTCAGCCGCTCGAAGATCCTCTCGAACGCCTCGGCCTTCCTCTTCCAGCTGTGCTCCTCGATTCCCGGGCAGGGAGACCCCGGGGAGAGCACCCGTTCGTCGACCCGCTCCAGGAACTCCTCCTCGTCCCGGTAGACGGCGATATGGTCGCCGCCCATCCGGAGCATGTCGGGGATGGGGGTCGAGAGGATCGGTTTTCCACATGCCGAGTACTCGAAGAACTTGTTTGGGAGGGCGATATCGACCCACTGAGGCGGGGAGAGCGGGATGAGGCAGAGGTCCATCGGCGCGATGTAGCCGGGGAGGTCGCGGTAGTCGACGGCGCCGGTGAAGTGCACCCGGGCGGCGACCCCGAGCCGGGCGGCGAGCGCCCGCAGTTCGTCCTGGTAGCCGGTGAAGAGCGAACCCCCGACGATCAGGAGTTCGGCGTTCGAGTGCTGCTCGAGAATCTTCGGGAACGCCCGGATCACCTCGTCGAGGGAGTACCACCGCTCGACCGCCCCGGCAAACCCGAGGACGAAGGCGTCGGGGGCGATATTGAGGGCGGCCCGCATCGCTCCGCCGTCCATCGGGTGGAAGAGGTCGGTGTCGACGCCGTTCGTGATCAGCTCGGCTTCGTAGCCGTAGTTCCGGAGTTTCTCGACGAGGCCGGGGGAGACCGTCGTGACGACGTCGCTGTGGTCGAGGTTGTAGCGGGTTATGGCGAGGACGCCTTCCCTGAGCAGCCATTTCATGGCCGGGTTCTTGTAGTAGGCGGCGGCGGAGTCGGGGAACCAGTCTTTGAGGTCGAAGACGACGGGAACGTCATACTTCGCCGCCGCCCGGACCATCGCCGTCCCCGCGAGGACGTGGGCGCCGACGACGACGTCGATATCGTGGTTGCGGATGATATCGCGGATGACCTGGTAGTGGCAGGGCGCGTTCAGGGTATAGTGGAGGAACGGGCTCTCGACGGCAAACTGTGTTGCCTCATGGACGTGAAGAAGGGTCTCCCGCTCCTTGCCCCGGCTGACATGGAAGTGAGGGACGTGAACCTCGTGCCGCCTCGCGAGCACCTCGAAGATGTTGTGGTGCCGGGACGGGATCGGGTGGTGGATGTAGTCCTGGGTGGAGACGAGGAGGATCTTCATTGTTATCGTGGGTTATGAGGTTTTAGAGTCCCCGCACCGCATCGCAGATATACGCCAGTTCTTCTTCTGTCACCGCCGGATGGACAGGCAGGCTCACGACCGATGCCGCGAGGTCGTCCGATACCGGGCAGGAAGCGTGCGAGTTCTCGTAGACGGGTTGCCGGTTGACGGGGATGGGGTAGTGGACGGCGGTCCCGACCCCCCGCTCCGCGAGGGCGCTCATGAACGCATCCCTTGAGAGCGGGTAGCCGGCGGGGAGCTTCACGACGTACTGGTGGTAGACGTGCCGGACGTCCGGCGCGATATGGGGCGTGACAAGCCCCGTCCCCGCGAGGTGGCGATCAAGGTAGCGGGCGTTATGGATCCGGCGCTCGTTGAACCCCTCGAGCCGGCCGAGTTGCACAAGGCCTATCGCGGCGTCGATGTTCGTCATCCGGTAGTTGTAGCCGATGGCGGTATGGAGGTACTTCTTGCTCTGGCCGTGGTTGATGAGGAGCCGGACCCGCTCCGCGAGGGCGTCGTCGTCGGTCGTGACCATGCCCCCCTCGCTGGTGGTCATGTTCTTTGTCGGGTAGAACGAGAAGCAGCCGATCTCGGCGAGGCTCCCCGCCCGCTTCCCGTGGTATTCCGCGCCGTGCGCCTGGGCCGCGTCCTCGACGAGGATGAGGTCATGGTCGTCGCAAATCCCGCGGACCGCACCGACGTCGAACGGCTGCCCGAAGAGGTGGACGCCGACGACCGCCCGGGTATCGGGCCGGACGAGATCCGCGACCGAGTCCGGGTCGATGTTGAACGTCTTCGGTTCGACATCCGCAAAGAGCGGTGTCGCCCCGCACATCGAGACACTCGATGCCGTCGCAAAGAACGTGAACGCCGGGACGACCACCGAGTCCCCCGGCCCGACGCCCGCAGCGAGGAGGGCCGCATGGAGCGCCGCGGTGCCCGAGTTGACGCCGATGGCGTGGGCGGCTCCGCAGTAATCCGCAAACCGCGACTCGAACTCCGTGACGACTGAGCCCTGGGCGAGCATCCCCGACCGCATCACGTCGGCAACCGCCGTGATCTCCTCCTCGCCGACGAGCGGCCGGGCAATGGGAACCTTCACCGGCACCGCCTCGCTTCAGGGGGGAGCGGCCGGAACCGCGCCGGCGCGCCCACCGCGAGCATCCCCGGCGGGACGTCCTTCGTCACCACCGCGCCCGCGGCGACGAACGCCCCCTCTCCGACGGTGACGCCGGGGAGGATCGTCGCGTTCGCACCGATGACGGCATCGTTCCCGATCACCGGCCCCCGGAGGGACTCGTGCGGGCCGGGCGGGTAGCGGTCGTTCGTCAGCACGGCGTTCGGGCCGATGAAGACCCGGTCGCCGATCCGGGCGCCGGTCGGGATGTAGACCAGGCTCTGGAGCCGGACATCGTCGCCGATCGTGCAGTCGCCCTCGATCACCGCCGCCGTCCCGATCGCGACGCGGTTCCCGATGGTCGTCTTCTCGCGGATCAGCACGTTATGGCCGGTCTGGAAAGCGTCGCCGATCACGACGTCGCAGTAGATGATCGTGCCCGACCGGAGGACGGCGTCCTTCCCGATGGTGGTGCCGGGGTAGTCGCTCTCTCCCATCCGGTCGCGGGAGGGAAACCCGACGGTCACCGGCTCGAATATCGTCGCCCCGTCGCCGAGGGCGTTACGTCCATACTCTATCATTCAACGGTCACGCTCTTTGCCAGGTTCCGCGGCTTGTCGACGTCTCTTTGCAGCGCACACGCGGTGTGGTAGGCGAGCAGCTGCAGGACGACCGACGCGGTCAGCACCTGCACCAGATGGTGTGTGTTCGGAATGGGGATGAAGATGTCCACGATCTCGGCGAGTTCCTTATCCCCGGCAACCCCGAGGGCGATGACCGGGGCTCTCCTTGCCTTCATCTCCTTGATGTTCGATGCCATCACGCCGTAGGTCGGGCCCGGGGTGCAGATGGCGACGACCGGCGTCTCCGCCGTGAGGAGGGCGAACGGCCCATGCTTCAGTTCTCCCGCCGCATACCCTTCGGCGTGGACGTAACTGATCTCTTTCATCTTCAGGGCGCCTTCCATGGAGACCGGGTAGAACGCCCCTCTTCCCACGAAGAAGACGTGTTCGGCCTTCGCGCAGAGGGCGACCGCCTCGTGGATGTCCTGGAGAAGGACGTCGCCGATGGCCAGGTGTGCGTGCGAGAGGGCATCGTCGAACGCCCCCTCGCACCGGAGGTTGACAAGCTGCATCAGCGCCGCAAGCTGCGCCGTGTAGGACTTGGTCGCGGCGACGCCGATCTCGGGGCCGGCCCGCATCAGGAGGGTCTCGTCCGCAACCCGGGTGACCGTGCTCCCCTGCATGTTGGTGATGGCGAGCGTCGGGCAGTTGCGGGCTTTCGCCATCTTCAGGGCGGCGATCGTGTCCGCCGTCTCCCCCGACTGCGAGACCGCGATCACGAGGCCGTGGAGCGGCGGGGTGAAATACTTGAACTCCGACCCCACCTCGACCCGCACCGGTATGGCGCAGAGCGATTCGGCCAGGTACTTGAAGACCAGGGCGGTGTGGTAGGATGTCCCGCATGCGACCAGGGTGATCTCGTCAGCCTCCATGACCATCCGCCGCGTGCAGTCGTCGATGCCCGCCCGGATCGTCTCATAGAAGGACTGGGGCTGCTCGTAGATCTCCTTTAGCATGTAATGGGCGAACCCGCCCTTCCGGGTATCCTCGACGCACCAGTTGATCAGTTCGATCGGGCGCTCCACTGTCTGGCCGTCGTGGTAGATGGTGTAGCGGCCGCCGGGCGTGAGATCGGCGACGTCGCCGTCGTCGAGGAAGATCACGCGTTCGGTATACTCGAGGAGCGGCGTCATATCCGAGGCGGCAAAGATCTCGGCATCCCCAACGCCGAGGACGAGCGGACTCGCATCGCGGGCGGCGACGATCCTCTGGGTGTCCTCCGCGATCACGAGGACGGCGTATGAACCCTGGAGCAGGGGGAGGGTCGCGTTGACCGCCGCGAGGAGATCTCCGTCGTAATGCTCCTCGATGAGGTGGGCGATCACCTCGGTGTCGGTCTCCGACCGGAACGTATGACCGCGCTCTTCAAGTTGCCGTTTCAGTTCGCCGTAGTTCTCGATGACCCCGTTGTGCACCACGGCGATCCTTCCCGAGCAGTCGGTGTGCGGGTGGGCGTTGAGGTCGTTCGGCTCGCCGTGGGTGGCCCACCGGGTGTGCCCGATCCCGGTGGATCCGGTGAGATGGGCAGCACCGGCCTCGCCGTCCGAGATGCGGCCGTTCTTCTTGTAGATCTCGACCGCACTCCCGACCGTCGCGAGCCCGAATGAGTCGTAGCCCCGGTACTCGAGCCGCTTCAACCCCTGGATCAGGATGGGCGTTGCCCCCCGTCTCCCGATATAGCCGACGATCCCGCACATCTACATCACCCGTGTGCCGTCCTCGATGAGG
The DNA here is from genome assembly GCA_023393455.1 of Methanobacteriota archaeon. Taxonomy (GTDB): domain Archaea; phylum Halobacteriota; class Methanomicrobia; order Methanomicrobiales; family Methanoculleaceae; genus Methanoculleus. Next base: position 118,710 of record JAEWLJ010000007.1, on the reverse strand, counting down.
CCGACCACTGTCTTCCGCTCACCGACGGTGACATTGTTACCTGCAATGCAGTTCTTAAACGTTGTGAATGGTGCCGCGCGGACCCCCTCACCGAGGACTGCGCCGAATTCCTCCTTCTGAACGCGGTCGCCGACCTCGATGAAACTCGCGGAGGGGTAGGTGGTGATATGGTCGGCGAGGATGCACCCCTGGCCGAAGACCGCCGAGACGATCCGTGAATGCGACCCGATGTTGACGTCGTTCATGATGAGCGAGTCGGCGACGTAGGTGAACGGTTCGAGCACCACGCGGTCGCCGATGCTCGTATCGGGCATGATCACGGTGTTCGGGCCGATGTTGCAGTTGCTCCCGATGGTGACGGGGCCGTAGATGACGGTATTGGGGCCGATCGTCGTCCCGGCACCGATACGGACGGCACCCCGGCGGATGACGGATGCGTCGACCGTCCCGGCGACCTCGGGTTTGATCCTCCTGAGCATCCGGCTGTTCAGTTTCAGGAGATCCCAGGGGTAGACGGCGTCCTGCCAGTCGTCTGCCGGGATCGCCCGTATCGGCCGGCCTGATGCGATCATGGCGGAGAGGGCGTCGGGGATCTCGTTCGTCTGGAGGTAGGAGAAGACGTCGGGGGTGAAGGAGTAGATGCCGGTCGATACCGTGAACGTCGGGGCCTCCTCGGGCTTCTCGATGATCTCGCGGACGATGCCGTTCCTGATCACCACGACCCCGAAGTTCGAGGGGTTCGGGTGCTCGGCGACGAGCACGGCGTTTCTCTCCTCCTTGATCCGGGCGATCGACTCGGCGTTGATGTAGTTGTCGCCGGGGAGGACGAGGAAATCGTCCGTGATCTCGGGCCTTGCCGCCCGGAGAGCATCCGCGGTCCCGAGCTGACGCTCCTGCACGACGACCTGGATCGGGGCGTCGAGTTTGTTGAGGTGTCGGATGACGTCCTCTTTGCGGTAGCCGACCACCACCACGATCTCGCGGATCCCGTTCTCGAGAAGGGCTTCGATGACGTAATCGATGATCGGCCGGTTCGCGACCGGGAGCATGGCTTTGGGCTTGCTCCTCGTCAGCGGCCGCAGACGGCTCCCTTCTCCCGCTGCCAGAATGACTGCCTGCATCATATCACCTGATGATTGAGTTCTCCTCGATGCATCCTTCAACGAAGGAGTGAGGGGCCACCCGGGTGCCGCTGCCGATGAGGCTCCCGACGTTGACCGAGCAGTTGATCCCGAAGAGGACGTCGTCGCCGATGATGGCGCCGAACTTCCTCCGCCCGGTGCTCTTCCCGCAGACCTTCACCGCCCCGTTGTCATGCCTGAGGTTCGCGACCTTCGTCCCTGCGCCGAAGTTGCAGTTGCTCCCGACGATACTGTCGCCGACGTAGTTGAAGTGCGGGATCTTCGTCCCCGGCATGATGATGGAGTTCTTGAGTTCGGTCGCGTGCCCGATGTGGCAGTTGTCGCCGATGGCGGTGGAGCCCCGGATGTAGGCGTGGGGGCCGATGACGCAGTTCTCGCCGATGACGCAGGCCCCCTCGATATAGGTTCCGGCCCGGATGACCGTCCCTTTCCCTATGCTGACCGTCTCCGGGATGGTGCATCCGTTTTCTATGGTGCATCCGTCCCCGGCGGTGCCGTGCCGTTCGTGGCGGATCGAGGCGAGGAGCCCCTCGTTTGCGTCGAGGAGATCCCAGGGCTGCCCCACGTCGAGCCAGTAGGCGAGCGGGTATGCCCCGAGCGTCCCCTCCCGGATATAGACATCGAGGGCGTCGGTCAGCTCGAACTCGCCCCGGCCCGAGACCTTGATGCCTGAAAGAAGGTCGAAGATGCCGGGATCGAAGAGGTAGGCGCCCGCGTTGATCAGGTTGCTCTTCGGCTCCTCGGACTTCTCTTCGAGGCCGGTGATGCGGCTGCCTTCCACGGTCACCACGCCGTAGTCCTGCGGGTGGTCGGTCTCGTGGATCCCGACGCACGGAGCGTCCATCCGGCAGAATTTCCCGATATCCTCGGGTTTGAGGATCATGTCCCCGTTCAAGAGGAGGAACCGGCCGTCGATCATCCCCGCCGTCACCCGCAGGGCGTCGGCGGTGCCGAGCTGGTGGCGCTGGGTCACGTAGGTGATGCTCACGCCAAGGCTGCTCCCGTCTCCGAAGTGGTTCCGGATCTCACGTTCAAAGTAGCCGACGACGAAGATGAAGTCGGTGATCCCTGCATCGCGGGCCGCGACGACCAGGTGCTCCATCATCGGGCGGTTCCCGATCGGAAGCATCACCTTTGGGCGCCGGGCGGTCAGGGGACGCATTCGTTTCCCCTCTCCTGCTGCCAGTACGACACACTGCATATCTTACTCCAGGGTATGTTTTGCCTTCTCAAGGGCGGTATGCCCCGCTTCAAGCATCGCTTTCGCCTTTGCGGGTGTTCTCCCCTCGGCCGTGATCCGGACCTTCGGCTCAGTGCCGCTTGCCCGGATCAGGTACCAGCCGTCTTCGTCCTCGAACCGGACGCCGTGCGTCGGCTCACTCGCGCCCATCGCCGCCATGATCTCCCGCGGGGCGCCGACCCGGTATGCCTCCCGCAGAAGGGTGTAGCGGGGCATCCGGTCGAGTTCCTCGGCGATTGACCACTCGGACGCGATCTCGCAGAGGAGGGCCGCGGCGTAGATCCCGTCCGGGCAGTAGGAGTGTCCGGGGAAGATCCAGCTCCCCGATGCCTCGCCGCCGAAGTCCCCCCAGGAGAGGAGTTCTTCGGAGACGAAACTGTCGCCGACCGGCGTGCGGCGGACCTCAGCGACCTCTTCGATCGCCATCGAGGCGTCGACGGTGGTGACGACGCGCTTACGATCGAGGTATTTCGCAAAGAGCATGAGGAGGTGGTCGCCGTCGATGTAGCGACCACGTTCGTCGAACGCCATCATCCGGTCGGCGTCACCGTCGTGGATCACCGCGCACGCGGCGCCTCTCCGCCGGACGATATCGCCGATGTAGGGGAGGTTTGCTTTGAGCGGTTCCGACGGCCGGGCGAACCTCCCTGCGACGTTGCAGTTCAGGCCGATTACGGTTGCCCCGGCCGCGGCGAGGAGGCCGGGGGTGATGACGCTCCCGGCACCGTTGCCGCAGTCGAGGACTACCGTGACGGGGCGGGAGAGGCTGACCTTATCGAGGATCGCCTCCCGGTGCGCGTCCACCGCGTCGATGGGGGAGACGTGCCCCTGCTCGTCCCAGTTCTTCCAGTGTTCGGCGCGGAGTGCCTCTTCGATCGCTGCCTGCTGCCGGAGGGTGAACGACGACCCGTCGGGGTTGAGGAGTTTGACCCCGTTGTAGGACTCGGGGTTATGGGAGGCGGTGATCATGCACCCTGCGTCCGTGTTCCGTGTAGCGTACGCGACGGTCGGCGTGGGTGCGATCCCGCAGGAATAGACGGTCGCACCGGCCGAGAGCATCCCGGAGACGACGGCGTGCTCGAGCAGTTCGCTGGTCGTGCGGGTGTCCCGGCCGACGGCGATCGTTGAGGCCCCGGCTGCGGTGACCGCCCCTATGCGGAGCGCGAGATCGACGAGGCCGGATCCGAACACCTGCCGGATGCCGGAAGAACCGAAAAGCATACCCTCTATAATCCTTTCTTTCCTAAAAAAAGGTATTCATCGTCCGTAGGGGCACCAGTGTTCGAGGCTGAGGAGGCCGCTGGCCCCGGCGGCCGAGGGTCCAAGGAATATCATCCGTTTCTTCTCCCGGTACTCGTCGATGCAGGCGACCCCCGCATCGCTCGTCATGCCGTCCCCGGCGACCAGGAGGATATCGGCCGCGTCTGGCGTATCAACAATCTGCTGCGCAAGCGCCCGCTCGAGCACTGGCATCGGGCCGACGAGGTAGACCCGTTTCCCGGCGACCTCTCGGGAGAGTTCCGCGAGGCAGGGGGCGTAGGAGTCGGGGGTGCAGGGCCGGAGCCTCCGTGTCAGGCAGAGAAATGCCGAGACGGTGTTGATGATCGCGCCCGCCGCGCCCCGCTGCTTCTGGTTGCCGAGCGGCGCACCGAACATAAAGGAGATCCGGGTGTTCGCCCGGACCGGTTCGCTCGTGATGAACTGCCCGGTCAGCCCTCCAAAGCACCCCTCCATGGCGACGCCTTTAGGGTACTGGCAGACGTCTGCGTCGTGGTTCACACTGAGCGTCACGATACCGTCCTCGCATCCGCTGTCTGCGAGGACCGCCTCCAATCTCTCGACTGCACTGTTCCAGAAACTCATGGTTCTTCCTCCGTATCCGATAATATCACCCGCACGGGCGACCCGTCGACGCCTTTGAGCCGCAGGGGGAGCGCCGTCATGAAATAGTCTCCTTCCGGGGCGGCCGAGAGGTCGAGCAGCTCGAGGATGACCGTCCCGCTCCCGAGTAGCCTGCGGTGGACAGCCCCGTCGCCGTGAAACGACTCTACCGATGGAGTATCGATCCCGAGGCAGCCGATCCCGGAATCGGCGATCATCCTCGCCGCTTCGAGCGAGAGCGACGGGTACCCGGGGTCGAACTCCCGCCGCCCGGAGAACCAGGTCTTTACGAGGACCGTCCTCGCGCCGTCGAGGCGGCCGTTGAGATGGGCGGGTTCGATCACTTCCCCCGCATCGCTACAGTCGAGCACCCGCGCGGGCCCTACCAGCACCGCGAGCGAAATCTCGTCGACCGTCGGCCCCCCTTTGATGTAGTGCGACGGGGCGTCGATGTGCGTCCCCGTATGGCTCCCGATGGTCATCTCGGTCACGCGGTACTGCCCGTTGTCGATCTCGCGGAACCGGGGCCGGACGTCGCCCGGGTAGATGACGGCGTCCCCGGAGAGGTCCCGGGTGATATCGTAGATCATCGCGGGGACACCTCTCCCCGCCACCCGAACTGCCCGATCAGCGGGACGAAGCAGACGCCGCCGAGCGGGATCGTCTCCACCCTGCCTTCGCGTTTGACGAGTTTGACGAGGTCCTGGCATTCCCGCGGGCCGATAGGGGCTATCAGCCGCCCACCTTCCGCGAGCTGCTCGACCAGGGGCTCCGGGACTGTGGGGGATGCCGCCGTGACGATGATAGCGTCGTAGGGCGCCTCCGGCGGGTAGCCTTTCGTGCCGTCGCCGACGACGATCCGGACGCCGGTGACCCCCACCCGGGCAAGGTTCTCCCGCGCCCGGTCGGCGACCTCCGGGAGACGTTCGACGGAGACGACCTCTCCGGCGAGTTCCGCGAGGAGTGCGGCCTGGTAGCCGCTGCCGGTTCCGATCTCGAGGACACGGTCGTGGGAGCGGATCTCCAGTTGTTCGGTCATGACAGCGACGATGTAGGGCTGGGAGATGGTCTGCCCCTCGCCTATGGGGAGCGGGTGGTCTTCGTAGGCGGCACGCTCCCAGTTCTCCGGCACGAAGAGGTGGCGGGGGATCTTCCGCATCGCGGCAAGCACCCGCTCGTCCCTGACCCCTCTCGCCCGGATCTGGAAATCCACCATCTCCTCGCGCTCCCTCTGGTAGGGGTCGGCCGTTGTCATACCTTCTCCCGGATCAGAATCCTGATTCCGCTTTGTCGATAGCGGCGTCGATCTGTGCCTGCAGGACTGCAGGCAGACCGCTGATCTTTACATCCAGAAACCCACGTATAATGGTTGCGGTGGCCTCATCTTCGGAGAGACCCCGGGCCATGAGGTACTCGATCTCGTTGCGGGCGATCTTTCCGACGGCGGCCTCGTGGGAGAGCTCGGTGCCGGTCAGGGTCCCTTCGATCTCGGGGATGGCGTGGATGATGCCGTCTTTCAAGATCAGGCCCTTGCACTCGATATGGCCCCGGGTGTTGTTCTTCTCGCCGAGGATGTGGCCGCGGGAGATGATGGTGCCGCCGGTGGTGATCGCCCGGGTGATCAGTTCGGTGCTCGTGTTCTCGGCGCCGAGAATAGTGCGGGAGCCGAGATCAAGGGTCGAACCCGGAGTCGCGACGACGATGCTCGAGAACCGGGCGACGGCGTTCTTCCCGATCAGGCGGGCAGTCGGGTACATGTTGACCTGCCTGACCGGCTGCATGCAGACGTAGTTTGAGAGAAAGGTTCCGTCCTCCTCGACGATCGTGGCGCTCCGCGGGAAGACGCTGATCCCGGGGTTCCAGTTATGGATCATCGTGGACGTGACCTTCGCACCTTTGCCGACGTAGATCTCCGTCACCCCGATATGCGCCCCGTTCTCCTTCTGCCAGGAACTCGCGCAACCGGAGATGATGTTGATCTCTGAGCCCTCCTGCGCGATGAAGATGTTGTGAACGTGCTGCACCGGCTCGTCGCGGAGGAATAGGCAGGCCTGGAGGGGCATCTCGACCTTCACCCCTTCGCGTGCGATGACGACGAGGCCCTGTGGGTTCTCCTGCTTCGCCAGGTACTGCGTATATTTGTCTTTATCCTTCGAGACGGCGTTCCAGTAGTAGTCTTTGACCCAGTCGTACTTCTCGAGAGCGGCCTTGATGGGGAGCATCTCGACCCCTTCCGCCCCGCAGGTGGTCTGGATCACGTTCTGGTCGATCTGGAAGAAGCTCCCGCACCGATTCTGCATCCCGACCTCGAGGCCGGTCAGGGCGAGGCGTTCCCGGTCCTTCTCCGATATCTGTTCGATATCACCTACATCTGTTGGCAACGCAGACACTCTCCGTATCCTTTATCTTTGACCGCTCGCAGGATCTCGCGGGGGTTCCCGTGGCACCGGATCCGGCCGTCGATGAGCACATGCCCCTGGTCGGCCTCGAGGTAATCGAGGATGTAGCCGGTGTGGGTGATGATCAGGCCGCTTTTGCGGCGGTTGACGATATGGACGTCTTTTTCGAGCAGGCCTGCGATCTCCTTCCCCATCAGGTTCATGTTCTCGAGGTCGACGCCGCTCTCCGGCTCGTCCAGCATGAGGAAGTCGGGCTGCTGGACCTTCAGCTGCAGGACTTCGCTGCGCTTGATCTCGCCGCCGGAGAACCCGACGTTGGTGTCCCGGGTGAGAAACTTCTCCATGTTGACCGATTGCGCGAGCGCCTCGATCGCGTCGCTACCGAGGTGAGAGGTGGCGGCGAGGAGTTTTCCGAGTTTCAGCCCCGATATCGTGGGCGGGTGCTGGAACATCATGCCGATCCCGAGATGGGCGCGTTCGTGGATCGGCATCCCGATGATCTCTTTTCCTTTAAAGACGATCGACCCGGACGTGATCTTGTATCCGCCGAACCCCATGACGGCTTTGAGCAGCGTGCTCTTCCCCGAACCGTTCGGCCCCATCAGGATATGGGTCTCCCCCTGCCCGATGTGGAGGTTGATATCGTGGAGCTTCTCGATGCCATCCACTTCCACGTGCAAATCACTGATATCCAGCATACGGCACTCCGTTTCATGTATTTGTCAGGGGATACATTAACACTTGCCAACAGGGCAGTTGCTGTTTCGGCTGCAGGAAGGCTCGAACGCGGAGATTTTGCCGGTTTCCCCGTGCTGCCGGGATTTCATCCGGAACGGGGACGGGGTATGGAGCCCCGGCGGTTCACTTTCACCCCGCACGCGGCCTACGGTTAAGTAGCACCCTCGCTCCGTTTCATATATGGAGAATTCCGCATTCACCACGTTTGCCTGCATCGCCGAGCGGGCCGCCCGGTACCCGACTGTTGTTCGGAGCAGCCAGATGCGTAAAGAGGTGTATACCGCCGCCTGCGGCCCGACAGATCGCACCCCCCTCGTGATGGAGAGCCTCGCGTAAGTCGTCATTCCATCAGGTACTCGCGGGCTAACAGGTACGACCCGGGCCGGTCGTGGGCGTTGCCGGCGAGGTGGTTGTGGAGGTCCACGGCGGCCTTTGCCTCGCCGAGCATGGCGTTGTGGGCGTCTATCGCACTGTTGTAGTCGCCGGCCATCCGGTTGTATTCCAGAACGAGCCGGTTGTACTCGCGTGTCTTCCCTGACTGGAGGAGTCCCGCCATCTTTGCGTCGAGCGCCGCGAGAGCCTCCCGGTCATCTTCAAGTTCACGGGTGAGCGCCGCGAGTTCCTCTTCGAGTTCTCCGACCCGGTCGCGGGACGCGGTGAGGGCACGTTCGATCGTCTCGACCTCGCCGCACGCCCCGTAGATCCCGGGGCCGTCCCCGACCGGGATCACGAGCGGATCGGAGGACAGGTTCGTCCCGTCCGCGAGCGCCGCCGGCGGGATGCCCACGTAACTCCTGTTCGTCGTCTCGATGTAGGCGTAAGAGGTGTTGCGGTAGCAGCATCCGGCGCTCCTCGCCCCCACGGCCATGTGCTTCTCCTCCTCGAAGTAGAAGAGCGCCGCCCCGTAGCCTTCCCGCGCGAGGAGCCCGGCAAGGAGGAGACTTTTGTCGTCGCAGTCGCCCGCGGCGTCGACGTAGGTCACGATCGGGAACTTGGGTTCTATCATCGAGGCATCGGTCTCATACGGGATCGACTGGACGAACGCGGCGATCAGTTCGAGGTAACGGTCGTCGTCGAGTTCTTCCCGGTCCCGGATCTCGCGGAGAGCCGCGAGCAGGTCGGTGTAGAACGGCTCCTGGTAGGAGTCGTTCACGAACGCGAGGTAGTAGATTGGTATCCACTCCTCTCTCGCGAGGTCTTCATAGAGGTAGAGCTGCCGGTCGGCCGCCTTTGCGCCGGCATAGACCGCCGGGTCGGACTCGATCCGGATCGTCTCCTCGCCGCCCCCGAAGGGGAAGGTGTAGGCCGGCGCCTCTATCGGGGCCGCCCCCTCGACCGGCACGATCGCCGGCGGGACGACCTCTCCCCGGGGCTCTCCAAGCCCGGGGAGGCTGCCCGGGCACCCGGCCGCGAGGATCGCGGCGGCGAGGGCGAGTGCGGGGAGGATTCGTCGCCACATGGTCATCAGGTATCGTCGGGGAGGCCTCGGGGAGAGCCGATCTCGATCGGGACCACTCCAATCATCTTACTTTCTCTTGTCCGCGGGGGTATTTATGCAGCGCTCCGTTCACTTTCGCCGCGCGGCGGGTAGGTTGAAGGCCGGGAGAGTCCAACCCTGGCCGGGAATATGGGATTCAATCAGAACTGGCGGTCTGCCAGGTCGGCCTTCATCTGCCGCTTCGAGGACGAGGAGGCCCGGAGGCTCCGGGACGACCTTCTTGCTGGATACCGCGACCGTGCGCTCGAGGACGTCTTCTCCGGCCATGAGGTGGCCTGCCATTCCGGGACATGCTACGTCGTCGAGTCCCGGAGCCCGATGAGCCTCGATGCCCGGGACCCCGACCGGGCGGCCTCCGCCCTTCTCGGCGACCTCACCCTGGTTCGCGGGATCGGGGAGGCGACCCGGCGGCGCCTCGCGGAGCGGGGTTGCCGGACGATCGCCGATCTGGCGGGGAATCCCCGCTACCGCCGGGACGCCGCCCGGCTCCTCGACTCGATAGCGGGAGGGGATACCCGGGGTCTCATGGCGGAGATCGAGCAGCGGCGGAAAAAGAGCGACCCGCTCCTCCTCGAGGCCAGCCGGTTCCACGCGCCCGAAGAGTTTGTCTTCCTCGATATCGAGACGCTGGGGCTCTCCTCGCGGCCGGTCTTCCTTATCGGCCTCGGCCGCGTGAGCGGCGGGTCGATCGTCGTCCGGCAGTACCTCTCGCGGTCGGTCGAGGAGGAGGAGTCAACGCTCGCTGCCGTCCTGCCCGACCTGGAGGCTGAGGGGACAGCGCTCGTCACCTTCAACGGCCGGGCGTTCGACGTCCCGTACATCCGTGACCGGCTCGCCCGTCACGGCATCCCGGCCGACCTCGCCCTTCCCCACTTCGACGTCCTCCACTTCGCACGCAGGCGCTGGAGGGACTCGCTCGGATCCTGCCGGCTCGGTGCGCTTGAAGCGGGGGTTCTCGGCCTCGCCCGGACGGACGACGTCCCGAGCCGGATGGTGCCGGAGTTCTACGAGATCTACCGCCGGACCAGGAACCCCGGCCCGCTTGTCCCGGTCGTGGAGCATAACCGGCAGGACATCGTCTCGCTTGCCCGGCTCTTCGCGGTCCTCCGGGGGGACGGCGGGGTGCTGAAACCATCGTGACGAATCCGCGGGAGATCGAAAGAATCGTTCCTTCGTGCTGCATCAGGCCCGGAGATTGAAGGTATTTCCAGGTTATATGTTTACTTAATAATAAATTTCTGGATGCTTGATTGGGCACTTATTTCATAACATTTTTAAAAATCGGGGGTTATCTGCGGGGAATCTCCGGGAAAAATGTATTTAAACTCATGGTTCCGACCTTAAGGATTGCCCCCAATATCTTTTTAACGTCTGTTTTCGTGGATCCCCCGCCCCGATCACGCGAGATCCTCCTCCTCAAAGATGAAGACCTCCTCGATGGTGGAACCGAGTGTTTGGGCCACCCTGTAGGCGAGCTTCAGGGAAGGGTTGTACTTCCCCTTCTCGAGGAAGACGATCGTCTCCCTCCTGACCCCAACCTTCTGCGCCAGCTCCTCCTGGGTGATCCCCGTCTTCGCCCGGAGTTCCCGGATCCGCGTCTTCACCCGGCGCCCCCCTTCACGACGAGGCGTGCCGGCCTCATGCCACGTCCCCCTGCCGGAAGAGGAACCACTGGAAGAGCCGTGCCGAGAGCCCCATCAGCAGAATGGCGGAGAGCAGCACGCTCTCGACGGTGAGGGCGAAGAGGCCGAGGTAGTCCACCCAGAAGAGGATCGCGAGGAAGACTATGGTGAGGAGCCAGGAGTAGGTGACACCGTATGCTCCGATCTTCTGCGTCCGTTCGTCCTTCTCCAGCTCGTCCCGGAACCTCCAGTGCCGAACCATGGCTACCGCGAGGATCACGAGCCCGATCGTCACCAGGAGTGAGGAGATCGCCTCTGTTCCGTCCATGAGGAACGGGAGGACAACCCCTGCAGCGCCGAGAACCGCTCCCGCCGTAATCTGTACCGCGTATCGTCTCTTCATCGTTGCACCTGTTATATATATCTAACATTGTGTTAGAATAATATAACTTTATCGGTGCCGGACGCCGGTTCCGGGGACGGGATGCCGGATCAGCCGTAAATACCCTTTCTCCTCACGTTTCCTGAGAATCGAAAGGAAGGCCGGCAGCAGCTGCCGGGATGCCCCGACGGAATCACCGCGTTTGGGCGTCCACGGTATGCGTGGTGCCTGTGGGCAACGGCGAAGCCGGGGAGATGGGTTGGCTCTCTGATCTTCGATGTCTGCAATTTCTTGAGATTTCTCCAAAACCTTAATTTTGGTTGAGATTCTTTGGGTGCTGATCGTATCCTACCATGAACAGGGTCGAACCATGAACAGGTTACTGATAGTATCGAACAGGCTTCCGATCAGCATCTCAAAAAAGAACGGCGATCTCCACCTGCAGCGGAGCGTCGGCGGTCTTGCTACCGGAGTCGGCTCATTTTACAAGTCCTACGAGAGTCTCTGGGTCGGTTGGCCCGGCATGAACCTTCAGAAGAAGCAAGAAGAGGAGAAAGACCGGATCGTCGATGTGCTCAGAAAAGAGCAGTGCCACCCGGTCTTTCTCTCTCCGTACGATATCAAGCACTACTACGATGGGTTCTGCAACAACACCCTCTGGCCGCTCTTCCACTACTTCAACCTCTCTGCAGACTACGACCCAAAGACGTGGCAGGTCTATCAACGGGTAAACGAGAAGTTCTGCGATGCCGTGATGGAGGTGGCCCAACCCGACGACATCATCTGGGTTCACGACTACCACCTGATGCTCCTGCCACAGATGCTCCGCGAACGCCTGCCCGATGCGGAGATCGGCTACTTCCACCATATACCCTTCCCGTCGTTCGAGATATTCCGGAACCTGCCCTGGAGAAAGGAGATCCTCTCCGGCCTCCTTGGAGCAGACCTCATCGGCTTTCATACCTACGGCTACGTCCGCCACTTCCTCTCCAGCGTCCGGCGGCTCCTTGGGTACGAGCATACCTTCGGGGAGGTCAGGGCCGGAACCCGGATGGTACGGACCGACCTCTTCCCGATGGGCATCGATTACCCCCGGTTCGCCGACTCCGCAGGCAGCCCCCCCGTCCAGAAGGAGATCGCCCGGATCCGGCATAAGTACGGGAAACGGAAGATCATCCTCTCGTTTGACCGCCTGGATTACACGAAGGGGATACCGCTCCGTCTCGAGGCCTTCGACGCGCTCCTTGCGAAGAAGCCGGAGTACCAGGGAAAGGTCTCCCTTGTCCTCGTCGCGGTCCCGTCCCGGAGCGGCGTCAGCAGTTACCAGGTGCTGAAGAAACGGATCGACGAACTCGTCGGCCGTATCAACGGGAAATACGGGACGACTGACTGGATCCCTGTCCGCTACTTCTACAACTTCCTTCCGTTCGAGACACTGGTGGCATTCTACAGCGCTGCCGACGTCGCCCTGGTGACGCCGCTCCGGGACGGCATGAACCTGATGGCCAAAGAGTACATCGCCACCAGGACCGACGGCACGGGAGTGCTCATCCTCTCCGAGATGGCGGGAGCGGCGGAGGAGCTCGGCGAAGCGGTCATCGTCAACCCAAACGATCAAGACGCGGTGATCGAGGCGATTGAGACGGCGCTCGCCATGCCGGAGAAGGAACAGGTCGAGCGGAACCGCACCATGCAGAGGAGGCTGATGCGCTACGACATCGAGCGCTGGGTCGGGGACTTCCTCACCCGCTTAAGCGACGCCCGGGCGATCCGGGTCGAGCGCTCCGAACAGATCGTCACCCCCACCATCAGGGACACTCTGGTCGCGGACTACGCTGCCGGCAAGGCCCGGCTCCTCCTCCTCGATTACGACGGCACCCTGGTGCCCTTCGCAGCACAACCGCAGAAGGCGGTTCCCGGCGACGCCACGCGGGAGGTCCTTGAGACTCTCTCCCGGAGACCGGGCAACGAGGTGGTGGTGATCAGCGGCAGAGACCGGTCTACACTGGATGCCTGGTTCGGGGCGATGGAGATCGGGATCATCGCCGAGCACGGCGTCTGGACAAAGGAGCCTTCCGGAGAGTGGCGGATGCCCGAAGCGCTCTCGGACGAGTGGAAAGGAGAGATTTACCCGCTCCTCGAGCTCTACACGGACAGAACGCCCGGCGCCTTCGTCGAGGAGAAGGACTACTCCCTCGTCTGGCACTACCGGAGGACCGAGCCGGTGCTCGGTGCACAGCGGGCAAAGGATCTCAAAGACGATCTCCTGCACCTGACGTCGAACCTCGACGTCGGCGTCATGGAGGGGGACAAGGTCATCGAGATCAAGAACAACGTCGTCAACAAAGGAAGGGCGGCGCTGAACTGGATCTCCGGGCGGGCCTGGGATTTCGTCCTCGCCATCGGGGACGACAGGACCGATGAAGACCTCTTCGCGGCGATGCCGCCTGAAGCCTACTCGGTCAAGGTCGGACTCGCCCCGAGCAGGGCCCGCTTCAACCTGGTCACCCAGCGGGACGTGCTCCCGCTGCTCAGGGAGTGCATCGAGCGCGAAAACGAGTGCGGTGCCGGAAAAAAAGGAAAGGAGAAGAAGGTTATTGAGTCGATGGCTCCGGGATGACCGACCTGACCGTCAGGAAGACCGGGCCCCGGAGGTCCACCTTTTTGTTGTGGTCGGTTATGTGCCGCATCGCGTACTCCTCGATCCGCAGATTGACGTCGGAAGGGAGTTTCGACATCTTCACCTGGACATGCGTCCCTTCGCCGCACCGCGCCGCCTCCTCGATCCGGGCGGCGGCGAGGCTTGAGACCGCGTCGAGGTAGGTTATCCCGGTGGAGACGCCTTCCTCCCGGACCTTCGCCCATTTCTCGATGTCCGGGACACCGAGCACTGAGCCGTCGTGAACATAGACCTCGTTCGCACAGGCCGGCCCGCAGAGTTTCGTGTTCGACTCGGGCTCTTCGACGATCACCTCGACCGTTCTTCCCGCAATCTCGCCCTTCCACGCGGCAAAGGCGCACGGGCCGGGGGCGGCTGCGTGCTCGGCCGCCGTAGCGCGGATCGCCTCCGCCATCTGCTTTCCGGCCACGGTTTTCGGCTCTTCGCGGAGGTGGACGGCGCTGGCGATCTCGCGGTCGCCGATCTCCTGCGGGAAGAACTGCGGGTAGGTGAGCTGCCGGACGTCGTTTGACTGGTAAGCGATCATCGCGAGCCGCTCCACCCCGAGGCCGAGGTTCATCACCGGTACGCCGATCCCGTACTCCGCGAGCGCCGAGGGCGAGTAGATCCCGAAGGTGGCGACCTCCACCCAGCCGAGGACCGGGTGGCGGGCGTAGACCTCCGTCTGGGTCTCGGGCATGTAGTACTTCGACCGCTTCTCGTCGGGCTGGAACCGGAACTCCTCAAAGCCGAAGGCTGAGAGGAGCGCTTCGCTGACGGCTTTTCCCTCTTCGAGGGTGACGTCCTCCCCCGCAACGACGCAGGAGGCCGAGTGGTAGGTCATCAGGCGGGTGGGCCCCTCTTCCTGCTCCCGCCGGAAACACCGGTCGATCGAGAAGAGCCGTATCGGGAGGTGGCGTTTCTCCCAGAGGGAGGAGAGCGTCAGGAACCAGCCGCTCGTCATGTGGCTCCGGAGGGTGTTTCGCGACGACTCCGGGGCGAGTTCCCGGAACTCGGGGAAGACCGCATCCAGGATATGCACAACGGCGGCGTCGTCGGCCTCGAGGACGGTCGCGAGCTCGTGCGTCAGTTCGTCGCCGTCGATTGTCCCCTTCTTGTAGCCATGGAGGGTCTCGCGGAGTTTCTCCTCCGTCTCCGGCGAGATTGCACGGCCGAGGATTCCCTCGATCCCCTCGATCTGTTTTCGGGCAATCCCGACGTTCGGCCGGGGCAGCCCGCCGAGATAGAAGACCCGGTCGAGGACGGCCATCGCTTCTGGGCCGAACTGCCGGTAGATGTCCGATTCTTCGACGATCAGGGGGTTGATCGCCTCGTCAAACCCCATCGAGAGGTAGGTCTCGCGGAGCCGCTGCACGATCTCGAAGATCGGGTGCGGTGTCGCCCGGGTGTACCTCAGCCGGGGGTACCGACCGGAGACCCCGGCCGGTGTTAGAACCGATGGCCCTTCATGCCAGGCATGCTCGAAGTCCTCTCTCGCTCTCTTTTTGAACGCTTCCACATCAAATCTCATATCTTTCGCTCCAGACAGACGACCCGGCTCACCGGGCTCTCATCCTTGATGGCATAGTCGCAGTGCTCCGTTATTTTATCTGCGAACGCTCGAATATCGTGGTGTTCTGGCATCCGGTCCCTCTGCAGTCGATTCCTACTGTACCCCAGATGCATATAACCCTTTACTTCGATGAACCGGGCGCCGGAGTCCTGGTAGATCGCCGCGTAGCGCTCGGGGGAGAAGTCGTTGTAGCCGCCCACCACCGTGGTGCGGACGGCCGACCGGCGTCCCCGGAGTCCGGCGAGGCTCTCCTGTATGCAGTCCCAGTAATCCTCCACCGGCCGGCAGAGGGCCAGGTAGGTCTCGCGGTCGGGAGCGTCCAGGGATACGTAGGCCTGGTAGGGCCGGCACCGGGCAAGGACGTCCGGGTTGGTCCCGTTCGAGACGAGGAAGGTCGTATACCCGCCGGCGTTGAGGCCGTCGACGAGTTCCGGGAGGCGCGAGTAGCAGGTCGGCTCCCCCGAGAGGGAGATCGCGACCATCGTGGGGGCGAGCGCCTCCGCGAACTGTTCCGGCGCGACGTAGGGCGAGACCTTGTAGCCCGAGAGCGCTCTCTTCTGGAGGCGCCGGAGGTTTGCCACGATCACGTCCGGCGGGCACTCCTCCTCCTCGACGACCTCGTGCTCGAACGACCGCCAGCAGAAGAGGCACTGCTGGTTGCACTTGAGGGTCGGGGTCATCTGGACGCAGCGATGGCTCTCGATGCCATAAAACTGCGCCTTGTAGCACATCTCCCCGCCCCTGAGCGCCCGCTTGTTCCACATGCAGGGTTTTACGGCCGCTGACGAGGCGGGGCTGACAAACTGGTAGCCCTGCTTCCGGAGGGCCTTACATGCTTCTGAGCGCATCGATCCCGAGAGTCCCAAGCGACTCCTGCAAGGTGTTCCTGACCGCATCCACGAGCGCGAGACGGCTGTTCCGGGTCTCGCCCTCGCTCTTCAGGACCGGGTCGTAGTGGTAGAAGGCGTTGAAGAGGTCGGCAAGCTCGCGGGCGTAGGCTGCGAGGAGGTGCGGGCGGAGTTCCTGCACGGTCTGCTCGATGACGGCCGGGAACCGGGCAAGGTGCCGGGCGAGCGCGACCTCGTGGTCGGTCTCGTAGTGGTAGGCCCGTTCGAACTCGCCGGCCTTATCGAGGATGCTGCAGGCCCGGGCGTGGGCGTACTGGATGTAGGGGCCGCTCTGCCGCTCGAAGTCCAGCGCCTCCTTCCAGTTAAAGACCGTGCTCTTCTCCGGGGAGACCTTCACGATGTCGTAGCGGATGGCGGCGATGGCGACCGACTTTGCGATGGCGCACCGTTCCTCCAGGGGGAGTTCCGGCCGGCGGGTGGTCACTTCGTCGAACGCCTTCGCGGCCACTTCCTCCATCAGCGCGTCCGCCGAGACGAACTTACCTGCCCGGGTGCTCATCGAGCCCTCGGGGAGGGAGACGAACTCGAAGAAGACGATCTCGGGCGGTTTTTCACCGAGAAGGGTGAGGGTGGCGCTGAGCTGGGCGCCGATCAGTTTATGGTCCGCCCCGAGGACGTCGATCAGCCGATCGTAGTTACGGCCTTTCCAGGTGTGGTAGGCGAGGTCGCGGGTGCTGTAGACCGATGTGCCGTCGCTTCGCCGGAGGATGTACTTCTTCTCGAACCCCTGCTCGGTGAGGTCGACCCAGAGCGTCTCGTCCTCGTGGGCCTGCGGCAGCCGCCGGACCCGCTCGAATATACGGTCGACGTCGCCGATCCGGATGAAGTCGCTCTCCCAGACGAACCGGTCATGGTGGGCGTTCAAGGCGGCAAGGGTCGCCCTGATCCCCTCCGCGCAGAGGGAGACGGCCGCCCGGAACTTTTTGACGGTCTCCGCGTCTCCGCGCTCCACATTCTGCATGAGGTGGTCGATCTCCCCGGTGATGGCGGGATCCTTCTCGATCGCCCGGTTCGCCGCGACGTAGACCCTGGCGACGTAGTGATCCTCCTTTTCGCCCTCCTTCCGGTCGATACCGAGGTGTTCGAACCCCCAGGAGACGATGGCGATCTGGCGCCCCATATCATTGAGATAATACTGCACCTCAAGCGGGCATCCCGCCTTCCGGAACGCGCGGGCGAGCGTATCCCCGATGACGGTGTTCCTGATGTGACCGACGTGGAGAGGGCCGTTTGGGTTTGCGCTCGTGTGTTCGAGCACGACCCTGCCGGAACGGCGCGGGAGGGCCCCGTAGCCGGGTTCAAGGGCTTCCCTCACTGCCTCCGCGAGGAGTGACGGCCCGAACCGGAAGTTGATGTAGGGCCCTACTGCCTCGACCTGGATATCCCCGAGGTCAGGGTTTGCCGCGAGTTCCCCGGCCAAATCTGCGGCTATCTTCTGGGGTGGGCGCTTCTGCTGTTTTGCGAGTTTAAACGCTACGGTCGAGGCAAGATCGGCGTGATCTCCCCCCTTCGTGAGGAGGACGTCCTCCTCCCCGGTGCATGCGCTGAGCATACGCTCAATCTGGTGGTATTTCTCCTGGAACATCAATATCCCGTCCTGTAGCGCAGGATTGCAGCGATCCCGCCGAACGCGTTGTAGAGCATCGAACCCTCTTCGAAGTCGTCCGATATGATCTTGACCGTCGCGCTGCTCTGGTCGGCGAGCGCCGTCAGTTCGTCGATGATATCGCTCTCCTCAGCCACGTAGAGCGATGCACCGTCTTTCGGGCAGGTGCCGAAGTCGAGGTCTTTGATGTGTTTGCCCGGCTCGAGGCTGATCGTCTGCTCCTCGGTGTAGTCATCGTTCGGGCAGGCAAGTTTCAGCCGGGCTCGGCGGAGTTTGTCGGAGAGGAGGAGGGTGTCGACGGCGCCGAGCTCCAGGTTCTTCCGGACGCTCTCCTCGCCGTAAGAGGACGCTCCATCGTCCTTCACCAGTTCCTGGAGGAACCGGTTCATCACGTTCTTCTCCTTGATGATGTCGAGGCCTTTCAAGGCATCCGACGCGTTCTCGACGAGTTCGGCCAGCCCCGACTCATTCGTGTAGGAGACATCGAAGAGCCCGATGATCCGTTTCTGCAACTCGTGGTGGAGGAACGCGCCTGCCTCGAACTCCTCCTTCGTCGGGGTCGGGCCGCCGATCAGCACGCCCTTGAACCGCTCGAAGAAGTCCTTCTCGGCAAGGAAGATGTCGCTTGCCCGGTCGCCGATCTTCTTGTAGAACTCGTTGATGGCGATCAGCCGCAACCGCTGGAACCGGACGCTCGACTGACCTCCTTTCCGCTGCTTGCCGGGAACCGTCGAGGTGACCCCGTGGACCGGCTCGATCCGGTTGCCCCGCAGGAAGCCGATGTAGGCCTCCCGGCGGTCGAGGACGATCAGGCCGTAGACCTCCTTCTCCCCGAGCATCTGCTGCAGCGGTTCGAGTTCGAACGAAGAACTGCACCGGTACATGTAGGTGTTGAGCGGCTCGGGCGGCTCGATGATCTCGCAGTCGAGGTCGGTGCGGTCCCCGCCGATATTGATCGTGCCGCAGAAGACCGCCATGCCGTGCTCCGGCGGGCGCTTGTAGTATTTCAGGCGGGAGAGGATGGAGGATATGGCACTCTGGACGTTGGTACGGGTTTGTTTGCTCTTGATGTTCGCACACTGCCCGAACTCGTCGCGGAGCTGGGCGGTCACGTCGTATATCTGCTTGTCCGGAGGTATATACAGGGTGATCAGCTCGGTGCCGCTCCCCTCCTTCTCCGCAAGCCGTTCAAGCATCTTCTTAAATTCATAGCGCTTTCGCGGCGTATCCATCTCTTGCG
This sequence comes from Methanobacteriota archaeon, assembly GCA_023393455.1. Taxonomy (GTDB): domain Archaea; phylum Halobacteriota; class Methanomicrobia; order Methanomicrobiales; family Methanoculleaceae; genus Methanoculleus. Next base: position 99,822 of record JAEWLJ010000007.1, on the reverse strand, counting down.
TCTCTTCCATGAGGGTTTCACCAGGCTTGACAAAGATTGTTCATATATCGAAGCTACTATGCGTTTCTCCGGGGACGGCATAAATCTGCGCACATTCGCCGATCCCTCCCGCCCCCTCACCCGAGGCACCGGCAGACCAGGCAGATCGTCTTTGCATCGACGATCCGCCCGTCCGCGATCATCGCCTTGACGTCCCCGACGGGGACGCGAACGACCTCGATCACCTCGTCGTCGTCCATCTGGTAGTCGGAGCACGGCGAGAGCCCCTCTGCGAGGTAGAGCCAGATCCGTTCGTTGGTGTAGCCGGGAGAGGGGTAGATCCAGCCTTTCGGGACGAAGGTCTCCGCCTTCATCCCGGTCTCCTCGATCAGTTCCCGGTATGCGGTCTCGTGCGGCTCCTCGCCCTCGTCGATGGTGCCTGCCGGCGCCTCGTAGATGTAGTCGTCGACGGCGAACCGGTACTGCCGGAGGAGGTAGCAGTCGTCCCCGACGACGGGGAGGATCGCGACCGCGCCGCCGGGACGGACGATCACCCGCTCCTTCTTCTGCCCATTCGGGAGGGTGAACTCCCTCGTCTCGATGCTGAGCCTCTTGCCGCGGTAGATCTCCATCGTCACACCTCGTAGTCTATCGGGTCTTCCAGCCCGAGTTCGCGGAACGCCTCTCGCCGGTAGTGGCAGGAGGAGCAGACGCCGCAGGCCCGGTCGTTCTTCTGGTAGCACGACCAGGTCTCTTCGTAGGGGACACCGAGCCCGAGGCCCGTCCTGACAATATCGACCTTCGACATCCGGACGAAGGGGGTCATCAGGGTGATCCGCGGGTCGGCCGCGGTGCCGAGGTCGATCGCCCGCTGGAACGCCTCGATAAACTCCGGCCGGCAGTCGGGATAGCCGGGGTAGTCTCCGGTCTGGACGCCGATGAAGATCGCCTCCGCACGACGGGCCTCCGCGAGGCTGGTCGCGATGGCGAGGAGGTTTGCGTTGCGGAAGGGTACATACGTGCTTGGAATACTCTCCCCCTCGCCGGCGTACTCCTCGACCGGGATGCTCTCGTCCGTCAGGCTCGATGCCCCGATCTTCTTGAAGTGTTCGAGGCCGATCTCGACGAAGTCGAGCGCGTCGAGTCTCCGGGCGATAGTCCGGGCGCACTGGCGCTCCTTCTCCTCGGTCCGCTGCCCGTAGGTGAAGTGGAGTGCGACGATCTCGTAGCCCTCGTTCTTTGCGATGTAGGCGAGCGTGGTGGAGTCCATCCCGCCCGAAAGGAGGCAGACTGCTCTCTTCATTTTATCCCCAGGATCTTGTGGAGTTGTACCTGGAACCTCGCCGGGAGGTTCTCCTCGACGATGTAGTCCGCGACGGCGCGGTAGCCGACCCCTTCCACCGGCGAGATGAAGACCTCGCCCCGGATCTCGCACCGGCTCATCACCGCCCGGGCGTAGAGGAGGTCGTCCTCGTCCGCCACCACGAACTTGACGCAGTCGCGCGGGGTGATGTAGGGGAGGAGCGAGAGATCGCTCTTCTCGCTCGAGGAGGGGCATTTCACGTCCATGCAGATGGAGGCATACGGCTGCATATCGCGGAAGTCGCAGGTGCCGTTCGTCTCGATCTCGATGGTATACCCGTGATGTTTGAACTTCTCGAGGAGTTTCAAGACCTCTTCCCGCTGCAGGAGCGGCTCCCCGCCGGTGATGCAGATATGCGTCCCGCGGAGCATCCAGACCCGGTCGAGAACCTCTCCGACGCGCATCTCTTCCCCGCCCTCCTGGGCATAGGGGGTGTCGCACCAGGCGCACCGGAGATTGCACCCGGCGAGCCGGATGAACGTGCAGGCCCGTCCCTGGTTCTTCCCCTCCCCCTGGAGGCTCCGGAAGATCTCACTGACGATCATAGGTGCGCTCTGCGTAGCAGGTCGTCGACTCCCAGACCCGTATTTTTCCGACGCGGGCGTCGTGTCCCTGCCGCGCGGCCTCGGTATCGATCATCTCCGCGATGAGGCCGGCGAGGAGTTCGCTCGTCGGGTCGCCGGAGGTGGTGACGACCGGGTGGAACTCCTCGATGCAGGCCGCCATGGGGTCATCCGCGTTCAGGATCACCTGGTGGTCGAACTGCCCGACGACCTCTTTGATGCAGTTGTAGTCAAGGACGATCCCGGTGCGCTCGTCCACCGTCCCGTCGATCCAGACCTCTACCCGCCACTGGTGACCGTGCAGCCGGAAACATTTCCCCCGATAGTGAATCAGGCGATGGGTTGCCTCGAAAAAAACCTCTTTGTATATCCGGGTTGTCATCAATGAAGGTTGCCCGCCAGGATATAATATTATATCAGCTCCCGATCTAATAGCTAAGGCGAAAGATCGGCGTGCAGACGGGTTCCACAATATATAAATCCGCAACGCGCGTTGCTTTATAGCACACCAGGAGTTGCTCCTATCTACAAATTCAATTAATTCGAGGGTATTCGATGGGAAATGGTAAATTTGCAGCCCGAAAACTGAAGCGCGACTCAAACAGCAACAGATGGCATGACACCGTCTACGCGCGCCGCCAGCTCGGGCTCGATGTAAAAGCTGACCCCCTCGAGGGAGCGCCGCAGGGCCGCGGGATCGTTCTCGAGAAGGTGGGTGTTGAGGCAAAGCAGCCGAACTCTGCGATCAGAAAGTGCGTCCGCGTACAGCTGATCAAGAACGGCCGCCAGGTGACTGCGTTCGCCGTCGGCGACGGTGCCATCAACTTCATCGACGAGCACGATGAAGTCGAGATCGAGGGCATCGGCGGCAGGCTGGGCCGGTCGAAGGGTGACATCCCCGGAGTCCGGTTCGTCGTGACCAAAGTGAACAACGTCAGCTTGCACGAGATGGTCATCGGGCGCAAGGAGAAGCCGCGGAGGTAAGTAGGTAATGGTAGAAGCAGCAGAAGCGGAATCAGGGGCACAACAGCTCCTCTTTAACCGCTGGGACATGACCGAGGTGGAGATACTGGATCCGAGCCTCGGTCGTTACGTAAACCTGCACACGATGATCGTGCCGCACTCCTGCGGCAAGCTCGTCGGCCAGCAGTTCAACAAGAGCAACATGCTGATCGTCGAGCGGTTGATCAACAAACTGATGCAGACCGAGAAGAACACCGGTAAGAAGGAGCTCGCCATCCGCATCGTCCGGGACGCCTTCGAGATCGTCTACAAGAAGACCAAGAAGAACCCGGTTCAGGTGCTGGTGGACGCAGTCGCGAACACCGGGCCCCGCGAGGAGACCGTCCGGCTGAAGTACGGCGGTATCAACGTCCCGAAGTCGGTCGATACCGCTCCCCAGAGGCGTGTCGACATCGCCCTGCGGTTCATCACCGCTGGTGTCCTGCAGGCGAGCCACAAGAAGAAGAAGAGCGTGAGCGAAGCGCTTGCCGAAGAACTGATCTCAGCCGCAAACGGCGACACCCGTTCTTACGCCGTCTCGAAGAAAGAAGAGAGAGAGCGGATTGCAAAGGCTGCTCGCTAATATCCTTTATTTTTTTGGTGAAACATGACCCGACGAAAGAAGATGGTAGAGCGGGTGACGGAGCTGATGGACAAGCCGGAGCGGATCCGCAACATCGGCATCGTCGCCCACATCGATCACGGAAAGACAACACTCTCAGACAATCTGCTTGCAGGCGCAGGCATGATCAGCGAGGAGCTCGCCGGTCGGCAGCTCTTCATGGACTCCGACGAGGAAGAGCAGGCACGCGGTATCACCATCGATGCGAGCAACGTCTCGATGGTTCACGAGTACGGCGGGGAAGAGTATCTCATCAACATGATCGATACCCCCGGTCACGTGGACTTCGGCGGTGACGTGACCCGTGCCATGCGCGCAGTGGACGGCGCCGTCGTCGTGGTGGACGCGGTCGAAGGCACCATGCCCCAGACGGAGACGGTGCTCAGGCAGGCCTTGAAAGAGGGTGTCCGCCCGGTTCTCTTCATCAACAAGGTCGACCGGCTGGTCAACGAGCTGAAGGTGGACGAGCAGGAGATGCAGATCCGCCTTGCGAAGGTGATCGACAAGGTCAACAAGCTGATCAAAGGCATGAACGAGAAGATGTACAACGATGGCTGGAAGCTCGATGCCGCAAAGGGCACCGTTGCTTTCGGTTCTGCGCTCTACAACTGGGCCGTCTCGGTCCCCTTCATGAAGAGCAGCGGGGTCTCGTTCAAGGATGTCTTTGAGAAGTGCAACTCCGGCGACATGAAGTGGCTGGCAAAGAACAGCCCACTGCATGCTGTGCTCCTCGACATGGTGGTCAAACACCTGCCTAACCCCCTCCAGGCCCAGGACCGGCGTATCCACATCATCTGGCACGGCGACTACAACGCCCCCGAGGGCAAGGCAATGATCAACTGCGACCCGAACGGCCCTGTCTGTATGATGGTCACCGACATATCGTTCGACCCACATGCAGGTGAGGTCGCCACCGGCCGTCTCTTCTCGGGAACGCTCCGCCGGGGCACCGAGTGCTACATCATGGGTGCGGCAAAACGCGCGAACCGCCTCGCCCAGGTCGGCATCTTCATGGGTGCCGAGCGGATTGAGGTGGACGGGCTGGCCGCCGGCAACATCGCGGCCGTGACGGGCTTAAAGGACGCCATCGTCGGTTCGACCGTCACGTCGCTCATCGATATGATTCCGTTCGAGTCGCTGAAGCACTACTCCGAGCCGGTCATGACCGTCGCCGTCGAGGCGAAGAGCATGAAGGACCTCCCGAAACTCGTCGAGGTTCTCCGGCAGGTGGCGAAGGAAGACCCGACGGTGCAGGTCTCGATCAACGAGGAGACCGGCGAGCACCTGATCAGCGGCATGGGCGAGCTCCATCTCGAGATCATCACCGGCCGTATCAAGCGCGACAAGGGCGTCGATATCCTCACCTCCCCGCCGATCGTCGTCTACCGTGAGACGATCACGGGCACCGCCGGTCCGGTCGAAGGGAAGTCGCCGAACCGCCACAACCGGTTCTACATCGAACTCGAACCGATGGACCCGGCGATCGTGAAGCTGATCCTTGAAGGCGAGATCTCGATGAGCCAGCAGGCTGTCGAGCGCCGTGATGCCCTCGTTGCTGCCGGTATGGATAAGGACGAGGCCAAGAATATCAAGGCGATCGAGGGGACCAACATGTTCATCGACATGACGAAAGGTATCCAGTACCTTAACGAGACGATGGAACTGGTCCTCGACGGCTGGCGTGAGGCACTCCGCGGCGGTCCGCTTGCCGACGAGCTGGTCCAGAACCTGAAGATCCGGCTGGTGGACGTGAAACTCCACGAGGATGCCATCCACCGTGGTCCCGCTCAGGTCATCCCGGCTGTCCGGAGCGCTGTCAAGGCAGGCCTCCTGATGGGCGGCGACTCGCTCCTCGAACCGATCCAGAAGATCCAGATCACCGTCCCGAGCGACCAGATGGGCGCGGCGACCTCGCAGATCCAGGGTCGGCGCGGTCAGGTCTTCGATATGCTCAGCGAGGGCGACACCATGACGATCGTCGGCCGGGCACCGGTCGCCGAGCTCTTTGGGTTTGCCGGAGATATCCGGTCTGCCACGGAAGGGCGCGCGATGTGGAGCACCGAGTTCGTCGGGTTCGAACTGATCCCCTCCGGTATCGTGACCGACGTGGTCAAGGCCATCCGCAAGCGCAAGGGCTTGAAAGAGCAGATTCCGCGCCCGGACGACTACCTGGCGTAATCACCCCCCCGATACCCTCCCTTTTTGTTTTTCTCCGCGGCGAGCGGACGCTCCCGGACCGATGCCTGCGGGGTCCGTCTCGCGATACAGGGGAGCATGGTGCCGAAGGTCCCGGGGCGAGGGGTTCTGGAGAGGAACCCCTCATCTCCGGGATAGCCTCACGACCTGCGCCGCCCGGTCCCCGTTACAGGAGGAACGGTGTCTGGGTTGGTTCGAGGGTTACGAAGGTCACCGTCGGGAAGGTCACCGGTGGCAGGGTTCTTATCGGCGTCAAGGTCTCCGTCAGGTCATCGGGCGGCATGGTCACCGTTGCTTCCGGCGTCGGTGTGGCCGTCGGCTGGGTGGTTGTACCGGGCACTCCGGGTGTTCCGGGTGTCAGGGGCGCAGATGGGGCAGGCGTCCTGGCCGGTTGCTGTCCGGGCTGCGCCGCCTCGTCAGGGATCCAGGTGTAGATGTCCCGGTTCCCGCTCCGGTTGTCCTCCCCGACAACCCGGTCTCCGCTCATCCCCATGCCCGCGGGGAGCGCTGTCGCGAACTGGTCGCTCTCCGGCGGAGAGAGTGTCTCCTCGGTCTCCCCGGTCAGGGTGTAGAGGTAGACGTCGTAGTCCCCGGTCTGGTTGTCGGACCAGAGGATGCGGTCGTCGAGGACCGTTGAGTAGACTTGTCCGACCGTGGCGTTGGTGACCTGGTGTTCGGCGGCCGTTGCGACACCGGCGAGGAGCGCGAGGGCGATCAGCGCCACCGCCGGTAGATAGAGATTACGTCCGTTCATCGTTTGTGCCTCCCGAAACCCCCCGGTTGCCGCTTCTCTGGAGCACCGGCCGGGTGGGTTCCCTTCATTCACGGGGGAGGGTTCTCACCTCATCCTGCGAACAGCAGTCTCCCTCTATGGCATCGATCTGGTGAGAGGGACGTCTCGCGGAAGATGGTGGCCGCGTGGTGCCGGCGGTCCCCGCATAGGTGATCCTTCTCCGGGCGGGGAGTGGGTATGGTTGTATATAATATCGACCTGCAAAGAGACGTCCCCAAAGAAAAGTTATGAGGCCGACCGGTAGCCTGTTTACCCGGTCGGGGATATCTGTGGTGCCTCCTCAAGTGGTACCGTGGGATCAGCTTACCGCTTCTGCGCTATCCCGAGCAGTCCGGCGAGAGCGATCGCGGCGATCGCGATCAATCCCGGGAGCGGCGCCCGGGTCGGTTCCGTGGCGGTTGTGGCCGTCGCCGTCGGCGCCTCCGTGGATGTCAGCGTCTCTGTGGGTGTTTCGGTGGCCGCGGGCGGCGGGGCCTGGACAAAGACGATGCTGCTGTCGTGAATCACGCCGTCTTCTTTACTATACGCGAAATAGCGCCCATAATGCCCTTTTAATGTGTGGCTGTTGATCTTGAAGTAACTGTCCTTCGGGACGCCGAGAACACGCTGGACCGATCGTGCGGGGTTGTCGCCCTGGTACTTCCGGAGTTCCGTGATCGCGTTGAACGAACTCGCGTTGCGAAGACCGATGAGATCGAGGACGATCGGTTCGGCCCCCACCTCGATCGTCTCACCGGGCTGCACCAGCCGGGTGCCGGTCTCCTGTGCGGCTGCCGGAATGACGAGCGCGAGAGAGAGGACTACGAGGATTGCAAGGAGGTGTCGGGGTTCCAGTTTCTCATTTGCCATAGGTTCAGAATCGCTTTTTACGATATATATGTATATTGAAACGCTGCCGGAGAAGGTGTTGTCCGATAATTCTACCGGATCTCCGACCTGTTCCGGGCGCACTCCACCCCCCCGCTCCTCGCCCCGACCGAATCGTTGATGTGGGGAGAAGGCATCCCGGGGTGAGGATGCTATGAACGGCGATGGTCGGAGTACGGTGGGTTCTGCGGGGTGTGGGCGGGTCCTGGAGCAGAAGACGAAGAGCCCCGTCGTCCGCTGCCTCCCGGCGATCGTCGCCGTGCCGCTCGGCACGACCACCGCGTTCATCGTCAGGGACCGGAGCGTGCTCCTGGTGGATACCGGCAATCCCGGGGATGAAGTGGCCATCCTGGCCGCGATGAAGCAGGCGGGCATCGGGTGCGACGAGGTCTCGTTGATCCTGGTCACGCACGGGCATCCGGAGAATTACGGGAGTGCCGACGCGCTCCGGGAACCGATAGGCGCACCGGTCGCCGTCCATGAGGCCGATGCCGCTGCCGTGCGCCCCGGGGTCGGCGCCCCGCGCTTTCCGGTCCGGGTCGTCCCGGGCCTGATCCGGCTTGCACACGAGCGAAGAATCGTCTCCGGTTCGAGGGGCGTTGAGCCCGATATCCTCATCGGAGGCGTAGCCGACCTCGGGGCGTTCGGTCTCCGGGGCAGGATCGTTCCCACGCCGGGACATACCCCCGGCTCGGTCTCGGTTCTTCTCGCCGGCGGCACTGCCATCGTCGGCGATCTGCTCTCGTCTCTCTTTCCGGGCGGAAGACCCCGGCTGCCCTTCAGGATGGACGATCCGGTGGCGGCGAAGAGGAGCATCGCGGATCTCCTTGCCCTCGGGCCGGAACAGGTTTATGCGGCGTACGGTGGGCCGTGGAGGAGCGCGGCGGTTCTGCAGCGGTTCGGGAACGGGCCGCGACGGTAAAAAAAAGAGAGGGTGTTGTTACTCGATGACGAAGGCCATCGAGAACGTGGTCTCGTTTCCGGTCGTCTCTTCCCAGGAGCGCTTGTAGATCGCGGAAAACTCCGCGGCACCGGACTCTACGGCAGTGTACTCCCATACGTGCACTCCGGGAGCGCCCACAAGTTCGGTCTGGGGTGCATCGTGTGTCTCATTCACGAGCTGCAGTCCGGTCGACGAGGTGACGTTCCACTCGTAGCCGGTCGTCGGGTTCTCGGCGAGGCTGATCGTGATGTTGCTTCCAGCCGGGACAGTGACGGTCTCGTTGTTGTTCGTCTCGTTGAAGGCGTACTCCGCGGTCGCTACGGGCGTGGGTGCCGCGGTCGGAGTCCCCTCCTCCGGCTGCGACGTGCAGCCGGCACCAAGGAGGCAGATTGCCAGCAGTCCTGCAACCAGGACGCTGTAGATGCTCTTTCTCTGAACCATGAGGTAGGGTCTTCTTGAATGGGTAAATAGATGTCGTAAGCTCCCGGAAATGACATTCGTCATCAGGGTATATCGGGATATGATCGCGTCGGAATCATTCAGAGGGACTCGTGCATGCTCAAAAAGTCTCTAGACGGTTAAAACGGCCGAAGGAGCGAAACAACAACTTATAAATATAATTCCATCATTTTAATCGTTCAGAGGGCATCATTATGAGAAACATCTCACCAGCAACGGTTCTGGGACTCTTTGCGCTGCTCGCGCTCTGCCTCATGACGGCAGGCTGTACAGGTACGACGGATACGACCGGCGGGGCCTCCTCCGGAGCCGGCCCGGCGGCCACCACCAGCGTCACCGCCGCCCCCGGGGGTGCACCGGGCAGCGTGACCGCGGTCTCGTATACGGCGTTGATTGCGTTCCTTCCGGACGCGCCTGCAGGTTGGACTGCAGAAGATCCTGCCGGGATGACATGGGCGGACGAGGAGAGCCAGTGGACCTGGGCGACTCGTGACTATGACAGGGGGGACGCCCGGGCGACGATCATGATCCAGGATTCGGCCTACTACGACGTGGGCTACTGGCAGTCCTGGGACTCGATGATCTCGTTCGAGTCGACCGAGGGCTACTACAAGCAGGGGAAGACCGGCGGCTACCCGTCCTGGGAGTACTTCACCAAGCCTGATTCCTACGGCACCTGGGTCGGCGTGAACGATCGGTTCATGGTCTACGTCAGTGTTGAAGGCGGGTCCAAATCGGATCTCGATGCGTTCGTGAACGCCGTCAACTACGGCGGCATCGCGAACCTGAAGTAACCCCTAACCCTTCTTTTTATCTCCCGGCACGGCCGTGACGATGTAATGATACGGCCCTGACTCCGCCACCGCCCTGACCTCCAGTCCCGCCTCCGCCATCAACGCCGTCGCATGCTCCGTGCTGAACTTTCTCGCTGTCGGCGGGCCGAGGGGGAGCGGTTCCTTCTTCCAGTCGAGATCGACGATCACTCCTCCGGGGGCTACCATCCTTCCCGCGTTTACAAGAACCCTGACCGGATCGGCGAAGTCGTGGAGGTCGATGCCGAAGAAGACGACGTCCGCACAGCCGTTGCAGAGAACATACTCCTCGGCCATCCCACGATGGAGGACGACGTTGTCAAGCCCCTCAGAAAAAGCCTTCTCCTGCAGGAGATCGAGAGCCTCCGCATCGATATCGATCCCGCAGACGCGGCCGTGCGGCCCGACCATCCGCGCTGCCGGGAGCGCGAAGAACCCCTCCCCGCACCCGACGTCGATGAAGGTCGAGCCGGGTTCGACCCCGATCCCTTCGAGGATGGACTCGGGGTGCTGCCACCGGCGCCGTGCGGCGTCATCCTCGGGAAGGTGTCGGCGGGAATGCGAATGTTGCGCCATACCCGGTCACGGGGCGTGCACCCTACATGAACCTGCCGTCTCAGCGAGAGCGCCGTGCGCCCTCACTGCATCGCCTTACGGAGTTTCTCCTGCACTTCCGGCTGCTCCGGGTTCATCTGGCGGTCTGGATATGCCCCTCGACCCGCTTCATCAGTTCGTTCTCGTTGGCCTTCTCCTCGAACTCGCACGCAAGGCCGAGATCCTTGCACCTGAATCTCTTCTGTTCCTGCATGCCTCTCACCGGCCTGGGTTGTATTTCGGGTTGTTTATATTAATTTCGGTGCCCCCTTTTGCGGCGAGCGTCCCCGAGCGGGGTTACGCCCTCTTCCTGCACTCCGTCACCTCCTCGATCAGCCCGTCCCGGAGGGTGACGACCCGGCAGAAGTAATCTTTGTGCCAGTCCTCGTGCGAGACCATCACGATTGTCTGGTCGAGATCCTCGTTTAGCCGTGCAAAGAGGTCGAGGATGCTCTTCGAGGTCTGGCTGTCCAGGTTCGCGCAGGGTTCGTCGGCGAGCAGGATGCTCGGATTATTGACGAGCGCCCGGGCTATCGCGACGCGTTGCTGCTCGCCGCCGGAGAGTTCGCTCTGCCGGTGATCCATCCGGTCGCCAAGACCGACCCGCCGGAGGATATCGGCGCTCCGCTCGAGGTATTCGGCTTTCGGCATGCCCCGGACGAGCGGTGTTAAGTAGACGTTCTCAAGCGCGGTGAGTTCGCCGATCAGCGCGTAGTCCTGGAAGACGTAGCCGAGCCGGTTCAGACGGAAGAGGGTTCGCCGGTGGTCGGAGAGGCCAAGGACGTCTGTCCCGTCGATCGTGACTCTTCCGGACGTAGGGCGGTCGAGGAGCCCGAGGATGTGGAGGAGCGTCGATTTGCCGCTGCCGCTCGCCCCCATGATCCCGACGAACTCTCCTTTTGCGACCTCGAGCGAGACGCCCGCAAGGGCCCGGACCTCCACGTTCCCCATCGTGTAGACCCTCGTGAGGTTTTCCGCGACGATCATCTGCTCACCCCCTGATTGCGGTGAGGATATCCTCCCGCGCGATCCGCCATGCTGGGACATAGCCCGCCACCACGGAGACCGCGAAGAGGCTCGCGATGCTCCGGAGGATGGCCGACGCCTCCACGTCCGGGTAGACCGGGCCGCCGGGGAAGACGAGCGGGTAGGCGGTAAGGTAAGCCGATACCCCGGCGTTCAGGACGATCCCGACGAGCGCCCCGACGGCGGTGATGAAGAGCACCTGGAGGACGTAGGAGTTGATGATGATCTGCTGGTCGATCCCGATCGCCTTCAGGATCCCGATCTGGCGCCGCCGGTTCACGGTGTTGATGAAGATCACGATGAAGACCACCACGATGGCGATGATCAGGCTGACGAGCGTCGAGATGGCGTTGATGATGTTGAAACTCTGGATCGCCTGGTCGACGAACCCGCCCGACTTCTCCCGGAACGTCCAGAAATCCTCCTGGATGCCGTAGGAGAGGATCTCTGTCTTGTACTCTTCCTCCCTGCCGTTGACCGCGGTCTTCACCAGGATCATGGATGCCTGGTCGTCGAGCCCGAGCACCCCGCTCATCTCGCGGGTGGTGACGAAGGCCGCCGTATCGACGCCGAAGGACTGGGTCTCGAAGATCCCCTTAACCCGGTAGGTCCTTGTCTCGCCGTTCGGGTAGGCCACTTCTATCGAATCGCCGACCCCGACACCCTCGAGCGAGGGAAGGCCGCCCGCCTCCTCCCCCTCTGTCCCCGCGAGGGTCGCGCCGATCACGATTGCATCGGTGTCCCCGTTTGAGAGGAACTCCCCCGCGGTCATGTAATCGGCGATCCTGGTCACCGTTCGCTCGTCGTCCGGGGTTATGCCGTAGAGCGTGCTCGCGGTGTTGCGACCCCGGTATGAGAACGTCACCCCGGCGGCTATCCGGGGCGACGTGCCCGTGATCCCCGGGAGCTGCTCGATCCTCCTCTGGAGGCCGTCCACGCCGTCGATGTAGCGGCTGCCTTCCCGGGGCTCGATGACCAGGTTCCCGAGGTCGAAGTCGATCGACTGGGTCTCGAAGGTCACGACAACCCCGGAGATGATGGAGGGCAGGAAGACCAGGTTCACGAAGATGAGGGCGATGATCATGATGGTGAGGGCGAACGTCCCCCGGTTCCCGCGCTGGATCGACTTCCACGCCAGGAACGCGGAGACCCTGATCCCTGAGAACACCGCGGTCACTCCTCCTTTCGCCGCCGGTACCAGTAGATCGCGACAGCGACGGCGACGATGAGGACGGCTGCCGCGACCGCGATCACCGGGACCGGGTTCTGCCCGGTGACGATGATCTGCAGGGGTTGCCGGACGGTATGTTCACCGTAGTCGTCGGTGTACTGGACGACGAGGGTGTAGCCGAACTCCCCCGCCTCGCCGGTTACAAGGGAGAAGATGGCCGGTCCGTCGTTCCCCGGCTCGATCGTCCCGAGGAACGCCTCTTTTGAGCCTGAAAAGGCGAGATCCTCGATCGTCGCCCTGACCGACTCCGCGTCCGCCGTCCCGGTGTTCTCCAGCCGGATCGTCAGGTCGACCGTATCCCCGGCGGTGATCCGGGCGGGTTCGGTCCTGATGGAGGCGACACCCATCTCGGCACTGCCGACGACGGGAACCCCGACCGTTGCGACCTCTCTAGACGGCGCGAGGTCGGCGCCCCGGTAGTCGACGGTGACCTCGATCGGCGTAAGGCCGAGCGGCGCGCTCGTATCGGTCTCGAAGGTCAGGTTCAGGACGGCGTCCCCTCCCGCCGCGAGTTCGGGGATGTAGTAGTTCTCCGCGTTCCGCGGGGCGATCCCGCCGGAGGTCGCGTTGACGCCGATGGAGATGTCGTTTGCAGTGGCCTGGCCGTCGTTATGGATGGTCAGCGTGACGTTGAAGGGGTCGCCCGGATTGACGGACGCCGGGACGGTTCTCTCCACCCGGAGCGCGGGCCTCCTGATCAGGGGTGCGGAGTTGACGTTCACCGGCACGGGGTACCGTACATTCTCCCCGTCTCGCACGCTGACCCAGACCTCGGGGAAGTAGATCCCGTCTTCTCCGGGGGCGCGAATCCGGAACGTGACCGGGAAGGACTGGCCGGGGCCGATCTCGCCGATGTCCCGGAAACTCCCGGTCAGGACCTCGACGTCCGTACTGTGCAGGAGCACGTTCTCGATGTAGGCGTTCTCCACCTCAGTCTCCGTCGAGGTGTTCGCCTCCCCGGTGCCGGGGTCGAGCTGGATGTTGAGCGGCGAACCCGTGGCCGGCTGGGCGGTGCTCGTGAGCATCACGGTGATCGTCCCCTCGTCGCCGGGCATCAGGACGGCGGGGGCGACGGTGTAGTTGGAGACGAAGACCGACTCCGCGGCCGCCGGGACGAGCAGCAGGACGAGAACGAGTGCGCCCACAAAGCAGCCGATCGTCAGCCTTTTCATGCCCTTTCGGGGTGCAGCCGCGGATACCTGGATCACTCCTCACCTCTTCTGTGCGGAGTCCCGGAGTTCGCGGCGGGTATATATGCGTTGTGGGTGGCTGCTCCCGTCTGCCCGGGGTGGGGTGTTACGATAGGTGCCGCGGAAACCTTTTATCGTACTAGAATTATATTGTGGCCGGGATACGGCGGGCAGGTACGGGGTTGGTCGACCGGATGCGTGACTGCAACGATACCTCCATTCGTGATGAAACGCTTTAGCACCTCTCTGTACGTTCTCATAATGCCGTGCTGCTCTCCGGTCTCGCCCATCAATCCACTCTTTTTTTGCTGGAAAAAGAGGTATCCGATCTGTCGCCTCCCGGTCATGAGCTGTCTTTATCTCCCGCCGGCGGTATACTCCGCCCACGCTCAGAGGGGGAAGAGATGGAGACGACGCAATGGCTGGTGACGCTGACGTTTCGAGTGACGGTCAGCGGCGTTCGCTCGAAGGACGACTCGGTGGCTGCAGGCCTGGAACAACTCAAAATCGGGCTCTGCCGCGGAGAGGACGTCCCGGTGGAGGCGAGCGTCCGGAGGATCACGAACCTCGTCGAGGAGGAGCCGATCTTCGGTGTGAGGTGGTGATCGCGGCCGGGAGATCTATGGGCGTCAGGGGGCGGGACTTCTGAGTGCCGGGATCCCCCCGTGCTCCGCTTCGTAGGCGCGGACGGCCTCCGGGGCGCCGAGGAGGAAGCGGCGGGCGTTGTTGTAGACGGCCGGATACGCCCCGGCATCGAGGGTGGCGAGGAGGTCGGCGAGCACCGCGACCGCCGGGACCCGGTGGCGGGGCTCCATCGCATCGATGAATGCGAACGCATCGAGAGCCCGGACGGTGCTGTACTCGTTGACCGGGGCGAGCCGCCGGAGGATCTCCGCGAGGTAGCCTCGCCCCTCTTCGGTCTCGAGCGACCGCTTCCGGTTCAGTGCGAACCGCCCATAGAGTGCCCGTTGCTGGTCGGCCTGCTCGATCGAGAAGGCGGGCGAGGACTCGATACGCTGCAGGATGGAGACGAGGTCGCCGCAGTCGCTTGCGGCGACCGTGGCGAGGAACGACTCCCACGCGACGGGACTCTTCGCTGATTCGGCCGCGAACCGATCAAGGATATCCAGGCGTTCCGGGATGCTGCTCTCGAGGATCCGCGAGAATGCGGCGAGGCGGTCGGTTGCGGCCGTCGCCTCCTGGAACTGGCGGAGGAGCAGGTGATGGACCTCCGCCGTGTCGAGGGTCGCGAAGATCGAGAGGCAGGTGTTCTTCCTCTGCCGTCGCCGGATCGCCGCGGCCTCCTCCTCCAGGCTGCCCGGCCCTGAGGGGGGCGCTCCTGCCGCCTGACGGTAGACGCGAAGGAGGGTCTCGCCGCCCCGTGCGGCGACGGCGGCATAGATCGCCTGCCGGGCGTCGTGGAGCGCCCGGTAGTGGTGGGCGAACCGCTCGTCCTCGACCGAGGGGAAGATGGTCAGGAACTGCCCGCCCGCCTCCTCCATGAGGGCGTCGTCGGCGAGGAGGGTGGCGCAGAGATCGGGAAACCGCTTCGAGACCGTCGCGCGTGGGTCCTCGAGGAGCCGGAGCATCTCCCGGTCGGCGAGTGCGAGGAACGCGGTGAACCGGCCGACGGTATCGGGGTCTCTCTCGACCTGGAGGTAGAGCTCATCCTCCGGCGGCCGGTACGCCGTCTTACCGTAGAATGAGTAGCCGCGGTTGAGCGAGAGGAACGCGGGCCGGTCGACGCCGTCGAGGACGATCTCTCCGGCCTCGTCGGCGATCCGGACGGTCTCCTCCCGGATATCCCCGCCAGTGACATCGACGAGCGCGAACCGGAACGGGAACTCCCAGGTTCGGCCGCCGGGTGACCGGCTCTGGCGGTATGAGAGGGTGAACCGCCGTCCGGCCGGGTCGTACCCGGGCGTCACCGTGAGGACCGGGTACTCCTTCTCCTTCAGCCAGACCGCAGCCATTCCCGTGAAGTCCTGCCCCGAGACCTCCTCCATGCAGTGCAGCCAGTCCGCCCGCGAGGCGTTCGCGTGCCGGAACCGGTCGTGGTAGCGGCCGAGCGCTTCGGCAAATACCTCTTTCCCCATCAATGTCTCGATCATCCTGACGAACTCGGGGGCTTTCACGTAGGTGACGCCCGTGATGAGGTCGTTCGGGTCGTTGAAACCGTCCGGTTCGATCGGCATCGACCCTGCGCCCCGGTCGAGGGTGAGCGTCCCGGCCGCGGGGTCGAGGAGGTCGAGCACCGTCTTGATGCGCGAGTAGGTCTCACCGAAGAGGAAGGCATGGTGCTGGTTCTCGACGTGGACGGTCACGGCCTCGTTGAGCCAGATCTCGAACGGGCTCCATCCTGTCACCTCGGAGCCGTTCTCGTTGTGGTAGTACTCGTGGGCCTTCACCCTGACCAGGTACTCGAAGGCCGGGTCGGTGGTCTCCGGCCCGGGCATGATCCGGTTCGCGGCGATCGTCGTGTTCCCGACGTTCTCCATCCCGCCGAAGTCGGAGTTCTGCATGGCGATCTCCCGGTAGACCGCCCCGGTGTAGGCATACCCCGGGGTGATGGTCGAGATGAGGTATTTGAGTGACTTGCGGGTCTCTTCGAGCGTCTGGGCGTCACCGGAGCGTCTCGCCCCGTCGCGCACCTGCACGAGCCGCCACACCTCTTCCCGGGTCTCGCGGTCGCGGTACTGCGCCGGGCCGGTGAAGAGGTGGACCCACATCACTGCGTCCGCGAGAATATCGAGCGCACGCTCTGCCGCCGCCGCATCGGAGCCGGGTTTCACGAGGAGTTCGAGGACGAACGTCCGCCCGTCGGGATACTCGAACTCCCGCCGGTGGGTGTCGTAGCACCCCACCCCGAGGAAGAAGAGGTAGGGCGCCATCGGCGTCTTCGTGTTCTCGTATCGCTGCATGGAGCGGCCGGGGGCGCAGGGGATTCGGGCCCCTGCCGGGTCGCCGTTCGATATGGTGGCCGAATACCCGTTATCCGCGATGATCGTCGTCGAGTAAGTGCACTTCGCGGTCATGTCGTCGAGGCACGGGACCAGCCGCTGGAACCCCCACTGCTGGCACTGGGTGATCTGGGTGGGCGGCCCGCCGGAGCACAACCCATCGTAGTAGAGGCCTTCGAGGATGTGGGTGCTCGGCCGGCAGATCGTCTCGGTATCGAGGGTGAACCGTGTCCGGGGCGGGACGGGGGGATCGAAGGCGACGGTGAGGGTCGCCGCGTCCCGGTCATAGATGTGGGTGACGGCGTATCCGGCGGACTCTACACGGAGGATGTCCAGGTCGCGGGCGTTCAGGGAGAGCGACGGGAGCGGTGCGTCGAGCGTCTCGGCGGTGAGGGCGGAGGAGACCCGGGTGTGGCCGTCGTAGACGTCGAAGACAAGGTCCATGTGGACGACCCGGACGGGGAGTGCTCCGAAGTCCTCCGGATAGTAGCGAAAGAGCCTCCGCTCTCCATCGGGGGTCAAAATCCCGCCTCGCCGGTTATCTCGCGAAGCGTCCGGCGGATTGCCGTCCGGACCTCGGGTTCCTCCTCGCCCTCGAGCGCGGCGGAGAGGGGATCTGCCGCCCGCACGTCACGGAGTTTTCCGAGCGCTTCGGCGGCGGTCAGCCTGACATCTTTCTTTTCGTCGCCGAGAAGGGCGAGGAGGGGCTCGACCGCGCGCCGGTCACCGATCTCGCCGAGCGACCAGGCGGCACCGCGCCGCGTCCACCGTTCGCGGTCATCGAGGAGGGCGAGGAGCGGTTCGACCGCCCGCGTATCGCAGAGCCTCCCAAGCGCCTGTGCGGCAACCCACCGCACCTCGTTCTCGCGGTCCGCGAGGGCGGCGATCAGCGGCTCGACTGCGCGGGGGTCGGCGCAGTATCCGAGCGCCTCGGCCGCCCGCAGCCGGTAGGGGATGCACTCGTCCGAGAGCAGTTCGATGTACTTGCCGATGTTCTCCTCGCGCCGTTTCTCCCTATCTTCCATGAGGCGTTTTACCGAGCGCTCCATCCCGACCCCTCCCGGTTCTCGCTGCACCCGATCTCGTTTACAGTATATAGTATCTGGCACGGCATCTCTCCTCCCTGCCGGCGGAAGGTTCGCCGCCTCCACGCCGATCATGCGGGCAGCTCCTCTTTCTCGCCGACGACGTCGAACGCGACGATCCGGTAGTTGTAGTACCGCCCGTCCGGGTCGGTGAAGTAAAGGAAGACCATCAGCGCGTGCTCGTCCGAGATCCAGAGCTCGGCGTCCTCGTCGATGGTGTGGTACTCGAATCCGAGCCCGGCAAGCGCCTCCTCTATGGCGGTGCCCGCATCCATGTCGCTGACCATCTCGAACGTCGCGGCCAGGGGATGCTGCCGTTCCTCAAGTGCGGAGATCTGGAGCCGCGCCTGCTTTTCTGCAAGGAAGAGGTTGTCCAGGGTGACCATGATCTCCTGCGCGATAACGTCCACTTCGTCCGGCTCCATACCAGTACCTTGGATATCCGCTGGTTATATGGATGTTGGGCGGTTGCGCCGGGCGGCGCAGAAACCCTGGCGGAGCGGAAGGGCGATTGTTTCTCCCTCCATCGGGGCGGAAGGATTTTTCTTGTCGGCGGTCGGATACGCTTCTATCCACACCACGGTGCCTCCATAGCGAAACTCTAAATCATCCTGACGTAGATAGAGGATATAATGGCAGAAGGCAGGCTCAAGATCGTCGTTTTCGGTTCCTTCAACGCAGGCAAGTCCAGTTTCATCCAGGCCCTCGATCCCCGCAGCCGCCACATCGAGGCGTCCTCGGAAGGTGGCCCCACGACCGTTGCATTCGATTTCGGCCGATTGACGGTGAGAGACAAGTCCGTCTTCCTCTTCGGGACGCCGGGGCAGGAGCGGTTCGAGTTTGTCCGGCAGATCATCTCGCGCGGGATGGACGGCGCGATCATCGTTGTGGATGCCACGACGGGCGTGGACGCGATGACGAGGTACTTCTATGACCAGTTGAAGCCCCTCGACGTGCCGCTTGCGTTCATGGCGAACAAATGCGACTGCCCTGGTGCGGCACCCGAGGCCGTCAGCCACGCCCTCCCCGGGGAGACGGTGCACCCGATCTCCGCGCGGAACGGCGAGAACGTCCATGCGGCGCTTGGCGCCTTTGTCGCGACCCTGACCCCGCGATAGCGATCATTTTTACTTCCCCGGGATCGTTCTTCTCTACGGACAATGACCCATAAAGAGACCCATATCAAGGAGGTTGCCCGGCTGCTCACAGGTTTTCTCTCGAGCGGCGACGCCGGAGACCTGCTTGCCTACCTTGTCGCGGGGAGCTGTCTTCCTGGACCCCGGGCGAACCTGGAGCTTGCGGAGGCGTTTTCCGGGACCGTGCAGGAGTTTGCCATTGTCGATTCCGACGACCTGCGTCTGCTCTGGGACCTCTGCGTCGAGCTTGCCTGCGTCTCTCCGGAAGATGCCCCGTCGGGCGACCCGCACGAGTTCCTCGGGTTCTGCGGTGTTCGGGGTATCGGGGCGATCGGGTCGGTCTCACCGGGATGCGTCGGCGCGGCGCTCACGCACCTCGCGGAGGCCTCCCTCGACCCGCGGTGGCGGATCAGGGAAGCGGTGGCGATGGGGCTTCAGGATCTCCTCTCCCGGCAGCGCGATACGGCGGTAACGGAGCTGGAGGTCTGGGTGGAGGGGGGTTCCTGGCTTGCCATGCGGGCCGCGATCGCGGGGATCGCCGAACCGGATCTCCTGGACGAGCCCGATCTCGCAGAGGCGGCGCTCCGGTTCCACCGAAAGATCCTGATCCGGATCTACACCGCGGAAGAGCGGCGGTCCGAGGCCTTCCGTGCGCTCCGAAAGTCGCTCGGCTACACGCACAGCGTGGTCATCGCCGCTCTCCCCACGCCCGGCTTTGAGTATCTGCGGCAGCTTGCGACCCTTGATGACCAGGATATCCGGTGGATCGTGAGGGAGAATCTCAAGAAGAACCAGCTTGAGAAGCAATATCCCGAGACGGTGCAGCACATCCTGGCGCAGATGGCATAGAGGAGAATCTGGCGGCAAGATCGATCTTTTCCATCCCGACACGGTAGAGATGCCGTTTCAGCCGACGTTCCACCCCGGTTTGAGCGAGCTCGCCGTCGTCAGACCCCGTAGCGCCGCCACGCCTCCTCGATGTGCAACGCCTGCATGCCGATCTCCCGGGGCGCGTCGACGTCGTTTTCGGGGTTGTCCCCGATGAAGAGGACATTTCGGGCGGGGAGTTTCATCCGGTCGAGGGCCGCCGCGTATATCCGTGGGTCCGGCTTCTGGTAGCCGAGATCTGAGGAGAAGATGACAAAGTCGAGACGATCGTAGAGGTCGAACGCCCGCATCTCCTGCTCCGAGAAGACCCGCTGCCCGTTCGAGACGGCCCCTGTCTTCTGCTTGCAAAACCGGTCGAGCAGCCTCCGGCTCGCCTCGATGACACCGAGACGCCGGATCGACGCGGCCCGGAACGTCCGGGTGGTCTCGGCACCGAGCCGCACGGTATCGATCTCCCCGATGCTGTGTTCAGCGCAGATGCCGGCAAAGACCTCCTCGACCCGCACCTCGGGGTGGGGCTCCCCAGTCCGGTCGGCCGCCTCCCGCACCCGGCCGGTGTAGCACGCCCGCAGGCGTTCCGGGGCTATCCGGGCACCCTGGTAGAGGAGCCACCGTGAGAGGCACCGGTAGGTCTTGATATCGTGTTCGTCGCTCAGGATATCGATGAGCGTCCCGTAGCAGTCGAAGAGAACCCCTTCTACCGGTGGATCGCGCAAAGACACGCCTCAGCCTCCACTAAAAGTCGGTCACGCTCCGCCGCCCGCCAGGGCAGCCGGGCGATCCTGAGGTACCCGAGCGCCATGAAGAAGGGGAGAACGGTGGTATGGCGCCGGAACTCTTCCTTGCTCCTGCTGTAATGCCAGAGCAGGTGACCGATGTAGTCCTCGGCCTTCGAGCCGATCCCGGCCGATGTCTTGAGTTCCGCGGCCAGGATCCCGAGGTCGTGGACCGGGTGAGTATGGTTCCGGGCGCCTTCGAAGTCGATGGCGCAGATATCGCCGTTGAAGAGGTAGTTGCTGAGCGTGGCGTCGCCGTGGACCATGCAACCGGCATCAGGGCCGATCACCGGGCTGTGCCACCACTCCCCGAGCAGGCGCTCGAACTCTCTCCTCCGGGAGACCGGGAGAGCGTTCTGGTCGAGCAGCGCGTGAAAGTAGGCGAAGCTGCGCTCTCGCTTGCATGAGGTTCGCGTACCGTCGTGGAGCCGGCGGAGCAGGTGCGCGACGCCGGCCAGGGGTTCGTAGAGGGATACCCCCGCATCGAGGAGCTCGCGGAGTGTCGGGCCGGGGTGATACTCGGTCACGAGGACCGAGTGAAACCGGCTGTTCGTGGCGATGGCACGGGGAACGCGGATCCAGCAGGACGCACGACAGAGCTGGCGAACTTCGTTCTTCATCGCCGCATCGGCGTTGTAGCAGGTCTTCGCACCCGTCGGCGCACCGAAGAACTTGCCGACCACGCTGAACGAGGCACCGGCAAACTCGTAACGACAGACGACGTGCGATGCGGGTTCCACCCGGTAGACCCGGACCTCGCTGCACCGTTCTGGTACCCGGTCGGTGAGGACGCCCGCGAGCCAGTCTCCGAACGCATCGCCGGGTTCGAGGTATCCTATCTCCTTGAAACTCAACCGCCATCCCACTCCCGGAAGGCCCGGGGTCGCGGAGGGCAATGAAGGTATCCACGGCACCCGGGAACCCACACCTTTTTTTACCGGCGGAGGGTCTTATCGGGGTGTACCGGTGCTCCGGGGGTGACAGGCCATGATACCGTTTCGCGAATACCTGGAGGATATCCGGCCCGTTCTCGACCGCCGGATCGAGGAAGTGGCGAACAGCGAGGGTGGAATCGATCCCGGAGTCCTCCCGCTCCTGCTCCAGGGGAAGCGGATGCGGGCGGGGCTCCTCCTCTATGTTCACGCCGGTCTCGCCCCCGCGACGGCGCCCACCCGCCAGGCGCTCGATCTCGCCTGCGCCGTTGAGTTCGCCCACGCCGCAAGCCTCATCCTCGACGATATGCTGGACGGGGATGCTACCCGGCGTGGAGCACCGTCTCTCCACCTCGCCCGGGGAGACGGACGGGCAATTCTCGACGCCGTCGGCATCCTCGCCCTCCCCTACGCGCTCGCTGCCCCCTACGGTGCCGGGTACGTGACGATGCTCGCGTCGGCCCAGCGGAGGATGGCCCGGGGCGTGGCCTGGGAGATGCTCGGGGGGCCGGATCTCCCGGCGGCCGAACTCTACGACGCGATCGTCGCCAGAAAGACGGGGTGCCTCTTCTTGCTCGCGGCTGCCTGGGGGGCCATGACGACGGGGGAGGAGGATGCGGTCGTCGCCGCGTTCGGCGAGTTCGGTCTCGCCGCCGGGAAGGCGATGCAGGTCGCCGACGACATCGCGGATCTCCGCGCAACCGGCGGCACCCGCCGCCAGCCGGGGTCGGAGGCGCTCCTCCTCCGGTCTGTCCTGGAGGGGAACGGAACGGGGCAGACGCTCGGATGGGTGCTCGAGCGGGAGGTGAGCGGTGCGGCCGCCCGGCTGGCGGACGCCGGACGGTGCCGGGTGCCCCCGGTTGCGTGGGAGCCGTTCGGGCAGGCGGTCAGGGAGATCGTGGGGCTCACGCTGGGAGAGGAAGTGGCGGCCGGATGACGGCCGGCGCAACGATAAATACCGCCCCGTCCCACTCTCCTTTGAGAGATCATGCCAGTGATAACCGTTCGTATGGCGGAAGGCAGGGCCCTTGAGGGAGAAACGGATACTCGCAGACGAGATCACCGCCGCGGTCACGAAGACGTTCGGTGTCGATCCAGAGGTGGTCGCCACCTTCTTCGAGGAACTCAAGACCGAGAGCATCGCCTGGGCGGGAAGACTCCTCTCGGAGTCGTAGCTGCCGAACACTTTTCACCTGAAAGTATCTCCCATAAATGGACAAGATCATGACACGCGAACTTGACGAGAAGGATTTTGCCATCCTCCGAAAACTGGCCCCCGAGTACAGCGGCATCCTCTGCCCGGAATCCGGCCACGAGTTCCACTCGATCCTCCCGCCGGTCTCGAACCACATCGCCGCGGACGAAGAGGATTTTGCGGAGCGCGTCGCCCGGCTCTCGGACGAGGACTGGGAGTACCTCGTCGACCAGATCCTTGCCGGCCGGGAAAGCCTCAGTTGTATGCCCGAGGAGGACATCGATACCGTTCTCGCCCACGTCAGCGAGGCGGTCTCCGAGGAGACGGCCGAACGGGTAAGGAGGCTCTACCACCTCTCTGAATGCGGGGTGCTCTAGAGGTCGGCCGCATCCGGAACCGGTATACCCTCCGGGGACAACCGGACTTATATGGAACTGAAAGAAGAGCTCTCCGGCGTCCCCGGGATGCTCCGGCCGTTCAAGGCCTATCTCCGCGAGGCGGGACTCGCTGCAGGCGACCAGGTCGCCTACTACGGCTGCCCCGGCACCTGCACCCCCTTCATTGAACTCCTGGGGTTCGCCGTCCGGGATCTCTCCCTCGAGCAGGTCTACGTGCCCTACGTGGACGAGACGGCGGCGAAGGCGTTCCGACCCGTCGAGGGCGTCGGGATGCAGGTCTCCGGCGACACGGTCGGCCTCGACCCGAAGGTGATCGTCCTGATGGGCGGGCTTGCGATGCCGGGTGTCCCGGTCGAGAGAGAAGCGGTGCAGGCTGTCGTCGCGGCCCATCCCGGTGCGAAGGTCGTGGGCGTCTGTTTCATGCGGATGTTTGAGAAGATGGGTTGGCTCGACGCCTTCGCGTTCGAGGTGGTCATCGACGCCACGCTCGACCCGGTCAGGGTCTGGCGGTGAGCACCCGATTGGCCGCCGCCGGTGCAGGGGCGGGGGATCTCTCCCACGGTCGGTCGCACCGGAGGAGGGTGAACCGGAACGCCGCGCCGCATTTGGGGCGGCCCGGCACCCAGTCGTCGACCCATACCCGGCCGCCGTACCTCTCCACCAGCATCCGGGTGATGTAGAGGCCGAGACCTTTGCCGCTTCTGCTGCTCGTCCCTCGCGAAAACCGGGTGAAGAGGCCCGGCTTGACCGCGTCGTCCACCCCCGGCCCGGTATCCTCGACCGAGACCTCGACCGTACCGTCGCGTTCCTCGACTCTGACGGCGATCTCGGCCTCCGGACCCCCGAACTTCTCCGCGTTCCCGATGAGATTGGCAAAGACCTCGGAGAGAAGGTCGTCGGCCATGACCTGGATCGGTCTCTCCTCGTAGACGATCCGGGCGCCGGGATGATGGGCGATCTCGTTCCTGATGATCAGATCGAGGTCGACGGGTCTCGTTGCCGTCTCCACAGAGTGAAGCCGCCGGATCGTCGAGACATTCTGGATGATCTCGATGCTCCGGTCAACGCCTGCCCTGAGTTTCCGGACCATCTCCCGCTCTCTTCCGGCGAGCGTCCCGA
The DNA here is from genome assembly GCA_023393455.1 of Methanobacteriota archaeon. GTDB lineage: Archaea > Halobacteriota > Methanomicrobia > Methanomicrobiales > Methanoculleaceae > Methanoculleus. The sequence continues at coordinate 75,693 of JAEWLJ010000007.1, read as the reverse complement.
CGAGTAGGTCGGCATACCCGAGAGCGACAGCGTTCGCGTTGTTGATATCGTGCGTCATGATGTCGAGGTAGAGGTTCGCCTCGTCGTGGGCCTCCCGCAACCCCTCTTCGGCCCGGATACGGTCGGTGATGTCTGCTCCCGACCCGATTATCCCGGTCGGCTGGCCGTCGTTGCCGGTGAGCACGGTGTCCTGCCACGCGAGGATCAGTTCGTCGCCGCTCCGCGTGACGACGGGGTGCTCCCGCTGCCCCGGGAGAGCGGCTTTTCGGGCAATCGCCTCGTCCAAAGCCCGCCGCCGCGTCTCCCGGAACGCTCCGGGAACGACCGTAGCGAACCAGTCTTTCCCGAGCAGTTCCTCTTCCCGGTAGCCGAGCAGTTCGCATCCGTAACGGTTGACGAGCCGGACGGTATGGTCGGTCCCGATGACCACGAAGAGGACGCCTGCCACGTCCAGATAACGCTCCATGATATCTCTCTGTCTCTTCACCATCTGCTCGCGCCCTTTGAGCTGTTCGGAGAGGGACGCGACGACGAAGGCGATGACGACGAACATCAGTGCGCGTCCGTAGTCGTTCAGGGTCAGGACCTCGGGCTGGTAGAGGAGGCTGCTGACGACGACGAGCCCGCCGAGAAAGATAGCGACCGGCACGCTCCGTTTCTCCCACCAGAGCGCGGTCAGGATGATCGGGATGTAGAAGAAGTGCGAAAAGACGGTCCCGAGCATCAGGATTGCGTGGAAGTAGTAGGTCAGGAAGACCGAGATTGCAAGGAGCGTCATGATGATGCCCACTCGCTGGTGTTCGGTAAGGGTAGTCACAGGTGCCCACCTCGGTGAGCAATTATATGCTGATGATAATATAAAACGGTGTTTATAATTAACGCCCCGGAATTCCGGTGAGTTGTGGGATATCGGGGTCGGTCAGCTGAACTCAGGCGATATCGGGCACAGGAGATCCGGCAGATGCCTCTCCCGGGATGATGGTGAAGAGTGCCTCCCCGAAACCGGGGCATTTTGCCGGATGCGGCCGATTTTCTCCAAACTGCCTATGTTTAATAGGTCGCAGAGCGAAACTATACCAACCAGCCGCTTCGCCTGAAGCGGTATCATGCAGCGTACCGTGCATCATGATAAGAACCCACCTGCTGGTGAATCCGTGTCAACAGACCTTACCCGAGTACTCAAAGCCATGGGCTATGTGGATGCCGAGATTCCGGCCCTGATGGAGTCGTTTCCTCCCGCCGTCGCCGGATACCTGCGGGATTTCCGACTGCAGGAAGTTCGCGACATCGTTGAGACGCTCCTCTACATCTACATCGCCCAGAACAGCGCGTCGTCCCGGGGAGAAGGGGCAGGCGTGGTCGAACAGAGTTGCTATGCCTACACGTCCGGGCCGCTCTTTGCGCTCAGGCAGGCCGGCCTCATCGGGTCCGCCTCCTCAAACGGCACGACGGTGCTGACGCCGACCGCTACCGGGGAAGCGATAGCCCGGCCGCTGATGGAGGCGCGGCTCCGGGCGCTCGATATCGAGAGCCTCGCCCGCGAGATCCATGAGGTCGTCCCAGCCCTTCTCGCAGGGACGGTGAAGGGGTCGTTCGTCAACAAGACCTTCCCGTCCGCGCTCCCCCGCACCGAAGAGACGTTCATCAGTTTCCTCCTCAACAACTGTCCGGGCCTCTTTACCGAGTGCGAACGGTTCGCCTCCCGGCTCAGGGCCTCCGGGTGCGCGGTTCTTGCCTACGCCTACGATCTCGACGGCACAAAAGCCGACGGCGTCGTCTACACCTTCCCGCCGGAGTTCGCGTACATCCTCAAGGGGGTGCTCGAGCGGATCGATCCGGCGGTCAGGGAGCACTACGACATGCTCCTCGAGTCGTTCTACTCGACGTTCACCGTCTTGCGCTATCTTGCCTGCGGCGAGGATTACGACCGTATCCGTGCATTGCCTGCCCACCGCCGCGAACTCGCGAGGGTGCTGCTGGAACTCGGCGACGCAATCTACATCCTCGAAGGGGTTCACGAAGAGGACGGGGTCGACCTCGCCCGGTTCATCGTCAAGGACCGGAACCTCTACGATGCGCGACTGCGCGATCTCGGGCGGACGCTGATGGATGAGGTTGCCGAGAAGATCGTCATCGACCGTTCCCCCCCGGCAACGGAGCCCTCTCCCGTCACAAAGGAGATCCCGGTTCCTGAACCCGCTGCCGAGGAGGAAGAGTGGGAGGAGATCCCGGTTTCCGAACCCCCTGCCGAAGAGGAGTGGGAGGAGCCCGTCTTTCCCGACGAGGAGGAGGCGGAAGATGACGAAGAAGGCGAGGAGGAGGTGGAGGAGCCGATCGTGCCGCCGCCCGCACCCCGGCGTGCCGCCCGGTCCTCCTCAAGCACCGCCGCTCCAGAACGCCGCTTCGCCGCCCCGTCAACCGTCCCGGGAGAACTTCCCCGGTCCGGAGAGTTGGATCTCTTCCTCGGGCATGCGCAGGACGGGCAGCGGGTCGACTGGTCACCCGGCCGTCTCAGCAACGGCCACATGATCATCCTCGGCGGTTCGGGCGCTGGCAAGACCGAGACGATCCGGTGCGTTGCGTCAGAACTCGCGGCGCAGGCGATGCCGGTCGTCCTGATCGACTTCCATGGGGACATGGCCGCGACCGGCGGGGATATCCGGTCGTATAAGATTCGCGAGGGCGGGGAGTACTACTTCAACCCGCTGGAACTCGACCCCGACATCGACGAGATCACCCCGCTCCGCGCGACCTCGGACTTCGTCGACGCCATCTCGATCAACTTTCCCACGCTGGGCATCCAGCAGCGCCGGAAGATCAAGAACATCATCAAGGACTGCTACCGGATGTCCGGGATCACGGGGAAGACCGAGACCTGGACGCGGGTGCTCGACTTCGATGACATCGAGGGCGAGATCATGAACTGCGAGGACGAGGCGATCCCGGCCTATCTCGAGGACATCTTCGACTACAAGCTCTTCTCAGGGGAGGAGAAGATATCGATCCCCACGCTCCTCTCCGGCGGGGTCACCCATATCAACTTAAACGCCCTCCCGGAGAACCTGCGCTACCTCTTTGCGGACCTCTTCCTCCGGAGGATCTATTACACACTCCAGGCGACGGGTGAGATCCCGCGGGGAACGGAGGACGAGCGGGCGAAGTTCCGGCTCTTTGTGATCGTCGACGAGGCGAAACTCCTGGTGAGCCAGAAGAGCGGTTCGAAGTCCTCGATCAAGGCGGTCCTGAACAAGTACGCGACCGAGATGCGGAAGTTCGGGGTCTCGCTGATCCTCGCGTCGCAGTTGATCGCGCACTTCAACGAGGAGATCCTCGCGAACATCGCCGTGAAGTTCTGCATGCGCTCCGAGAACAAGAAGCAGGCCCAGGAGAACGCCAAGTTCTTCGAGGTGAGCGAGAAGGATCTCCTCAACTTCCAGCCCGGGGAGGGGATCCTGATCATCGGGTCGGAGAAGATGAACATCCGGATCGTGCCCACATCCGGCCGGAATCACTAATCCGAGACTCGACTCATTTTTTTTGCCCGGCGCGACTGCCGGCAGATCCCTCGGATGGGAAAACGCTTATCCGGGGCCGCGCCGGAGTTCTGGTATGGTCGACCCCGAGACGCTTGAGGAGTATCGCGACAGAAGGGACTTCTCCCGGACACCGGAGCCGCGGGGGGAGCAGGAGACGGCAGACGCCCACCCGCGTTTTGTCATCCAGATGCACAGAGCGACCACGCTCCACTACGACTTCCGCCTGGAGGTCGACGGAGTGCTGAAGTCCTGGGCGGTTCCGAAAGGGCCATCAATGAGCCCGAAGGAGAAGCGCCTCGCCGTGCCGACGGAGGACCACCCGCTCGACTACGCCGGGTTCGAGGGTGTCATCCCGGAAGGGAGTTACGGGGCCGGGACGGTCCTCGTCTGGGACCGGGGAACCTACCAGAACCTTACGGAGAAGAAGGAGGAGAGGGTCGGGGTCGCGGAGGCCCTCCGGCGGGGCCACGTGTCATTCCGGCTCGAGGGGGAGAAACTCCAGGGCGGGTACGCTCTCACCCGTTTCAGGACCGGGAAGGGCGAGGCCTGGCTGCTCGTGAAGATGGACGATGCCGACGCCGACCCCGGTAACGATCCGGTCGCAACGGAGCCCCGTTCGGTCGTCTCCGGGCGAACACTCGAGGAGATCGACGCGGGGAGGGATGCGTGACGGTTGAGCCGCAAAGGAGGGGCCATATCCCGGTGGAGATGGGCGAGTTCATCTGTCCGTTCTGCGGCAGGCAGTACCCCACAGAGAAAGCCCTTCACGCCCACGTCCGGCACACCCATCGGAGCCCCCCGGGTCTCCGGTGAGAGGATGCCTGCGGCAGGTCATGCCAAAAGACCCTGCCGGGGTGCATGAAGGAGGGGGGTGGGTGCGCGCTGCCCGGCAAAGATACCCTGATCTCGGAGACCGGGAGGGTGGTTTCGTAGTCATCGCCCGGCAGGCTTTCGGTTGGTATGCTGACCGGTGCGGGATGGGATATCCTTTATCTCCAATATGTTGACCTTTCATCCCCGAAATGATACCGGAAAACCGTACCGAAAAAAGACCTGTCTTTTAAGGGCTCTTCTGCCCGGAAACCCCTGGAGTAAAGTCCGCGGAAAAAATTTGATGCATGGGATTGTTCGCACTTAGTGTGATTTTATAGCACTTTTTAATTACTAAATGGCGAATAGCCTGCGCAAAGTCGTAGATTTAAAAATTGGGCAAAAATATGCCCTATAATTTTGGATAACTCGGGATTGCTCACGCCTAACTGAAAAATAACGGCTATCCTTCATCAGCGCCATGGATAAGTTTAAAATCAGAACTATCAAAAACTAAAGTGATCAATCGATCAGAATCTGTCTCGAAGGTGAGATCATGGTTAGCAAGATAATGACAAACAACGTTGTAACAAGCAACGTTATGGCAGAGACGTTAAGCGACGCAGAGATCGTTGCGCAGTTCAAACAGCGCGGGTGTTGGGGACTGTACACGAGCGTTGACCTGAAGGGGTGCGACCCGGCATCGATACGGGACGCGGAGAAGATCCACCAGTTTATCATCGAACTGTGCGACCACATCGACATGCACAGGTTCGGCGAACCGCAGATCATCCACTTCGGCCCATGTGAGAGGGTCGCAGGGTTTTCCATGACCCAGCTCATCGAGACATCGCTCGTCTCCGGCCACTTTGCGAACGAGACTGACGCGGCCTACCTCGACATCTTCAGCTGCAAAGAGTACGAACCCTCGAAGGCAGCGGAGTTTTGCAGGAACTTTTTTGGAGCGGAATCGGCAACCTACCAGGTACTGTTCAGGGACTGAATAGAACACACCCGGAAATATCACCTAAGCGGTAATCCATGACGGCAGAGAGCACCTGCCATCTCTCGCCGGTCTAAAGATTACCCGCGGCGGGGGGCGCCTCCCCCCATCGATATTTTTAGCAGACGATGCCCCTACCCCCGGCCGGGGTGAGGGAGACCACTCCAGACGCGATATGCGGTGACCGAAGGCGCCGTGAACATTCTGCCGGATACGACACTGCATCGTTCTTCGGCCTGTGGGTTCACGGTGATCGCGGCAGAGCCGGGACTCCTCAACAGAGCGTGCCGGAACAGGGTCGAAGAGAAAAAAAAGTGTTTCAGGGAGACTCGTAGGGGTTCCGGAGACCCTTGGGGGTTCCGTCTGCCTTGAGACCGATTGTCTTACGAGCATCCACGTTCTTCTGGTTCTTCGTGATCTTCTCGGTTGCGAGTTTCGTCACGAGGTCGAGACCGGGCTTGACCTGGTCCATCGGCTTCGTCTCGAAGCAACCTGCAGCGATAGCGGCGTCCCAGACGGCGTTGCCCTTCATGCTCCGCACGAAGACCGTGCTCCAGCCATCGGGGCTGCCCACGGAACCGCTGGAGATATCAGCGAGGTTTGCCACGTAGTCCAGGCAGACGTTGCAGCCGGGCTGCACGTACTTGTGGATCAGCTTGAGCGGCATCTGGCTGACTGCACCGCGTTCGGTGTAGACCGTGAACTTGCCCTTGCCGATGTCCATCTTCACGACGGACTCCATCTTCTGGTTGCAGTGGTCCTCGACCATTGCCTCGAGCGCCTGGTAGGAGAGGTTCTCCATGCAGTAGATACCGAGCGCGAGGGCGATCTTGTCGTCGACGTCGCGCATGCCGATCGGATAGAGCTGAGCCTTCCGGATAGCCTGGATCTGGCACGGGGTGCCGACGATACCGACGCGGTCGAGACCGTAGCTCCGGGTCGCCTCCTTGATCAGGGAGACGTTCGGGCTGATGGTGTAGCGCGTTCCGGCGGCGGCCAGAAGTTCGGCCTTCGTCGTCACGACCATGGGCTCCGGCTTCCAGGGCTCATCGCCCGGGCCTGCGACGATGGCACCATCGATGATGCCCTCTTCGAGTGCATACGCAAACAGCGTCGTGATGATACCGCCGTCCTGAGCCATCTTCAGGATGTCCTTGTCGGTCGAGCGTGCCGATATCGCGGACTTGTAGTTACCGAGTACGTCCATCTTTTCTCACCTCACTGCATGGCACCCTTGATGGCATCCATGATGCCCTCGTAGTTGTTCATGACGTCGAAGTTGAACCAGCTTCTCGGGCACTGCGAGTAGCAGGCACCGCACTTTATGCACTGGTCGCGGTTCACGTTCGGCTTGCCGTACTCCATGGTGACGGCGCGGACCGGGCAGGTACCGGCGCAGGTCCCACATCCCATGCAGAGACCCTGGTTGATGACATCATACATCAGGTCGCAGCCGCATGCCTCGTTGCCGCGCTGTGCGAGCTGCATCAGCGGGGTCAGGTAGGCGGTCGCGAGGTTCTTCTGTTCGTCGTTGCCGCGAAGCAGCAGGAAGGCCATGACGGCGACATTCCTGACTTGCTGGGGGCACGGGGGACAGGACGGGATGTAGAGATCGACGTCGACGACCTCGCTGATCGGTACGAACGCCTCTTGGCCGGGCTGGTTCCACTGACCACCACGGCAGAACCGGGTGATGTTGCCGTAGGCCGCACAGCCGCCGTAGGCGACGAGCACCTTCGACTTCTCCCTTGCCTCTTTCAGTTCATCTACCGAGATCTTGTCGTTCAGACAGCACGAACCCTCGACCAGGCACACGTCCATCTCGGGGACATGGCGCACGTCGACCAGGGTCAACGCGTAGACGAGATCCGCGTAATCATCGAGCAGCTTGAAGAGACCCTCGTAGTTGTCTGCAAGCGTCACGAGGCATCCCGTACATCCGCTCAGGTGTAATTCACCTATCGTAATCTTTTCTGCCACAGGCTTTTCCTCCTTTTGTACAACTTCCACCTTTTCTTTCGCAATCACATCAGAGGGCTTCACCGCGGGCTTCGCGTGCGGCTGGGTTGCCGCCGGCTTCGCCTCAGGCCTTTCCTCCGGGTTTGTCCCCGGAATCTCCGGTGGTTTCTCCCGGCGACGCCCAAAGATGCGTTCTTTGATGGTTGATAGTAGCCCCATATTCTACCCCAATCTCTTCCAGTACAATACGCACTGTTTTGGGAATGGCACCCTCAACCTCCTCAGTGAGCCCCAGTTCAAACTCATGGCTCGCGACACGCTTGGGTTGGCACCCAATGACCGTGATATCGATGACGTCCTTCAATCGCTGTAGCGGTTCTGAGAGATCCCACGAATGGGCATCCCGGTAGGTGCCCGGCGGCAGGTCTTCGGGCCGGAGTTTCGTCACATCACCGGGGTTGCCGCCGAAATCGGCGATATCGATGATGATCAGTTTCTTGACCGGCACCTCTGCATCTTCCATCAACGTAAAGAGGAAGTGAGGGGCGCCAAGGCCGGCATCGATTACCTTGACGTTATCGGGCAGTTGTAGTCTCTGGAGTTCCTCGACGACTGCAGGACCGAACCCGTCGTCTCCGAAGAGGGGGTTGCCACATCCTGCGATCACGATCTCACGGAATAGCATGCGTGTACGCTCACTGAATGAGTTTCTGGGCCACCAGTCTCTTGTCTTCGTCGATCACCAGCATGTGCGTCGCACAGGAGACGCAGGGGTCGTATGCGCGCATGATGACTTCGGCAAGCCGCCAGGGTGCACCGGTCAGTGCACGGCTGCAGGTCGGGAAGTTCCAGGTAGTCGGGACGAGCATCGAGAAGTACTGCACCCGGCCGTCTTTGACCCGGGCGAGGTGGACGTCTGCACCACGGGGCGCTTCGTTCGCGGCCCATCCGAGGGAGCCGTCGCCCTGCGGGATATTGTCCGCGAGCACCGCTCCGGAGGTGTCGAGCGCGTCGAGCGCGTCGATGATGCCGTAGGAGGTCTCGGGGAACTCCATCTGGCGTGCGATCTGCAGGCCGATGGCGCCCTTCTCGTCATAGTTCCTGAAGATGGCCTGGCGCGCGCGCGGTCCGACCTCGACGGGCTGACCGTCATAGAGCGGGACGCCGGTGCAGGCTTCCATCTGGGGCCATGCCTTGGTGCCTACGGGGGAGGTGCCGCCGATCGGGTAGTTCGGGTCGGCTTCGTCGACCTCTACTTCACCCATGTACCAGTCCCAGGGGCGGACTTCGGTGAACCGCTCGGGGAACCACATCGGGGTCTCGTCGAGGCTCGAGCTGCCGTAGACCGGCGCCGTCGCCATGTAGCCCTGGTTGTGGTAGCCGAGATCCTTCGGGATCGGGACTTCAACGCCGCCGACCTCAGACCAGTCGCGCTTCTGGTAGTTCCGGAAGATCGCGATCATGAACTCCATCTGCTGCTGCGTGAGAACACGGGCCTCTTTCGCGAGGTCATAGATCTTGGCCTTCGCACGCGGGCTGATGTTCACGTACATGCCGCCGACGCGGGGGTTGCTCGGGTGGATTGCCTCTCCACCGACGATCTCGCCGATCGTCTGGCCGATCTCACGGATCCGCTGGATCCGGAGGGCAACGGTCCTGACCGGTTCTTCCTTGGTGAACGGGTTGATCTTCACGTCGGTTCCGGGAAGGTACATGTCCGGGAGGGCCAGGATGTTGTGGATGGCATGGCTGTGCATCCTGTTGGCACACTGCAGGATGTAACGCAGCAGTTTTGCGTCCTCGGGGATCTCGCACCCGATGGATGCTTCCATCGCCTCAATACCCGCCAGGGTGTGTGCAATGGGACAGATACCGCAGACACGCGATGCGATCTTTGGAACCTGATCCATCGTCTTACCGATGGCGAGTTTCTCGACTCCCCTCACCGGGGTGATGCTAAGCCAGTCTCCGCGCTCGATGATGCCTTCATCGTTGACCTTCAGAACGAGCTTAGAATGGCCTTCATGTCTCGTAGTTGGGGAAATCTCTACAACTTTCGACAAATATATCGCCTCATTCCGATATTTTGGTGTTCTGAACACTATACTGGTGTTACCACACAATTCTGTACTGAAAACGTACTCGAGTACGTCAACAAGGATTATGAAGAAAACAGAGTTTATATCTTTCGCTTTGGGACAGGTAAAAGTGTTACAATATCGAGGGAAGGTAATACGAAATAGTAGAATATTTTAGCACAGTATAAAAATGTGGAATTTTATTGGATCTAGAGTGCGCCCTCGTCCATCTCCGCGACGAGCTCCGCTATCGTCGCTTTTCGTTCTGCGTATGCGTTGTGCTGGTGGATGCTCTCCTCGTTCGTCTGCTTTATAGTGACTACGGAGTCTCCGGGCAGATCATGGAACTGCGCGATCACCTTGCGGGCCATCTCGCGGACACAATCTTCGACAAACCGGGGATTTTTGTGGGCTTCCATCACCACATAACTCTCGTCACCCCGCTTGAGAAGTTCATAGATGCGCGCGCTCATGGAGTCCTTCAGGATCTTGATGATCTTCTCAAGACTGATGTGCTGGTCGTCGTCGATCTCGATGCAGAGGAAACCCCGTCCGCGCTGGTTGTGCGTGGCCATCGGCACTTCGTCCAGGAATGCCTCAATCTTCTCCTCCTCCACCCCGAGATCCTCGAGGACATGCAGCGCATGATCCTTCATGATGTTCTGGGCGCAGGGGCAGGCGGTCATTCCGGTCACTTCGGCGCCGATGCTCTTTCGGATGATCGGGTTCCCGTCGTTTCTCTGGGCTACAGCACGTGCGTTGACGTTCACGACCTCATGGCAACCCGTCTCGCTGACCGGCGTCTCCCGCCGGACCATGAACTGGCTCCGCATCCGAACCTCGGTTCGTTCCGCGTATTCGTGTCGATCGAGGAGTTTCCTCGCCACTGCGCTGCAGAGTTCTTCAATCTCCTTTACGTCGCCGTCGATGGCCTGCTGCAGCACATCGTCGATCACCTCGAAGTTCCGGGAGAGATTCGCCCCTTTGAGGCTTCCGGGGAGATCGACGAAGACGTCGAACTTGGAGATGAAGACGACCGGCCGTTTACCTGACCGTGCGACTTCAACGAGTTTTTGGACGTTCTTCACACCTACCCTGGTCAGGTTGATACGGACCTCTGGCAGGCTGGACTGGACATCTGGCAGTTCCATTACAAATCCTCAAATAGCCTATTGAGAGTAAGGTTTCTCGTCATCAACCTTAAAGTGACCCTCTGTGCACCACAGAGGTTCTCTGATATAATATTTATCAAGTTTGCTGTCTAACGGGGTGTGAGTATCTATGGTGCAGAAATACTATGAGTCCGATGCGGACCCTCGCGCCCTGGAGGGCAAGACCATCGCCGTCATCGGCTATGGCTCCCAGGGTCGTGGCCAGGCGCTGAACCTGCGTGATTCCGGGTGCCGGGTCGTCATTGGCCTGCGGCCCGGCGGCAGCTGGCAGAGAGCATCCGAAGATGGTTTTGAGGTCTACTCCGTGGCCGAAGCGGTCAAGCGCGCCGACGTCGTCCAGATCCTCCTCCCCGATGAGAATCAGGGAGCAATCTACCGCGCCGAGATCAGCCCCAATATCAGAGAAAACGCCTGTCTGATGTTCTCCCATGGTTTCAATATCCACTACGGCCAGATCGTTCCGCCGCCCACCATCGATGTGGTGATGGTCGCCCCGAAGGGTCCCGGCCACATGGTCCGCCGTACCTACGAGGAAGGTAAGGGCGTCCCTGCCCTCATTGCCATCCACCAGGACGCCACGGGGGCGGCACGGACCATCGCGCTCGCCTACGCCCGCGGGATCGGCGCGACCCGCGCGGTCGTATTCGAGACGACGTTTGCAGAGGAGACCGAGACCGATCTCTTCGGTGAGCAGGCGGTCCTCTGCGGTGGGATCACCTCGCTCATCAAGGCCGGGTTCGAGACCCTGGTGGATGCCGGGTACGCGCCGGAGATGGCCTACCTCGAGGTCCTGCACGAGACGAAGCTCATCGTCGATCTGATCTACGAGGGCGGGTTCACGAAGATGCGCGACTCGATCAGCAACACCGCCCAGTACGGCGACCTGACCCGCGGCCCCCGCGTCATCGGGTCGGAGACCTACGTGGCGATGCAGGAGATCCTCGAAGAGATCCAGAGCGGCGAGTTCGCGAAGGAGTGGATGCTTGAGAACATGGTGAACCGCCCGGTCTTCACCGCGCTGACGAAGGCGGACGAGGAGCACCTGATCGAAGAGGTGGGTGCGGAGATCCGTTCGTTCATGCCGCAGTTCAAGAAGTAAATCTCTCTTTTTTCCGCCCCACGCGGCCCCGCCCAATAGCCGTTTATACGCATCTGTCGTACCCTCCGGTATGTCCGTTTGCATCATCTATCACTCGGAGACTGGCAACACCCGGGCGGTCGCCGAGCAGGTCACCGCTGCGTCCGGCGGCGATCTCATCGCGGTCAGGGACCTTGCGAACTACTCGAAGGTGGGGAGGTACCTGAAGGGCACTCCCCGGGCCATGAGGGGGGATTCTGCCGATATCGAACCCGCGGCCATCGACGTCTCCGGCTACGAGACGGTCGTCGTCGGAACTCCCGTATGGGCAGGGAACCCTACCCCCGCGATCAACGCCGCGGTCAACGCTCTCCGGGGCATCGAAGGGAAACCCACGATCGTCTTCTGCACATCGGGCGGGTCGCCGCGAAAGACGCTCGATACGCTGACGGCGATGCTCGCGAAGAAGGGTGCCGACGTCCGGGGCGCGGTTCCGCTCACGGCACGCGACGCGAAGAGACCGGGGGCGGTGAAGCCGCTGATCGATCTCGTCCGGCAGTCGCGAAGAGAGATGGCCGCCCAGTGACGCACCGCACGGTCTTCTGCGGGGAGCATACTGAAGACCCGGTGGGCCGCCCACCTGCATACGTGTGTGCGAGGTAACCACTTTTTGACGTCGCGCGATCAATAGTGAGGTATGAGCCCGTCATACGAAGACCTTCTGAAGAAGGCGTATACCAATATCACGGAGCCGACGGAGTTCGAGGACCGGTTCACGGTTCCACCCGCCCGCGTCTTCATCGAGGGGAAGACCACGGTCCTTGAGAACTTCGCCGAGATCGCGAGTACCCTCCGGCGCGATCAGGAACACCTGATGAAGCACCTCCTCGGCGAGCTCGGCACCGCCGGCAAGGTGGAGGGAACGCGGGCGGTCTTCTCCGGGAAGTTCGAGCAGGAGCAGATCAACCTGATCATCAAGGGTTATGTCGACGACTACGTCATCTGTTCGGAGTGTGGGAAGCCCGACACCCGCCTGGTCAAGACCGAGCGGGTCCTGACGCTCCGGTGCGACGCCTGCGGCGGCCACCGGCCGGTGCGGAAGCGGAAGGTGCTCGTTGACCCCTCCGCAGCGTCGAAGCCGACCGAGGGCGCGATCATGGACGTCACCCCGCAGTTCCTCTCGAAGCGCGGCGACGGCGTGGTGAAACTGGACCGTTACACGATGTACGTTGCGAATGCAAAACCGGGCCAGACGGTGAAGATCAAGATCACCCGGATCGCCGGGACGATCATCTTCACCGAGCGTGCGGAGTGATCGCGTCTTTTCTGATCTCCACCCACATCCCCTCCTCTTCTTCCCTGAGACGGGCGTGGGCGACACCGCTCTCTGCAAGTTCGCGGCGGAGGGTCTCGGGGGTCGCCTGCCCGCTCCGCCGGGCGACGTCACTGTCCCAGTTCGGGTTTCGCCGCCGCATCTCGATAAAAATGGCTTCGCGGAGTTCGGGCGTTCCGAAACTCCCGCCGACGTACGCGACGCCGCCGGGCCGGAGTATGCGCTCGATCTCTAAAAACGCCCGCGGGCAGTTCTCCCAGAAGTAGATCGAGCCGCGGCTGACGACGAGCGAGATGGTATTGTCCCGGATCGGCATGCAGTGGACGTCGCCGGTGACCGGGATCACCCGGCCGGCGCTCCCGTCGGCGGTCGTCCGGGCTATCCGGGACATCGCCGGGTCGGCGTCGAGCGCGACGACGGTGAGGTTGCTCTTCTCGGCCAGCGCGACGGAGAGGAGGCCGGGGCCGCTCCCGAGATCGAGCGCGATCCCGTCCCGTATCGAGGACCACGCAAGCGCCTGCTCCGCGATGACGGGGTAGATCGGAGCAAAGACTTCCCGGGCAACCCGGGCAAAGCCTTCGGCGCTCTTTTTCATGACGGTCTAAGCGGTCTCGAGGGTCTCCATCTGCTGGAGGAGTTCACCGGCGTAGCCGGAGAGCCGCTTTGCCGCGTCGGTGACTGCAAGAAGAGGGGGGCGGCCATCGATCGTGGTGACGACCAGTTCGGGGTCGGTGAACCGGAACGCCTGTCTGCGCTGCGCAACGTCCACCTGCGGATCGTGGAGGAGTTCGGCGGCGAGCGCGTCGATATATGTGTTGCCTTCGCCTTCAAAGAGGATCCGGGCCCTGTCGTCGCTCAGATCCAGGAGTTTGAGTTTCATGGCCATACGCACCTATATTCTGGTTTCGGGAGGGGTATATAAGTATGGGTGGAGAGTCGTCGGCCGGGTCACTCCCAGCAGAACGTCTCCATATCGTACCCGGCGTGCGGCATATCCGGCGGCAGCATGTGGCTCATGTGGACGCACCGGTAGTCCCTCGCCCCGACGTCGCGGGCGAACCGGACCGCCTCGGCGTAGTTCATGTGCTTGGTGATCGAGTAACCCTCGGGAGCGATGGCGTCGACGAGCAGGAGGTCGATATCGGTCTCCCTGAGAAGGTCCCGGCTCTCTTTTGGGATCTCCTCCCTCGTGTCGGCGGTGTAGGCGACCGTGACGCCGTCATGCTCGATCAGGAGGCCGCAGGTGTAGACCGGGGGGTGGTTCACCGTAAAGAACGTGAAGGTGACCCCGAAGAGGTCGAAGGGCTCGTAGACCGGGACCGGGTGCTTCTCGAACGGCAGGAAGTGGAGGTAGCCGGAGCAGTAGTCCATGACCGGCGGCGCCGCGTAGGCCGGCGGCACCTTCTGCACCCGATAGAACTCCCCGAAGCCGATGAAGTGGTCATAGTGGCCGTGAGACCAGAGGACTGCGTCGATGTGGGGTGAGCAGGCCCGGAGGAGCTGCTGCCGGAGGTCCGGCGATGACTCTACGAGGATGTGTCTGTCCCCCGTCTCGACGAGGAAGGATGTCCGGAGACGCGACCTTCCCGCCGCCGTCATCGCCCGGCAGTTCTCGCAGTCGCATCCCACCTTTGGCGTCCCGATGGCGTCGCCGGTTCCGAGCAGCGTTATCCGCATATCAGTGCCCGGACCGGATGATGTTTCGCTCCTCGACCCTGAGGAGACCCTGCTCGATGTCCACCGGGTCGACCCGGTGCCGGTCCTCCATCAGCGCCGACATCACCGCCTCCTTCATCATCATCCGGAGGTCGGAGCCCGAGAACCCCTCTGTCCTGGCGGCGAGGTCGGCAAAGTCGCAGTCGCACTCGATCGCGGCGGCGATCTTCTGGAGGATTGCCTGCCGCATCGCCTGGTCGGGGAGCGGGAACTCCACCACCTCATCAAAGCGCCGCCAGGCCGCCTCGTCCAGGATGCGCGGGTGGTTCGTCGCCCCGATGAGGAGGACGCCGTTTTTGACGAAGCTGATCTGGTCGATGTTCTTCAAGAGCATGTTCACCGCGCGCTTCATCGCGCCGTGGTCGTCGCTGACCCGGGTCTTCGCGACAAAGTCGAACTCGTCGATGAAGAGGATGCAGGGGGCGAGTTTCTTCGCAAGGTCGAAGATGCGGTCGATGTTCTTCGAGGTCTCGCCCAGGTACTGGGAGGTGACCATCGCGAGACGGACCTCGAGCACCGGCATGTGGAGCGTCCGGGACATCGCGAGCGCGAGCGATGTCTTCCCGGTGCCGGGCGGGCCGACGAAGAGGAGCCGCCCGAACTCGTAGATCCCGTGCTGCTTCAGGAAGTCCCGGTGATCGAGGGCGACGCCGATCTTTTTGATGATCTCCTCCTGCCGCGGGGTGCAGACCAGTTTTTCGAGCGTGAACTCGACCTCGTTTGGTGCGCTGATGATGATCAGGTCGCGGGCCTCCCGCATCTCCTCGCTCTCGGCGATGATCCGGGAGACTCTCGCCTCCATGTACTCCTTCGTGTCCTCAAACCGGGGGTTCTTCGCCAGGGCGTCCCGGTACCGGACTTCGACGCCGTCCTTCCCCTCGAAGAAGTACGCGAGGACGGGGTTCTCTCCGACCCTCTCCGCCCCCCCTTTCTTGAGGAACCATCCTGCCGCCGCGTCGAGCGAGGGCAGGGTCAGTCGCTTCCCGAACTCGTCGTAACCGACGAACGGGTTTGCGCGAACAGCCTGGCAGACGGTGTCCGGGCTGCCGAGCACCTTCTTGATCGCTCCCTCGCTCACGATCAGGGGGCGCTTCACCCCGGTGCTCCCGCTGCTTCCTGCGCCGAAGAACTCCCGGCAGCGCGGGCGAAGGTCGTTGATGCCGAGTTCCTCGCTCTGATTGAATATCTCCGCGGTGAGCAGGAGTTCTATGATGGCGAGGATATCACGCGTACCCGTTTCGATGGTCATAGCAATGAACAGACATATTGATGCGCGTTATCAATAAGCGTAACTCACCGGGTGGTGACCTCGCACCCTTCTTCCGTGACGATCATGGTGTGCTCCGCCTGCGAGACGAACGAACCCGGCGCGTCGTGCAGTACCGGGAAGGAATGGAGGATCCCCGCCCGCACGAGGGTGGATAACCCGATCTCGACCTTGTCGCCGGGAACCCATCGACGGGCAAACGGGAGCCCGCGCCGCGGCCGCGCCGCTTCGAGGACCCGTTTTGCCGACGGCAGGCGGGTGGGGCGGGCTGCGATCTGCTGGTAGATCTCGACGCGCGCCGCCTCACCGACCTTTCCCGACCCCGTGGTGGCGAAGGGCTCGATCGCAAAGACCATCCCCTCCTCGATGGCAGCCCCGCCGCTCATCGCGATGTTCGGGATGCTGGGCCGTGTGTGGAGGTTGTAGCAGCCGAGGCCGTGCCCGGTGAGGTTTGCGATCGGTTTGTACCCGTGCTCCTCGATCGTTGCCTGGATGGCCGCCCCTATCTCCCCGGTGGTGATCCCCGGGCGGACGACGGCGATCGCCGCTTCGAGCGCTGCGCGTGACGCCTCAACGAGGGGCGCGTGGTCGCCGAGGTCGACGGTCAGGGCGGTGTCGGCGATGTAGCCGTCGATATGGACCCCGAGGTCGACTTTGATGAGGTCGCCGCGGGCAAATGTCCGTTCGTCCCCGGGCATGGCTGTATCGTGGGCCGCGGCCTCGTTGAAGGAGACGTTGAGGGGGAAGGCAAGGAGCGCCCCCTCCTCGGTCACCATCGTTTCCGTCGCTTCAACCATCTCAAGGAGGCTTGCTCCCTCCTTCACGAGCCCCGCGCCCCGGTGGAGCACCCTCCTTGCCAGCGCCCCTGCTTCCCGGTAGGCGTCGCAAACTTCGTCATCCATGATCATAGCGTGAGCTCCTCTCTGTATTGGGTGAACCGGTCAAAGCCGGTCTCGGTCACCGCGCCCATGTCCTCCAGGCGGACGCCGCCGGTCCCGGGGTAGTAGAGTCCAGGCTCGAGAGTGACGATGTTTCCGGCGGAGAGCGGACCCCCCTGGGATCCGAGCGACGGTTCCTCGTGCACCTCGAGCCCGACGCCGTGGCCGAGGCTGTGGATGAACCCACGCGTATCGCTCTCGTAGCCGCGGTCGCGGAAGAACTCCACCACGGCGCGGGTGGCGACCGCCGCAATCGATTCACGGACAGCCCGTTCGTGCTCCATCTGCGGCACGGCGATCATCCCGCGCTCGCCCGCCCTCTGGATGTAGACCACGGGATCGGTGGTGCGGAACCGGGTCAGGTAGCGCACGCCGGCGTCCATAGAAGAGCCATAGGCCACGTATGCCGCTGCACAAACTCGTCGTATCCGACGAACGGGTTTGTACGAACCGCCTGGCAGACGGAGTCCGGGGCCTCGAAGACCTTCCGGATCGCCCCCTCGCTCACGATCAGGGGACGCTTCACCTCGCGGTTTCCGCCGCTCCCGGCACCGAAGAACTCCCGGCAGCGCGGGCTGAGGTCGTTGATGTCGAGTTCTTCGTTCCGGTTGAATATCTCCGCGGTGAGCAGGAGCTCCATGATAGCGAGGACGTCACGTGTACCTGTGTCGCCGGTCATATTAGGGGCAGACATATTTGCGCGCGGCATCAATAAGCGTAACTCACCGGGTGGTGACCTCGCACCCATCGGCGGTGACGATCATGGTGTGCTCCGCCTGCGAGACGAACGAGCCCGGCAGGTCGTGCAGCACCGGGAAGGGATGGAGTGTCCCGTTCCGAACAAGCGTGGAGAGCCCGATCTCGACCTTGTCGCCCGGAACCCAGCGGCGGGAGAACGGGAGCCCCCGGCGAGGCCGGGCGGTCTCGAGGATCCGTCTCGCCGACGGGAGGCGTGCGGGCCGGGCTGCGATCTGCTTGTAGATCTCCACCCGCGCCGCCTCGGCGACCCTCCCCGACCCCGTTGTGGCGAAGGGCTCGACGGCAAAGACCATCCCCTCTTCGAGGATGGTGCCGCCGCTCATCGCGACGTTCGGGATCATGGGTTTTCCGTGGTGATCGTAACGGTCGAGGCCGTGCCCGGTGAGGTTGCCGACCGGTTTGTAGCCGTGCTCCTCTATCGTCGCCTGGATGACCGTCCCGAGATCTCCCGTGACGACTCCCGGCCGGACGGCGTTGATCGCCGCCTCGAGGGCAGCCCGGGACGCCTCGACGAGCGGACCGTGGTCGCCGAGGTCGACGGTCATGGCGGTGTCGGCGATGTAGCCGTCGACGTGTATCCCGAGGTCGACCTTGATGAGGTCGCCCCTGGCGAAGACCCGCTCGTCGCCAGGCATCGCCGTGTCGTGCGCCGCGGCTTCGTTCGAGGAGACGTTGAGGGGGAAGGCAAGGAGCGCCCCCTCTTCGGCCACCATCATCTCGGTCTCTTCGACCATATCGAGGAGGAGCGCCCCCTCTTTTACGAGCCCCGCACCCCGGCGGAGCACCCTCCTTGCCAGCGCCCCTGCTTCCCGGTAGGCATCGTAGACAACGTCATCCATGATCATAGCGTGAGTTCCTCTCTGTATTGGGTGAACCGGTCAAAGCCGGTCTCGGTCACCGCGCCCATATCCTCCAGGCGGACACCGCCGGTCCCGGGGTAGTAGAGCCCCGGTTCGATCGTGACGACGTTTCCCGGGACGAGCGCCCCGCCCTGGGGGCCGAGCGACGGCTCTTCGTGTACCTCGAGCCCGACGCCGTGGCCGAGGCTGTGGGTGAACCCCTGCGTGTTGCTCTCGTAGCCGCGGTCGCGGAAGAACTCGACCGTCGCGTGGTATAGGTCGGCGCCGACGGCACCGGCACGGAGCATCGATACGGCGTTTGATTTTGCGTCCCTGACGGCCTCATACATCTCCCGGACGGCGGGGGACGGTTCGCCCTTCACGAACGTCCGGGTCATGTCGGCGTGGTAGCCGGTCAGTTCGTCCTGCGGGAAGATGTCGATGACGATCGGCTCGTTCTCCCGGAGAGGCCCCGTGCCGGAACTGTGCGGGAGGGCGGTGTCGAGGCCGCAGGAGACGATGGTCTCGGCCGCGCGGCAGCCGTGGGCGAGGAGGTGGGTGTGCATCTCGGCGCGGACGGCTTCAGAGGTGAGGGGCGCGCCGTCCCGATAAAGGACGCCGCCTTTCGGGACGGAGCCCCGGATGAGCGCGGCCCCGCGCTCCATCGCGGCCTCGGTGGCCCGCTGGACCGAGCGTATCCGCTCGATCTCCTCCGGCGTCTTGACCGCCCGCATCGCGTCGACCGCTCCGGCGGCATCGAGCACGACCGGCTGGAACGACTCGAGCTCCCGGGCGAGGGCGAGGGGGAAGTTCGCGGGGACGAGGACGGGGCCGCCCGCGAGGTCGGCGATCATGTGGGCGGTCGCGCGCCAGCGCGGCTCTCCGGCCTTGACGTAATCGAGGTAGCCCGCGTGAGCGCGGGTGATGACCGCCGCCGTCGATTCGCGGACGGCGCGTTCATGCTCCATCTGCGGCACGACGACCATCCCTCGCTCGCCCGATCTCTGGACGTAGACCACGGGATCGGTGGTGCGGAACCGGGTCAGGTAGCGCACGCCGGCGTCCGCAGATGATCCGTATGCCGCGTATGCCGCTGCTCCGGCCTCCCGGATAGCCGAATCAAGTCCGTTCATCGTACCAACTCTCCCATTGAAACCACAAGTACTTTTACCCCCGCGTTCAAGTATGAATAATGGATGAGGCAACCAAACAGGTCTTCAAGGCGAAGTTTATCGTGTTGACAGTCATGTTAAACGTTATCGTCCTCTCTTTCGCCATGGGTGTCTTCGTCCTCCTCCGGTTCGCGCCCGAGGGGACCACCGGCCTTACGATCGGCCTTATCCTCCTTGCGGTAGGGGCGGTCCTCTCTCTATCGTTCCGGAAGCACTATACCCGGACGAAGGTCTGGCTGCACGAACAACCATAATAGTGCGCGTGGGCATCCACGCGGGCAAACCCATGCTGGCGAAGATAAAATCCGAGATTGAACTCGTCTCAAGGCACCTGGAAGTGATTCGGGCAGTCGTGGAGCACCAGCCAATCGGCATCATGAAACTTGCCGAGATCCTGGATCTCCCCTACCACCGGGTTCGCTACTCCCTGCGGATCCTCGAACAGGAGGGCTACATCCGCGCCTCGCCGGCCGGCGCGGTGGCGACGCCGCTCGCGGCCGACCTCCTCGTCACCCTGGACACCGAGGTCGACGAACTGATCGGGCTTCTCCGGGTTATCCAGAAAGAGAATGCCCGTAACGTTTAATACGGTTCAGTCAAGACATTGTAGAGCACTATCTCGTGCCGCCATAACTCAGTTGGTAGAGTGGCTGGCTGTTAACCAGCATGTCACAGGTTCGAGTCCTGTTGGCGGCGCTCTGTTATTTTCCTGTTATTTTCTTCCGTATCCATCCGCGAAGACGCTGAGGGACATATCGCACGGGGCATGCCGCTCTTCTCTATGCGCCGGACTGGGCGCTGCAAAACAGAAATCCCCATTCTTCGACGGCTAACGCTGCTCCGACCCGCTTCATGGGAGGGCGGCCCCCCTGCAGGGGATTACCTGTTCCAGGGCGACCGACCCGAGACCAGGACTCTCTCCCGCCGGGGCCCATCTCCGGCGTCCTGCTTCGCCGCCGCTTCCATGCACTCGGCGCTGCAGTATGGCACGCTTCCGCCTGCAACCCGCTTTTCCAGCAAGAACTCCCGTCCGCAGTATCCACAGTAAGCTGATCTTCCCATTCTGACTCACCAGATGAGGGAGATGATATATAAGAGGATAAATCTTCCCCAAGGATCTAGAAGACCGCCGTTCCGGCGATGGATGGGACTTATCGCCCCCTGCCGGGTTCGCGCACCCCGGCACAATAGATGATACCCCGAAACGAAGACGACGCCGGGAGGGCGATCCCGAAGGGAAACGTTCGTAACCCCCGGAGTCGAACTCCATGCATCGATGGAGCGATCGAGATGCCGAGACTGGTACTGATCGATACGGCGACGGGGACGCGGATCCGCCACCGTATCCGGAGCCTGAAGCAGGCCTTGAAGCAACAGGAGTGGTACGAGACGAAATTCGGTCGGCGGGTGCGGATAGAGAAGGTTTTTGACCGGTAACGGTTCTCGACGCTCCGACCTGCAGGGCGCTCCGTCACGGTCGCCCCGGACCGGGCAAGCCGAATCCAGCGGCGGATCTTCCGGCGCTCACCTCAGCCACCCCAGCCGGTAGAAGACCCACCCGACCACAAGCATCGATATGACGGTCCAGGCGGTCACCTCCCAGAGGCTCAGGGCAAACGGCGTTCCGAGGATGTTCATCCCGAGCGTCTGCCCGATCAGGGTCGGGATCAGCACCAGAGCCGAGAGGACGGCGATCACCCGCATCGCCCGGTTCATCTCGTAGGAGACGGTGTTGATGTGGACGTCGATGAGGGAAAGGAGCCCTTCCCGGAGGTTCCCGGCGGTCTCGTGCAGGTACGCCGTCTCGTCGGCGAGGGCGTCAAAGACGCTCTTTTCCCCCGCCCACGACCCCTCTCCGGGGATGCTCCGCGCGATGTTCGCCGCCACCGCCTTCTGGTGGAAGAGGCTTGAGGTGAGGATGCTGCTCACCCGTTTGAACTGGAAGACCGTCTCGAGGAAGTTCTCCGGCATCTCGTTGCTCGGCGTGCTCTCGAGCCGGATCAGTTCCGCCTCCATCTCCGCGAGGAGCCGGGCGTACTTCTCGTTGATCCCATCAAGAGTCCCGTAGAGGATCCGGGCGTCAAGAGGCGCTCCGACCGTGGCGTTCCCGCCGGGGCCAGCCCGGGCTGCCGCCTTTGAGACGGTGACGATCGTCTTTTCCCGGTGCACGATGACAAGCCCCGTGTTCGTCACGACCGGGACCCGCACCCCTCGCCGGGCCTGGAACGTCCGCTCCGGCTCCTGCACGAAGATGAGTCGGGTCGTGCCGGCGAACGTGATCCCCGGATGCGACGGTCGTGTCAGCCGGCTCTCGAAGTAGGCGACGGGCAGATCGAGGATATCGGAGAGTACCGGAAGATCCGGCCGGGAGACGCCGGAGATATCGAACCAGGCCGCGGTCGAGGGGTCGTCGAGGCGCTCCTTCACCCCGGCCGGGGTGAACTCCCCGTCCCCGTCGCCCTCCACCACCCCCCGGATCCGCATAGTCGAGACCGCGGGCGGTGCAGGCCCGGCGGCGGGGGCCGTCGGCTCGATCCGCCGCTCCACGGACCGCCCGCCGGCCGCCGCCACCCGCACGACCCGGAGGAGCCGGAGCGTGGGGGACGACCGGAGAAGGGTCGAGCCGGCGACCGGCAGCACCTCAAAGAGCGGGAGCATGATGATGGCGAGGTCGAGGAGGTGCCAGCGATCCAGGAAGTGTCTTGCCGGGTCCTCGGCGAGGCCCAGTTTGAGGAAATATTCGAGGACGAAGATGGCGATGATCGTCGTATCGACCATCGTGAAGAGTTCGGCGACCGGTCCGGGGAGGGAGGGGACGAGAAGGGGTATGATGACGATCGGGGCCATCATCAGGCCGAGGAAGACCATCAGGCCGTCCGGGAGGATCTGGTAGACTAGGTCCCTTGCGACCGCCTTTCTCCCCGGTCGGGTGGTTTCCCCGGCGATCATATCCACCTCCAGAGGCCGGATCTCTCGCATAACGATCCTGTCCGATAACCCGCTCTTCTCGCCCGCTGACCGCTGTTCCTGGGCCGTGGGCGAAGGGGAATGGGCGCTGTGGCGTATATATGTTACCGGATACAAAAGAGCGTAAGAGTTATCATCTGTCTTCCCAGCAGTCCCACATGAACGTTGACTCTTTCCGTATCGATACTCCCCGGCCGGTCCTCGACGACCTCCGGGAGCGGCTCGCGGACACCCGCTTCCCGGACGAGGTCGAGGGCACGGGCTGGGACTACGGGACGAACCTGGACTATATAAAAGGGCTCATCGACTACTGGCAGCACACCTACGACTGGCGGGCACGGGAAGCAGAACTGAACATGCATCGCCATTATCGCGCCGATATCGACGGCCTCGGGATCCACTTTATCCACGGGCGCGGGAAGGGGCCGGACCCGCTCCCGATCATCCTCACGCACGGCTGGCCGGACTCCTTCTACCGGTATCACACGGTCATCCCGATGCTGACCGACCCGGCCCGTTTCGGCGGCGATCCTGCCGACTCGTTCGATGTGATCGTCCCGTCGATGCCCGGCTACGGGTTCTCCGACCGGCCGCACGAGCAGGGTATGACATCGGCGCGGATCGCGGACCTCTGGGCGCGGTTGATGACGGACGTCCTCGGCTACAAACAGTTCGCTGCAGGGGGCGGGGATATCGGGAGCGGGGTCGCCCAACTCCTGGCGCTCGCGCACCCCGGCCGGGTCGTCGGTCTCCACCTCACCGATCCCGGCTTCTTCTCCCCCGGCACCGATATCCCCGACCTCTCGGAGAACGAGCGGGAGTACCTCGCTGCTATCCAGGAGTTGTGGATGCAGGAGGGCGCGTATGCGATGCTCCAGGGGACGAAGCCGCAGACCCTCGCCTACGGCCTCGCCGACTCGCCCGCCGGCCTCGCGGCCTGGATCATCGAGAAGTTCCGCTCCTGGAGCGACTGCGGTGGTGACATCGAGCGGCGTTTCAGCAAAGACGAACTGCTCACCAACATCATGATCTACTGGGCGACCGGGACGATCGGGTCGTCGATCCGGCTCTACTACGAGAACGTGCATGCCCTGCCGTTAGACTTCCTGGAGAAACGCATCGACGTCCCGGTGGGGATGGCTATCTTCCCGAAGGACTTCATCCCACCTCCCCGCGAATGGGTGGAGCGGAGGTTGAACGTAGAGCGCTGGACAGAGATGCCGCGGGGCGGGCATTTCACGGCGATGGAGGAGCCGGAACTCTTTGTTCAGGATCTCCAGGCGTTCTTCCGGCCACTCCGGGCAGACCGGGAGACCGTGGAGGTGCCGGCATGACGGTGCGGCCCTACACCGTCAGCGTCCCCGACGAAACGCTCGACGATCTGCACCACCGCCTCTCCCGCACCCGCTTCCCCGACGAGATCGAGGGTGCGGGCTGGGACTACGGCACGAACCTGGATTATATGAAAGAGTTAGTCAACTACTGGCGGCACACCTACGACTGGCGGGCACGGGAAGCGGAGTTGAACCGGTTCCGACATTACTCCGCCGATATCGATGGGAGGGAGATCTGCTTCATCCACGAGCGCGGGAAGGGGCCGGACCCGATGCCGCTCATCCTCTTCCACGGCTGGCCGGACTCGATCTGCCGTTACCTCAAGCTGATCCCGATGCTCACCGATCCGGCAGCGTACGGCGGCGATCCTGCCGACTCCTTCGACGTCGTCGTCCCTTCGCTGATTGGCGACCCGGGGATGTCGCGATCGGACAAAACGCAGCCGCTCGCAAAGATGGCGGAGATCTCCTACCGGCTGATGACCGAAGAACTCGGGTATGAGCGTTTCGGCGCCGGCGGCGGGGACAGCGGGAGCCCGCTCTCGCAGATCCTCGGTGTGGATCACCCGGGGTCGATCATCGGCCTCCACCTCACCGACCTCGGTTTCCCTATCATGATGGCAGACTTTCCGGACCTCTCCGATGCGGAGCGGGAATACCGTGCAGCATCGCAGGCGCAGGGGTTTTCCGAGGGTGCATATGCGGTCCTACAGGGCACGAAACCGCAGACTCTCGCCTACGGGTTGAACGACTCCCCCGCCGGCTACGCCGCCTGGATCATCGAGAAGTTCCGCACCTGGAGCGACTGCGACGGAGACCTGGAGACGGTCTACACGAAGGACGAGTTACTGACGAACGTCATGCTCTACTGGACAGGCGGCCCTTCGGTCAGGGCGATCAGCTACCGCGAGGAGTGGGTCTCGGGTTCGCTTTCGCCGGACCAGAGGATCGACGTCCCGGTGGGAGTCGCGCTCCCCCCGAAGGATATCGATCCCGTCCCACCCCGGGAGTATGCGGAGCGCAACCTGAAGGATATCCGGCGATGGACGGTGCTCGAGCGCGGCGGCCACTTCGTGCCGATGGAATTCCCGGAGTTGATGGCCCGGGAGATCCGGGCGTTCTTCAGGCCGCTACGGGCGTCTCCGGCATGACTGCCGGGAAAGAATGATACTCTCGCCGGGCCTACCTGACAATCATGCACGGCGATACGGCGGAACCGGTCTCGCTTGCGGACGCGATAGCGGCGGCGGATCTCTCCCGGCAGGAGAGGAAGAAGAACCCGGCGTTTGCGGCAGGGCTCTCGTTCCTCTTCAACGGCCTCGGCCAGGCCTACAACGGACAGTTCATGAGAGGCGTCCTGGTGCTGTTTGGAAGCCTCTTCGGCCTCTTCCTCCTGATCGTCCCGGGCGTGGCGATCTGGGGCTGGGGCGTCTACGATGCGTACCGGACGGCGAAGGGTATGAACGAAGGGCTTGTCCCCTACCGGGAGACGAGCGCGCTCATGATCATCGGATTCGTGGTCGTCTGGGCGGTGACGATATTCCTGCTCTCAGCGGCGTCGGCGATGCTGCTCGTCGCGATGGGGATGCAGGGGATGCTGTAGGCGATGAGGCGAAAGGATAAGGAGATCGCCGATCCGGCCCTCCTCTCCGCGGTCCTCCGCGAGGCGTTCGTCTGCAGGATCGGGCTTGCCGACGGCGAATGGCCCTACGTGGCACCGATGAACTTCGTCTACGCTGAAGAAAGCCTCTATCTCCACTCCGCAGGCGAGGGGAGGAAGATCGAGATCCTTTCACGGAACAACCGGGTCTGCTTCGAGACGGAGACCGGCGTGGAACTCGTGCGCTCGGAGAGGGCGTGTGACTTCGGGGCCCGCTACATCTCCGTCATCGGCACCGGCACCGCATCGTTCGTTACGGACGCTGCCGAGAAGAGCCGGATCTTCGACCTCTTCGTGGAGAAATACGCCGGGTCCGGAAGCTGGTCTTACCCCAAGGCGGCGCTCAGGGGGGTGGCCGTGATCCGCGTCGACGTGGAGAGTCTGACCGGGAAAGTATCCGGCTATACCGAAGAGGAGGTGCGCCGTCTTCTTGTTGGAGGGCCGGAGCGGTTGTGAGCGGCAGGGCACCATTCATACCACCCGGAGAGCATCCCGATATCCTCTAAATCACCCCATCTTCAGACTTGTTAGCACAATCAGAAACATTCATATTACCCGATCGACAAACGAGAACCCATGATAGGCCTCCCGGCAAACCGTCTCTTCTGCCTCCTTCTCCTCACTCTCCTCGTCCCGGCCGTGGTCTGCGGCGCACCGGTCACCCGGACGCTCTCCACGACCGAACCGGGGGCCGGGGAGGTCGTTACCGTCTCGCTCTCGATCGACGGCATCGCCCTCGGCGGGGTGGTCGAGACACTGCCGGCAGGCTACGCCTTCGCGGGGACCGACCACCCGGACGACCACGTCCTCGTCCGGGGGCAGTCGATCGGGTTTGTGGTGATGAACGATACCTGGATAACCTACCAGGTTCAGGCCCCCGCCTCCGGGAGCGGGGATATCACCGGTGTGTGGGAGAACTTCCTCAGCGAAGCGGACGGGGAGGTAGCCGCCTCGCATGTCGCGGTCGACGGCATCGAGACGGAACCGGAGAAGAGCGGCGATAAACCCACCGCACAGGAGGCTGCATCGCCGTTCGCGGTTCTTGCAGCGGTTGGAGCCCTCTTCATCGCCGTGCGGGGTGGCCGGCGATGAAGCGGCTCCTCCTCGTTCTCGCCCTCGTCCTGCTCCTCGCCGTCCCGGCATCGGCGGGCGAGGGGACCCCTGGGGACGCCGACGGCGACGGGGTGCTCGTCGCCGGAGAATACGCCTCGGCAGCCCTCGCCTACCTCGACGCCGCTCATATGGGCGGGGCGGGGGAGATCGACCAGGACGAGATCCGCGACGCCGCCTGGGTCTACGCCCGCTGGGACGGGAAGCCCCGCGAGATCGTCGATTCCTCGGGGCAGACGGTGACGCTCTACCGGCCCCTGCGCCGGGTCGTGACCTTCAGCGGCGAGTCCCTGGAGACGCTCCGGTCGCTCGGGTTCGATATGGAGATGATCGTCGCCGTCGACAAATACAGCCACGATAAGAGCACCTTCTTCCCCGAGTGCCAGAATAAGGCGAATGTCGGGTCGATCTGGTCTCCCGACATGGAGAAGGTCATCTCCGTGCGGCCGGACGCGGTCTTCCTCTATGCAACGATCAGCACCGCGGCCTGCGACGACATCCAGAGGAGGCTCGAGGCGAGCAGCCCCGGCATCCGGGTCTTCCGGTTCGACTGCTTCAAGCCCGCGACCTATGAGACCGAGATCCGCACGATCGCCTCGATCGTCGACGAGACCGAGCGGGGAGAGGAGTTTGCATCCTTCTACGCCTCGACGATGGGCCAGATCCGGGACGGCACGGCAGGAATCCCGGACGACGAGAAGACCCGGGTCTACTTCGAGTACTGGTTCGACTACACGACCGTCGCCGCCACTGCGGGCTACAACGAGAAGACCGAAATCGCCGGAGGGCGAAACCCCTTCGCCGTCGGAACCGCGGAGTACCCCGTCGTCGACCCCGAGGCGATCCTCGTCGCGGACCCGGAGGTCGTCGTCAAACTTGCCGGGCAGGGCCTCGCCGTCGGCGGATATGGAGGCCACGACCCTGAAGCGCTCGACGCGATACGGTCGACGCTCGTCGACCGGCCCGGGTGGACGAGGATCTCCGCGATGAAGGACGACCGCATCCACGTCATCCATTCCGACATCCTCGGCGGCGCCCAGCACTTCATCGGAACCGCCTACCTCGCGAAGTGGTTCTACCCCGACCGGTTTGCCGACCTCGACCCGCACGCCGTCCACCAGCGTTACCTCACCGGGTTCCAGGGTATCGACTTCGACCTCGCGTCCGAGGGGACGTTCGTCTACCCGTGACCGGTGCAGAGATGGAGCAGAGCATCACCATCCAGACGGGGTATGCCCGGCTGAAGAAGACCCGGGCGCTCTTCATCGGTGGACTCCTCGCCGCCCTCGTCATCCTCATCGGGGTCGCGGTCACGCTCGGGTCGGCCGGGTTTACCGTGGCCGAGTCTTACCTCGCGATCCTTGCCGGGCTCTTCCCCGGCACATTCACTGCCCCGGATATGGCTGGAATCATCATCTGGGACTACCGGCTCCACCGGGTACTCTTCGCGGTCTGTGCCGGGTTCGGGCTCGCGGTGGCGGGGTCGGTCATGCAGGGGATCCTCCGAAACCCGCTCGCGAGCCCCTTCACCCTCGGGATCGCCTCGGCGGCCACCACCGGCGCCTCGATCGCGATCGTCCTCGGTGCCGGGGTCGTCGGCGGGGAGTACCTCGTCATCGGCAACGCCTTCCTCTTCGCCCTGCTCGCCGCGCTTGCCATCTACGGGATGGCCCGCTACCGGGGGATCGGGTCCGAGACGATGGTCCTCGCCGGTATCGCCATCATGTACCTCTTCTCCGCGGTGACATCGCTCTTGCAGTATATCGGCAGCGCCGAACAGCTCCGTGCGGTGGTCTTCTGGACGTTCGGCTCGGTCGACAAGTCCACCTGGCCGAAACTCGCCATCGTCAGTCTCGTCCTTGCCTGCACCATACCCTACCTCATCTACCGCTCCTGGGACCTGAACGCCCTCGCGGAAGGAGACGAGGTGGCAGCCGGTCTCGGGGTGCCTGTCGAGCGCTCGATGATCGTCTTCATGGCGATCGCCTCGCTGATCACTGCGGTGATCATCTGCTTCACCGGGACGATAGGGTTCATCGGGCTCGTCGCCCCGCATATCACCCGGATGGTCATCGGAGGAGACTTCCGCACGCTCCTCCCCGCCTCCGGCCTCGTCGGGGCTCTCCTCCTCCTTGGTGCCGACAGCATCGCGCGGAGCGTCCTTGCGCCGCAGGTCCTCCCCGTCGGGATCGTGACCGCGTTCCTCGGCGTGCCGTTCTTCATCTACCTCTTCATGCGCCGGAGGGAGGCCTGATGCCCCGGCTCTCGGTCGAAGACCTCTCGTTTGCCTACCGTGACCGCCGGGTGCTCCACGCCGTCACGTTCTCGGTCGGCGCGGGGGAGGTTCTCGGGCTCGTCGGGCCGAACGGATGCGGGAAGACGACGCTCATCCGGTGTATCGACGGGATGCTCACCCCCGACGGGGGGAGGGTGAAACTCGATGGACGCGAGATCCGCACGATGCACCGGCGGGAGGTCGCGCAGGCGATGGCCTACGTGCCGCAGTCGGCCGGAAACCGGACCTCCGCAACGGTCTTTGAGACGGTCCTGATGGGGAGGCGGCCCTACCTGAACTGGACGGTATCCCGGGAGGACGAGGAGAAGGTGATCGTCGCGCTCGACCTCCTCGATCTCGGGGACCTGGCGCTCCGCAAGATTGCCGAACTCTCCGGCGGGGAACGGCAGCGGGTGATGATCGCCCGGGCGCTCGTGCAGGAGACCGGCGCAATCCTCCTCGACGAACCGACGAGCAACCTGGACGTCTGCCACCAGATGGCCGCTATGGAGGTCCTCTCCGGGCTTGCCGGGGAGAAAGGGCTCTCGATCGTCGTCGCACTCCACGACCTGAACCTCGCCGCCACCTACTGCCATCGCCTCATGGTGATGAAAGCCGGGGCGGTCTACGGCTACGGGACGCCGGATGAGGTGCTCACCGAGGAGATGCTCAGGACGGTTTACGGCATCGAGGCAGTGGTGAAACGGGATCTTGAGGCGCCCTACATGATTCCGGTCCGGTCAGGAAGGCCGGGGGAGGGGGCGTAAGACCCCCTCTCATCCCTTCAGAATCGATAACGCTTCTTTTGAGTCCATGACCGGGTGCGTCTCTCTGTAGCCAAGGTCGCCCCAGGGGAGACTGAGCCGCATGAGGGCGACGGGATCGTCCGTCTCGATCAGCCGGAAGACCGTGTTCCCCACGAGGTCGACCCACTCGTTGATCACGGTCACCCCTTCCGGTACCTCCTCCCGGGCCCGCGCTTCCATGATCTCGGCCGTCTTCCCTGGTTCCCAGGTGAATATGTTCATTAACTGCATGCTCTTCCCCCCGCGTTGCCGCATCCCGGCACGCCGGGATGGACGGTCGGCGTCATGGGTTTCGGAGTATAAATACCCGGTGCAGGGCGGATCTACGCCGACCGCTCCTTCACCCGGGCACCGATGAGCATGGCGGTGACCGCGGAGAGCGCGAGGAGGACGATCGTATACTGGTCCGCCGTCCCCACGATCGCGACCAGGAGGATGACGGTCAGGGGTGCGCCGAGAGCAAGGGTAAGGGCGGCGGTCTCGATGCAGAGGACCAGGATCGCGACCGGCACGCCGGGGAAGGTCCGGAGGTCGGGGTTCTCTCCGCCTTTGAGCGAGTCTGCGAATCCGCCGTGGGTCACGTCGGGAGCGTGCAGGTACTTATGGGAGAGGCCGGCGAGCAGCGAGAAGAGGATCACTCCGGCCGGGACTGTCCAGAGGTTGGCCGCTAAAAAGCCGCCCTCGCCCCAGACGGCGTTGTTGAGCAGCGCATACACGCTCAGGTAAGCCACCGTGAAGGTGATGGCAACCACGGCGATGAGGACGACCTGCCATAGCCTGAGGGCACCGCTATCGGCCGGCGTTTCGCGCGGCGCCGAACCGCCGGTGGATGCGGATACGGGAGGCACGATGCCGCCAGTTCATCCTTTTGAGTAATCATCCTTGCGGTTGGCCCCCTGGCGGCGAGGAGGCAGGCCGGGGAGCCTGCCGGGAAGAGATTTTGCCGCCCGGGAGACTCTCCAGTTCCCGGCTATCTCCGCCTGGGCCGCGTCTCGACCCGCTCGGTCGTCACGACCTCGGGCGGCGGAGTCTCCGCCCGCTTCACGGCCTCCACCTCCTCGCGGGTCGGCGGGGTCATGCTCCCGGTTGACTGGATGAGGCTGAAGTCCGCTTCACGGGGCCAGTTGTCTTCGTCGAAGCCCGGCAGGTCGTCCAGTCGCTGCTTGTCGATGTTGGCGACGAAGTTCTTGTCTCCGGGACGGTAGATCACGGCTTCAGGCGGGATGGCGAACCTCTTTGCCGCCATCCCGAGCACGCCGCCGTACCTGAGCACCAGGTACTGCACCTTGCCCTCGGGAAAGGCGATCCGCATGTCCGAGATCTCCCCGAGGTCGTCTCCCTGCGGGTTGATCACGTTCTTCTTCAGGATGTCGTCTGCCGACATGGACCACTCCTCGCCGGCACTCCGCGTCCTGCGTTCGAGAATTACCTCCGATCTCTCCTGCATCTTCTTCAACTCCATCCCCGCATCCAGGGAAGACACCCCACGAAGGGGGCGTGCACTGAGTACCGGGAGTCCTTAAAATAATTTGCACACCGCCGTCGGGGGGTAGCCCGGTCTCCGGGGAGGGGGGTTATCCGCCGAGATAAGCGCCATATGATCGCAGGATATCAGAAATCAGCCCCATATGATGCCTGATCGAAATGGATGGAGTTATTACCGGGTGCGCCAATCCCCTCTTCATGGAGCCTACTGTCAAACTGGATCTCACCACGATCCTCCAGGCAACAGGCGAGTTGCAGCACTTTCTCGACCTGGGCGCTGTCCGCCTGCGTGCAGAAGGGCAGTTGCCGGAAGAGGCGTCCGAGGAGTTGATATTCTCCATGGCTGATGAACTCGAAGATCACCTGCGGATGATGCGCGACCGGCAGGGGTCCGCGAGCATCGGCGACCTCCAGGTCTGGACCCGGGCCTGGATCGACGAGCGGCTGGAGGTGCTCGCCCGGAAGTCAGTGCAAGGTGACGACCGGGGATAACCTCCCGGTGAGTACCCCGGAAGAGACCCCATGATTTATCAGCACGCGCATCCATGCGCACCCGATGCCTCACTTCGACCTCTTCTTCAAGACCGAAGACCTGCGGCGGAGGCTTGAGCCGCACCTCGACCTTATCCCGCCGTACTTCCGGTTCACCGTCCGGACGGGCACCCCGGAGGTCCGCTTCTTCGACCAGAAGGACCCGATGTGGAAGGGTTTTCCCTTCCCGGTCCCCGACGGAACCATCTATGTCTTCGACGACGAGATCCCCGCCCGGGCGCTCGGGGGCGGGATGCAGAACCGGGCGAGCGTCCGGGTCACGCGCGCCGACACGGACGACGAGGCGCTCGTCCTCCGGATCTGGCACGAGGTCCTGCACGCGATCGGGCAGCCGGCGGACGATATGGCTAAACGGGCCGGCGAGTGGCAGAGTGTCTCTGAGCGGCTCATGTGGGCGGCCTGGCAGTCGCTCTCCCGGTCGCTTGACGTGCCGTTCTGGCACCGGAAGTTCTATGCCTGGCTGACGGAGCGGGCAGAGAGCGGGGTGGGGGGAAGGTAGGGCCCGGAGAACCGCTCTCTGGAGTCCCTCAGATAGCGCAGAAGTCAGTATGCCGGGTTGGAACCGCCCGATACGGAGATTCAGCTCTCCGATTCCCGTAACGTATAACTATCGGGACGTTTCTATCTGATAGGATGGAAAAAATCTCTATTTCGCTTCTGGTTTTTTTTGTTCTCGGCCTGGCTTTGATAACTCCAGGCTGCCTGCAAAATGAGTCTGCTCTCAACACCTCGACGCCTGGAGGCGCCGATGCCGGAGAGCAGGGGAACTACACCTCAAACGAGACGCTTGTCGCCTTCGTCGAGAGTGCGGTTGCTTACGTGAATGAGAATGGTAAAGACGCCGCTCTTGCCGAGTTTAACGACCCGAACGGCTCGTTCATCCAGGGTGAACTCTACATCTACGCGTATGACTTCAACGGCACCACGCTCGCTCACCCGGTCAACCCGGAGAAGGTCGGCGTCAACCGCCTGAATGAGACCGAGGGGGGTGTAGGGACATTTATTGTAGAGATGAATGCCGCTATCAGGAACGGGGAGAATTTCCACCGGATTGCATACATCAACCCCGCACATGACCGGAGGATCGAGTCGAAGCTGGCGTATGCGGTGCAGATGGACGAGAACTGGTGGCTGGGGTCCGGGATCTATACCGGTCCGGCGGACCCTGAGATCGCCGGGTGAGGCGGGGGAGACTCGTCCTCAACCGGGAGGCCGGGAAGAGGCCAGCCGCCCGGTGAGAAAACCCTTTTTTTATACGTAGCCCGGAGAAATTATGATCGATGAAACTGCCGTACGGGGATTGGTTCGGGAGGAATAAAGCGGCGGGGAACCCGGCGATCTCGCCGGAAGAGTTCTCACGACAGGTTGCCCGCACCCGGACCGGGGCGGCGATGATCCTGAATATGGCAGAGGACGACCTCGCCACCCTTACCGGGACGAGATGGAGCCTTGACTACACATCGCCCATCCTCGCTGCGGCGGTACTGGTCAACCTGGGCCTTCTGCTCGCATACACCCGGGAGTATTACCTCTACTGGATCATGGCGTCCTTCATATTCCTGATGATAAACCCCTTCCTCCTCCTGCTCCCGACCGATACGGGCGATCTGAAGTCCTATGTCAGGTATCTCATCGACCTCAAAGATCGCGAGCGAAAGAGCCTCGAAGAGATCATATCATGGGAGAGTCTCGAAAAAGGCGCCGCCGTCCCTGCCGAGATGATAGAGAGACTCAAACGCCTCACAGAGCAGAGGAACTCCCTCTATGAGCTCGGCTGGAACCTCTTCTTCATCAACTGCCAGCCGCTCGCCCCGGGATTTCTCGTGCTCTTCTCCCTCTCCTCGGTCTTTGCACTTCTCGGCTGGCTCGCAAACGGCGATTTCGCTCCGTACTCCGCCGTGATCGTCACCATCCAGTCCGTCGCAATCATCGTCTTCTACGGTGCTATCGTGTACGTCCAGCCGTATTCGCGGGGTTTCTTCGCGGGGATACTCGGGATGCAGTCCCGCATCAAGGAGCGGTACAACGAGGCCTGGACCCAGGGGCTCAAGTACGCGCTCACCGCTGCCGTCGTGACGACCGTCGCCGGCATCATCACCATCGCGGCGATCGTCCTCCCGGGGGTGACCTACAACAGTTTCATCTCCGCCGAGGCTGATATCGAACTCGGGGCCGGCATGTTCGCCCTCATCTTTCTGACGCAGACGATCGTCGTGCGGCATCTCCAGGGAGGCTACAGCCGCACGCTCGTCCACTCCCTCCTGTCGTCCAGGATCGCGACGATCCAGGGAGAGGTGCTCCCGGCCATCGACACCCTTGTTCAGGCGTCGCTTTGTGACGCCGTGACCCCGCGGATGACCGAAGACCTTGAACGGATAACCCTCGACCTGACCCGGTACCGGGCGCTCAAGATCGACTACGCATCGCTCTTCGGTTACTTCCCCGTCTGTATGGTGACCCCGGACGTCGGCGCCGTCATGCGCGTTGCCGGGACGACGGACGGTGGTCGCAGGAGGGCACCGGTCGACGAGGCGGCGGCGTAATGGTGCGCGGCCGGGACGGGGGGGATTCGGGTGCAAGGCCGGTATATCCCCTGACCCTGTGATCTCCGGGAATGGCTGAAAGAAGGGAGTCTTGAGACTCCGGGGCCTCCACAGGGGCTGTATCACCCGTCCGGTCGAGGGGTGGGGATATTCCTGGCGTAGCCTCTTTTGAGGGATACCCTCTGAGGCGGTGACAGGGGGTCCGATCACCGTATTCCCGGGGAAGAGATAAGCGATCCTGGATGCAGATCTTCCATGCAGAAACCATGCCGACGGAGAGCAGATCCTCAGATCAGGAGATCGCAACAGGGGACGAAACGGGTGAAATCGTGCAGATGGCGCGGCGAATGGCGGCCACGACGACGAAGGGCGAGCTCGGGCTGGTCCTCGCCGCTGAGGTCGGCCGCTACACGCTCGGGGATCTCCAGGTCCTCGGGGGAAGGTTGTACGCGGAGATGGTGCGGTTGCCCGAGCCTTACCGGAGCCGGGTCCGCCCCTACATCACCGAGCAGTTATTCGGCGCTCACCACCAGCTTCTCGCCATGCACCGATCGGGCCGGTTCCTCTCCATGACCAAGCCGATCACCGATCGTGAGACGTTCCTCGGGTTCTGCGATATGATCCCCGACGGCTGCTTCCGGTATGATGAGACCCTAGAGCGGATCCCGTTCCATTTCACGCCCCGGCACCGGGCCTTCTACTACCTGATCTCGGCCTTTACGATGTTTGTACTCGACCAGCCGGGTCATCCGGTGGGGATGCCGTTTCCGGGAGGGTTCCGGGTCGAAGAGCGCAACGGTTCGTTCTACTGCCTCATCCGCGACCGCGAGAAGGAGGTCCCGTTCTCGATCTGCAACTTCTGCCCCGCCCTGCAGACCGAAGACGGGTGATCACGGCGATGGGGTCCGGCTCATCCCCCTTCGGGGAATGAAAGGACGGCGAACTTGGCATCCTTTTCTTGATCGGTGCAGCGCTACAGGGATATTTATACGAAAGAAGAGAGATATAGAACCAGCCAGAGACGTGGCGAGGTACCTGTATGCCGACGAGCAAGAAACAACTGGAGAAACTGAACAGGGTAAAGAAGGCCAAGGCAGAAGAACTCGCGCAGCAGGCGGCCGGGGGCAGCGAAGCCGCGAAGAAGAAACTCAAGAAACTCCAGAAGAAGATCAAGTGATCTTCACGGGATAGCCACTTTTTCATCGCTTCATATGGGTTAGTTGAGAGAATAGATTCCTCTCAGCCGCAGAACGCCCGGTCGAGACCGCCATCGCTCTCGAAGGGGGCCGAGGGGATACTGCAGGAGACGGCCGGGAAGAAGCGCGGCGGGGCTACGGCTTGATTGCCTGGAGTCCTGAACGACGGCCGTTGCGGCGGATCACAACCCTTATTCCCGCAAAAAGAACACCCTCCATGTGAAACACGTCCTTCTGACCGTTCTCCTTATCGCCGTTCTCGCCTGCGCGGGGTGCTCCGCCCCGGCCGGGACGGCGACCCCCGAGCCCATATCGCAGTCACCTGAGAGCGAGTTCGCCCTCAATGAATCCGTCCATCCGGGCGACGACTTCTATGCATACGTGAACGATGCATGGATGGCGGAGCACCCTATTCCGGCGGATAAGCAGTATTACGCGACGTTCACCGAGATGCAGGACCGGGTGGATAATGACCTCCATGCCCTCTTCCTGAACGCTTCGGCCGTCCCGGCCGGGGATGCGGACCGGAACATCACCCTCATCGGTCGGTTCTACCTGTCGGGAATGGATAACGGGACGATCGATCGGGAAGGGCTCGCCGGGATCTCCGATCTCCTTCTAGCGATCGATGGGATCGATTCCCGTGACGATCTGACCGGGACCACGATCGTTCTTCTGGAGCAGGGCTTTTCCCCGGCGTACTACTACTGGGCCGGGGTTAACCCCAAGGACAGCACCGAGGTTGTCCCGGCCCTTTACCAGGGCGGGCTCGGGCTGCCGGACCGGGACTACTACCTCCGAAACGACACCGGGAGCGTGGAACTCCAGGATGTCTACCGTGAACACATAGCCCGGGTGCTGATGCTGGCAGGAGAGACCGCCGGGCAGGCCGCCACCGACGCGGAGACCGTCTATGCGAT
This sequence comes from Methanobacteriota archaeon, assembly GCA_023393455.1. Lineage (GTDB taxonomy): Archaea > Halobacteriota > Methanomicrobia > Methanomicrobiales > Methanoculleaceae > Methanoculleus. The sequence goes on along the minus strand of JAEWLJ010000007.1, from coordinate 39,185 downwards.
GGAAAAGGCCCTTGCGGCGGCCCATCTCGGTGCGGAGGAGAACCGCGACCCGCAGACGGTGAACGCCTACTACGACCCGACCGGAAACGAGATGGTCTTCCCCGCGGCGATCCTCCAGCCACCGTTCTTCGACCCCGATGCGGATCCCGCCTTCAACTACGCGGCGCTCGGCTGGGTGATCGGGCACGAGATGACGCACGCCCAGAAAGCGCAATGGTATGCCCGGCGGCCGGATTAATCTTCTGAAACATATCCCGCGGCAGAACGGGGAGGCGCGCCCGGGTTCCGACCCGGGCAAGGTCTCCATCATCATCGCGCCCGACCGAAACGTTTAGGACATATTAAATAGGGCCACGGCGATGACATAATATTTATCTTTCAGAAATATCCCAGATTCTACCGCACCATGGAATCTGAAGGATACTAATTGGATAATCCCGGAATAGGCGAGTTTCCAGGAGTGTCGGTTAATAATGGCAGACAGTGACAAGGTGAACGAAATTTTTGGCAGGGCCGGGGAGATTGCATCCGGCGCTGCTGATAAGGCAACCGTGATGATCGACTCTGCAGCGGCCAGGGTCTCAGCGGGTGTCACGGAGATGCGCGAGGAATCCAGAGCATCTCCCCGTATAGACGACGGCAACTATGCACAGGACGGCGACGCTCACGCAGCGGCGGAGGCGGGCGATTACGTCCTCTCCGGTGAACTCTCCGTCTCCGACACGGCAGACGATGCAGCGGCGGAGATTGCGGTCAAGCATTCTGCAGGCGAGGTCGTGAAAGGATGCGTGCAGAAGAGGATCGACGGCTTCAAGAGCGGTTTAGCGAATAAGAAACTCCTGATCACCGCAGGAGTCATGGCCCTGGTCTGGTTTGCCCTGACCATCCTCCCGGCCCTGGGGTTCAACCCGGCGCCGGTACAGTCCCTCTCGTTCCTGACCTTCGCGCGGGGCGGGCTCTCCGGCGGCGTGCCGGGGTTCATCGGCGGCCTCATCGGGAAGGGCCTGATCGCCTACTTCGCGACGCTGCTCATCGTCGGCGGGATCTCCGGCGAGAGCATCGTCGCAAGCATCCGCTCTTTTGCCGCACAGTTCTCCGGGCAACGGTGGGATATCACATCGATCGCCCCTCTTCTCATCGGCGGCGGTTCGGCCCTCTTCGTCTACAACTTCCTCGCGGGAACATCGTCGTTCATGAACTGCATGGTGGGGATCGTGGCGTTCCTCATCGCGGCCCGCGCTCTGGCGAACCGGGCGGGCTGCGTGCGGCAGGTCTTTGCCGCAGTCTTTGCGAGAGAGGGCAGGGCCGACTCCGGGCTGGTCACGCACGTGATGGCGGGATGGGCCGGAGGGTTCGGTCTCGGCGTCGTCCTCTCCGTCTTCGGGGGATACACCTGTTACATCGCCGGGTTCCTCCTTCTGGCGGCCGGTGCCGTCCTCATGGTTACGGTTCAGAAGCAGGCAGGAGGTGTCCCGGCATGAGGCCGATGGCGAGACTGCTGCTTGTCCTCCTTGCAGCCTTCTTCCTCTCCGGAACCGCGGCTGCAAGCTACTCGCTCACCGATACCAACAGTTACGACTACAAACTGGCGAGCAAGTACATCCACAGCATGGAAGACGAGGGGTTCGTCGTCGATATGCCGATCGGCGTCTACAAGAAAGGGACGGACGAACTTCTTGCGACCGAGAACACGCTGCTGATCATCGGCAACCTCGGAAAGATTGACCCCGAGGCTGAACGGCTTGTCCTGACCGAGATCCCGACAGACGTCTACAGTTACACCTATCAGGGCGACGCAGGCGGCGGCGAGATCAGGACGAGTACGGGAGAAGTCACCTGCGGCCGCTACATGTTCACCGAGTTCGGCCTCACCACGAAGTACAAGACGGTGAGCGAGTATGCCAGCTACTTGAAGACCGAACTCGAAAAATCGGTCGCAACTTCCAGCGCAAGGATCGAGTACGTGGATACGACCATAAACGGACACCGCGTCGTCGGCGTGCGCGAGTTGACGGACGACTCCAACTGGGCGGCCGGCGGCGGCTCCATGGACAACCACCTGGAGAACACGTTCACCTACTACGTGATCCGCGAGGACTTCTACCCGGCGGGCTCGGGGCTCGCCCACATCAGGTTGCGCGGTCATGTCGGCCTCGAACATGACAACGGCCGGTCATTGACGTATGATCCGTATCCCTCGGAGAACCAGGTAGCTATAGCACTCTCCGAGATGAAAAGGGCGTACGAGGATGCGAACAAGGTCATGGACTCGATCATCGCCGATGCGGCGAACGCAAAGGGAACGCTCATCGTCGGGAACTACGAAGAGGTCTTCGGCGGCTACGGCGGCGGCAGCTTCTCCATCGATACCCCGGGCGGGGGTGCCGGTGAGAGCGATTACGGCATACCGCTCGCGGTTATAACCGGGATCGGTGCCGCGGGAGCCGCGGTTGCGGGCGCTGCAGCGGCGGCCGGCGGCGGTGGCGGCAACGGCAACGGCGGCAGCGAGACGGAGCGCACCAGCACCTACCGGATGAGGATCCGCAAAGACTTCGAGGATTATATCGTCTGCGGAAAGAGCCCCGAGACCATCTACGCCCAGATGATCGAGATCACCGCGGAAGGCCAGACGATCGAGCGTGACGACCTCACCGCGACGCTCTCGATAACCTCCGGCGGCGGGCTCCGGGTCGAGGATCAGACGCTCGCCGGCAGTTACATGGGAGCGTTCGTGTCTGCGGACGAGAACGAACTCGCGGAGGAAGGCATCGTCAGGGTGGCCTACACCGGAAAGGGCGGGTCGTTCACGAACAACATCCACTTCCGGATCATCGGCGAGCCGAGGATCAAGTTCCCCGAGCAGGGGGCGGCGATGGACATGCGGCTGAACGTCCTCTACGGCGACGGGCTGACCTACGACGTCGAGGTCGAACTCGTCGACTTCATCGAGCCCCCCAAGGAGGTCACGATCACCCAACTCGACGAGGCGCCGTTCACGAGCTCGCTAGAGAAGATCGACGATACGCATTACATCGCAAAGATCGCCAACACGAGCGCGCTGCCCGAGAAGGGAGCGCCGGTGACGAGATACGGTGCGAGAGTCATCGCCACCTGCGAGGATGACGAGATCGTCGAAGAAGCGTTCACGGTGATCTTCTACCCCGAGGGCATCAGCGTCACCGACGTCGTCTACGACGACGAGGGGCACGCCCAGTTTGCGGCCTACGACGATCTCGACACCGAAGAAGACGACGTTGCAGCGACCGGATTCATCGTGAACCTCGCCGTCAGGGTGACCGAGAACGAGAAGGAAGTGGTGAAACTCCTGGACGGGACGGAGTACGCGCCCGAGTTCGGCGAGCTCAAGGGAACCGACCAGAGGACGGAGGTCCTTGCCTCGAGGTTCAAGTACACCATCGAGAAGAAGCCGGACAACACCAACAAGGCCTACAAGTTCACCCCCGCCCAGCAGATCGGCGAGGACGAGAGGAACCCCTACTTCCTGGAACTCCCGATCACCTGCGAGTACGGCGACGAGACCTACGAACTCGATCTCCCCATCCGCCTCATCGGCGACAAACTCGGGGTGCGCAAGGATCGCGAGACCGAACTTGCGAACTTAAAGAAGAGGATCCAGAAGTTCGGCATCAACCCGGACACCGCCCGGTTCCTGCGGGAGAACGTGCAGAACTTCAATGCCGCCGAGCTCCGCCTGATGAGCAAGAAGATCGTCTACGACTCGATCGTCTACTACACCCAGGAGTCGGCGGACTTCATGGAGACCGCCCAGACCATGGACGACTGGATCACCTTCCTCTCCGTCGTGAAGTGGTTCGGCGATCAGGCGTTCTCGTACCTCATGACCATCTACACGGGGCCCGCGGGAGAGGCGATCCTCACCCCCACGAAGGAGCTTACGGTCGAACTGATCGGCGAGATGTCGGCCGACCTCTTCATGGGCAACGGGGTGAACTGGGACGAGATCAAGGTCGGTGTGCACATCTCCGAGATGATCGAGAACTACACCAAGTCCTGCTTCGAGGATCTCGGGAAGGCAAACCCGAAGAAACTCGCCCAGGTGATCGCAGGGCTCTGCGTCTTCAATCTGGTGCGCCACTACTCCTTCGATCTCGACGAGAACGGCAAACGCAGCCTGTATAACGCGATCATCTCGTCGTTCTCCGACATCTCGCTCGAGTTCTTCTCGAACAAGTTCTCGGGCTTCCTCAAGGGCAAGGTCAACGACCCGAAATCGGGCCTCTCCAAGCTCCTGAACTCGTCGGCAGCCAGGATGCTCGAGGACATGATGCCGGAGGGCAAACTCGCGGTTCCGGGCGTGAACACCCTCACGGAAGACGTGGCGGTAGGCCCTATCCTCCAGAAGTACGTGGAGGGGCTCTTCGGCTTCGGTGCGTCCTATGTGACGCAGGAGTTAGGAACGGCGGCTGCCGAGACTCTCTATGTGAAGGTGAAGGTCGGCGTCCCCAATTCGGACCGGGAGATCGACTGGTATGTCTTCATAGACCCGATCAAAGCGGCCGACAAACTCCTGGACTACATCTTCACGTCGCTCTTCGAGAAGTTCCCGTTCCCGACCGCGGAACTGGGAGAAGCCTCCAAACCTCGCGACCCGCTCTACATGGATCCGAAGACCAACCAGCGGATCGGATAATCCTCTTTTTTTGAGTGGTTGCCCGGCACTCTCGGGCAGCAGGGAACCGTCTCGCGAAGGGGTGTCGCGGGCGGCGCCACGCAGATTTCGCGAGACTATATGATCATTGCGGGTACCGTGTTCTTTACCGCTGTTTGTGATATTATTTTTCCTTAAATCCCAGAATCCGCCAATATTATTCACACCCGGCGGTTTTCTTTACTAATATTTTTTATACAAGATATTTCATTCACTATTATGCAATCCCTATCGAACTGTTGTCGTCTCCTTCTCATCTTCGGGCTCCTCATGCTCTGCGTTCCGCCGGCAGCGGCGCAGGCCGGCTCGCATACCACACTGCAGGTCTACACGGATGAGACTGTTCTCGGTCGAATCGTCTCGATCACCCCGGCTTCGGATGTCGGTGCGTATTCCATCACCATCACGCGCGGCACGAGCGTTCAGCCTGCCGGCGTGGGCGACACACTCCGCCATAAAGATATCATCACCCTGCAGCGCGGCTCGTTTGCAGACATCCAGCTCGTCGACAGGAGCGATACGACGATGCTCGGCGGAGGCACCGGGGGAACCGCGATCCTGATCGAACGGGCAGGCGGCAGCTCCGGACAGGCGGCGGCTCCCGAGGTGACGGAAACCCCGTCGGGCAGCGGGATAATTTACGTGGATTACGGACAAACTGAAGCAGGAACGGTGACATCTATTCAGGGCAGAGCGGAGATCCTTAGAAATGCCCGGATCTTTCCTGTATATAGAGGAGATAGCCTGCTTGTCGGCGATACCCTGTTTATCAGAGAGGGTGTGGTGACCGTTGAGATCTGGGACTCCGGGACAAGGACGATCTATGAGGGAGGGATACTCAGCGTTGAACAAAGAGCGAAACCCCAGGAACTGCTCGAACCGGTCTTCACCTTCTTCAACGATCTAAAGAATTCCCTTGAACGCGCTCTGGGATTTGAAGTCAGGGTCCCAACCGACACAGCCGGGGTCCGGGGATAACGGGATACGGGGGAGGAGCCCTCCTCCGGCTATTTTTATCGCTACGACCGAACCGGTCAGCGCTTCGTGCGGCGGTCGAGGTCTTCAGCCGCCGCCCTGAACTCTTTTAGGCGGTCTTCAACCGATCCGTCGGCGTCGCGAAGGGCCACAAGCCTGCCGCAGCCGCCGCAGACGATCGGTCTGTTCTCTTGCAGGTGCTCGACCGTAACCTGAAGCGGAAGATTGCAGTCCGGGCAGCGTATCGTTGGTATGGGGTGGGTTCCGGGGTTCATATTCAGGATTGCGGACGTTGATGGAATAATCTTTTCATACGCAGTTTCTTACCGCTCTAATCCTGTCAAACCGGATTACGATGCGCTCTCCCCACCTCCGCCACGGGGATCTTCGCGGATTCCGCGGGGGATCGCCAACCGCAAGCCGACGGGATTGCATACACTCCGCTCTCACCCCTGCTCATCCGGTCTCGAGTGGAACAACGACGAATCATCGATCACGGCAATCTGCTACTGTATTCAGGTGCACTTCCTTCATGTCGCATTACGGACAACTGAATAAGGCATGGTTACACCGTTCAGACCAACGAGATGGACGCTGCTTTTCCTCCTGCTTGCAGCCATGATGGTTCTCATGGGAGGAGCTGCAGTCGCGCCGGCTCTACCGTTGATCAGCGAAGCATTTCCCGATGAACCAGAAGCCACGATCTCCATGATCATTACACTTCCCGCGCTTGCGATAGCCCTCACCGGCTTTTTCGTCGGAGAACTCTCGGACAGGATCGGTAAAATACCGGTCCTTGCCGTCTCTGTTGCTATCTTCTCCATCGCGGGATGCTCCGGATATTTCCTCACCTCCTTACCCGCAATACTGGCCGGGAGGTTCATCCTCGGGATCGGCATCGCCGGGATCATCTGCACGACGTCCGCCCTGATCGTCTGTTATTACGATGGGATCTCCCGCACCAGGGTGCTCGGATACCAGGCGGCCGCAATGGGCATGGGAGTGGTGGTCCTCGAGACCAGCGGCGGTTATCTCGCAGGGATATCCTGGCGTGCGGCGTTTCTCATCTATCTGGTCGGTGTCGTCATTCTCGCGGGCGTTCTCCTGACGATGAGGGAACCCGCTCGCGTGAACGTCGAGAAGACGGCGGGAGCACCCGAAGAGACCTTCCCGGCCTCCCTCCTCCTCCCTGCATATGCAACCGTGTTCCTCGGGAACCTGCTCTTCTTTCTGGTGCCCACGAAGTTCCCGTACCTGATTGCGAATCTGGATGCAGCGCGGATCCTGGGCGAAAACTTCGCGCTTACCGCCGGGATATTCCTCGGAGCCATGGGCTGCGCCTCCTCGCTCGTGGGACTCGTTTACGGGAGAGTTGCCTGGAGGTTCCACCGGTATACCCTGCTCACCCTCTGCTTTGCCTTCTTCGGAACCGGTCTGTGCGGCCTCGGGTTTGCCACGTCGCTTCTCGCCGTCGGGGTCTCCGTGATCCTCGTCGGTCTGGCCCAGGGCATCCTGATGCCGACGATCCTGAGCTGGATCGCCGCGATCACGCCGAAACCGTTCATCGGCAGGGCAAGCGGCGGGTTCTCGGTGGCCATGAACCTCGGCCTGTTCGTCTCCACGCTTGCCATGGTGCCGGTCATCGCGGTTGTCGCGACCTACGGCAACCTCTTCCTGGCGTTCGGGTCTGCGGCGTTTGCGCTCGCTCTGCCGTATCTTTTCTCGATGGTGAAACGGCAGTTTGCCCCGCCGGGGGTTGCCGTCGACATGAAGCCCGGGGCGGAGTGAAACCTTTTTTTGCGGGGTTCTGTAGTTCAGGTTGTGCTGCGAACGGGGTCTGGTTGAGCCGGAGAGTGTTGTTCTCACCCGCCGGGCACCTCTGCGATCACGGGGAGGGTGTCTCGAATCCTTCTCCTGCATCGCCGCCCGGCTCATCATACCACCGGCGCATGGCGGGGCCGGACAGTTATGCAACCTTTTTTCAATAGACGGCGTATCGAAAGTCCGCACAAGTATCGCAACCATTATCTCCCCTGTTACGTGATCCTTCTACGATCCACCGTGAAACCCGGCAGAACCCTGATAACCACGATCACCCTTTTCATCGCAATCCTTTCCGTCGTCTTCGCGGGCTGCACCGCGACCGGCGAGCAGTCGCCGGCATCCCCTCCCGCCACCCCGGTTGCCGCACCTGCCTCCGACTGCCCGGCGCTCGTGTTTACGGATCGGGAGTTTGCGTTCGAACTCCAGCGGACACTCGGCGCCTCGTATTCGGGGGAGGCCGATATCGGCGAGTGCCTTGCCACTGCGTCCAGGATCCGGGAAGGAGACTTCGAGAGCTGGTATGGCGAGTGGAAAGCGACCGCGGACTACTTCAGGGCGGCGGGCGACGAGAGTCTCGCGGCCGGGCACAGGGTCACCGCGATGGAGGCATACTACCGGGCCGCGACGTATTACCGGACGGCCGAGTTCTTCCTGCACGGCAACGCCACCGATCCCCGCATCGTGGAGACGTGGGGGATGAGCCGGGAAACGTTCCGCAACGCGCTCGCGCTCGACGCCGTCCCCTACGAGATCGTCGCCGTCCCGTACGAGAACACCACGCTGCCGGGCTACTTCTATGCGGTCGACGACTCCGGCAGACCCCGGCCGCTCCTCATCGTCCAGACCGGCTTCGACGGCTGCCAGGAGGAACTCCACCCGTACGCGATGGAGGGGATCCGGCGCGGATACAACGTCCTGACGTTCGAGGGGCCGGGCCAGGGCGAAGTGATACGGGTTCAGCAGATCCCGTTCCGCCACGACTGGGAGAAGGTGATCGGGCCCGTCGTGGACTACGCGGTGAGCCGGCCCGACGTCGACGAAGGTCGGATTGCGCTCTGGGGGATCTCGCTCGGGGGCTACCTCGCTCCCCGCGGTGCCGCATACGAGCCCCGGATCGCGGCGCTGGTCGCGGACGGGGGCACCTACGATGTCGGACAGACGCTCCTCGCGAACCTGGAGGCCGGCGGGGCAGGGAACCTGACGGAAGACGAACTCCGGGAGTGGCTGCAGACGGATCCGGTCGAGTTCAACGACGCCATCCGCGACGTCATGGCCCACGATACCGGCACCCGATGGCTGAACGAGAACGGGATGTTCGTCTTTGATGTCGGGTCGCCGGCGGAGTTCTGGGCGAAGTGGATGGAATTTTCGCTCGCCGGGGTTGCCGAAGAGATACGCTGCCCCACGCTGGTCTGTGCCGGTGCGGCCGACCACTTCGACCCGGACGGGGTGCAGGCGAAGGCGCTCTACGACCACCTCACCTGCGAGCGGGAACTTATGGTCTTCTCCGACGACTACGGTGCCGGGTCGCACTGCCAGCTCGGGGCGTTCGCGCAATCGTTCGGCGCCAAGTTCGACTGGCTCGACGATAGGATGGGGATGGCGGGGACTTCTCCCGGCGATCACGGGGAAGGCGTCTCGAACCCCTCTCCTGCAAGATAACCGGAGACTATCTCGAAGATCTCCCCGGCATCGTGCACGGTTCCGTTTGCGGAGGCTTCACCGTACGTCAGACCATAGTCGGCGGCCTCCCGTGCGGTCTTCGCCCTCCGGAGGTCGGAGACAACTGCAGCAGGGAGCACACCTTTTTCGACGAATAGCTCTTCGATGGCGGCTATAAGGCACTCGTGGCTTTTCTCGACGTAACCGGCGCTAAAGAGCAGCGATTTGCAGGTGTGGAACATAGAATAGTATGCCTTGATGATCGTCCACTTGAAGTCCGAGTCACAGAAAGAGTTCTTCGCCGAATCGAGATCTCGTTTCGCTTCGACTAACTCCTTCTCGACCATCGCCCTGCTTGCGGGGCGTTTGACCACACCCCGGCGGTTCACGCAGTCCTGAAACCTGTATGACATTCTTCACCCGCTTAGAACAATCCCCTGTCGGATACTATCGAAGAATGGGGCATCCCCAGTCTTTAATCGATAGGTTTCGTCCGGGGTATGGACGACCGGGGAGAGTTCCCGCGAGAGAGCGGCCCGGTGCCGTTCCAGCACCTCCCGGACGGGTTCTTTTTCGGCGGTCTCGATATAGAGGTCGATATCGCTCGAAGACGTATCCTCCCCTCGTGCACAACTGCCGTAGAGGACGACGCTCGTCGTCACGTCCTGCAGGTCGCGGACGAGGGGCTGCAGTTCCAGGAGTGTGAACCAGATCTTCATCTGCCGGAGGAGAACGCTCTCCATCCTCGCCTGGTAAAAGGCGAGGTTTCCCACGTCATCACGGGTGACCAGACCCATCGCCTCCAGGTCTTTGAGGTTTCTGCTGACGAGCGAGACGTCGCGCCCCACCATCCGCGAGAGATCCCGGACGTGAAACTGTTTCGTGTATTCCCTTCCGAGGACGACGAGGAGGATCAGCGACGACTTCCGGAGGAGCGAGCCGTAATCGTCCAGGAAGTCCCAGGGGTGGAGGTCCCCGGCCGGGGTGGGCTCCGGGGTCTTGTTGTGCGGGGGTTGCCGGGTGGGGTTATCCATTTGTTGAGTTACATTCAACACATGTTGATCCCTTGTCATCATTTGTTGAGTATATGTCAACTGAGATACATAAAGGCATCTGTGGGGAATTGTCATCTGCACAGGCGTACCCGAGCAACCTCTCTATCCCCTCATCTACAACATCTATCAATTTGTTACATTTTGATAGATAATGATAATAAGGATCGAAGCAATAGATGAAATTAAACCATGAAACCCCCTCGCACTCCCGAATACTCTCCGGCAGATGTAAAGAAGGCCTGGGAGCATGCGGATACCAGAGATGTGATCGACGCGGTCTTCAACTACAACAAACGGTACCTGCACTGGGAGGAACTCAAATGGCGCGATCTCCCGGTAGACCCCCTTTACGTCTGGATACTGATGAAGGCCTTCAGAGAGAGGGATATGAAATATGTCTCGTTCGACGATCTTCGGCTGAAATATAACCTTCTTGATGATTTTCTCGAAAACCTTCATTTTCTCGACAGATCGGCAGCGGAGATCATCTCATCGGGCCTCGATTCGCGGCCCCAGGATCGGAACCGGTTCATCACCAACTCCCTGATGGAAGAGGCGATTGCATCGAGCCAGATTGAAGGAGCCGCAGTCACGAGGACGATTGCAAAAAAGATGCTCCGTGAACAGAGGAAGCCCGCCACGAAAGACGAGAGGATGATCCTGAATAACTACATCACGATGAAGAGGATCACGCAGGTAAAAGACGAAGATCTGACCCCGGAGTTGATCTTAGAGATCCACAAGACCATCACCCGGGATACGCTCGAAGATCCGAACGACGAAGGGAGATTCAGGGACAACAACGAGATCAGGGTCTTTGATATGCGGGGCAATGTCCTGCACACGCCTCCCGATTTCGCGTTGATCGAAGGACTCATCGAGGAACTCTGCGCCTTTGCAAACAACGACGACGGGCAGTTCATCCATCCGGTGATCAAAGGCATCATCCTGCACTTCCTGATAGGATACATACATCCGTTCAATGACGGAAATGGTCGGACTGCACGGAGTATCTTTTACTGGTATATGCTGCGGAAGGACTACTGGCTGTTCGAATATATGGCGGTATCGAGAGCGATAAAAGACGCGGAGGGGCAGTACAAACTCGCATACCTCTACACCGAGAGCGACGAAAACGACCTCACGTACTTCATCCGCTACAATCTCGCGGCAGTAAAGACCGCGGTCGACAATATCCAGAAGTATATCGAGAAGAAGCAGGGAGAGAGCAAACAGGCGTTAACAATCCTTCAGAAGAACGAGGGGTTGAGCCTCCGCCAGGCAGAGATCATCAAATCCCTAATCAAACACCCGGATAAGCCGATCACGATCAAGGAGATCGTCGAGACATACCATGTGGCCTATGGAACGGCGAGGAGTGATCTCTTCCGCCTCGAAGAACTGGGGTACCTGGCGAAGCGGAAGTCGGGCAAGGAGTATATCTTCATATTCAGGGGTTTGAAGGGATGAACTCCTGATAAACTACTCATTTTCGGATATCGGTTGTTCCAGTCTGCTGATATCTTTCAGATACTTATGATAATCGAAGTACATGGGAATTGTATCCAGAGCCTTCGCTTGCGTTCTTTTAAAGCCGAACTGCTCGTAAAAAGATTCCCTCCCCTGTTTTGAGTCCACGGTAATGATTCTGCAGCCGGTGTACTTTGATAGGTTTACCACGATACCGGTCGCTTTTGCGACCATATGTGTGCCGATTCCTCTGCCCGCATAATCATCGTGAGTTGCAAGTCTTGCGATCTTTATCGCAGGATATCTTCTGGCTTCGAATCTCCCGTCGCCGTCTTCACCCGTTATTGCATCCGCAAATATGCTGTCGTTCACCAGCGTGAAATATCCGACCAGAGTATCGTGATAATAGGCAAGCCTTGTCGACGCTAATCTTTCCTGCTGGTAATACAGTGCATCATCGCGGAGAAAATCGTTTAAGTCGTTATCTGAACATCGAAAAGAATGGAGATCCGATCCCTCTGAAAGGAAATCGAAGTGTAGTTCGTTCAGAGGTATCTTCATACTACACTGCTAAAGCTGCTCTTTCTCGGCCAACCGAACTGCTACCCGCATCATTTCACGTCCGCGTTGCGGCAGCTCTTCGTGGCCTTCCATATACCGGTGAAAACGCAGTGCATCCTCTCCGGTCAATTCCAGTCCAAGTTCCAACGGTTTCGCCATGATTCCAACGCCTCCTCACGGGGACAATTATGATATGGACAGTGGGTCGTTCTTCTGCTCGAAAAATATCATATCCTACCCGCTGTTGACATGCCTACTGTTAGTTTTCGGGCATATATATGTTTTGAGTTATCAAAAAATACGCCTAATATGATAGAAGATTGATCGATTGTTGATTTTTTTTCTTACTTTTGTTGAATATATGCAACCGTACAAATAACGGTCCAAGTGCAACTCTCTGCTTTGCACAGGAATATCCGGCCGTGATACTTGTGCAGCAACCTGCTGCATAAATTGCGCGGACCGCATGCATTGAGCCCACGGTTTGTTTTCCTGAACGCTGCTCGTCGAAAGTTCATATAAATGTCCTTGCCGACCAGTGCTGACATCAACAATCTGAGCGCAAATTCACTAAACATTGTGCTTTGAAAAGAGAGTCGTCGTTTTACAGCAGATATTTCAGGTACAAGACGACCGCAAATACAACTGACAGCGCCACCAGGAAATTATAGGCCAGTGTATATCCCCCTAGCCTATCACGGCATTTCAGCGATATCAGTGCCGGAATTAAAAGTCCCGAGATAAAGCCTGCAAAGTGAGCAATGCCGTTACTAACTGTTGTCCCGGACACGATGAACTGTCCCCACTGTAAGCTGCTCTGGATAACAATAACCAGAGCAATACCAAACAGTGTCATCAGAAAGCCAAAAACAATCTTCTGAGGGATATCCATCATTCCAATCGGGGGTATGTTCAAATGGTTAACCTCCTCGAACATGTATCGGATCAAGCTGTACAAGCCGTACGCATAGAACGCGGCAACGACAGCAGAAAACCCCTGAGAAGTAATCCCTGAAACACCCTTCATCTCGAAGAGGACAAGGGATAGAACCGCCGAGAGCAAGATCACAATGGTGAAGAAAAGAACTGAGGCATAAGTCAACACTTTCTTATTATCCTCAAATGCAAATACGAACGTGATTCCAACAAGGTACATAGCCAGGTTGCCTAGAATATGGTTCTGCTCCGAATGCGTATAGCCGTGTAAAATGAGAGACTGGAGGTTTGTATGAGGAATATGCATGATGAATATGGCATCCTTCATGTCCTGTGGGATGAGGTAGAATATTGCAAGAAGAAAAAGGGGGACTCCTAGATAGAAAAATAGCCAGTAGGACGCCCCCTTGGTTGTTATATTATCGATGATCTGGCCGATCTTCCTTTTAACAAATTCCCTTTGAGAATTCGTCGAGGGGTGCTCCAGCGTTTCGCTCATAACCTCAACTGTCTATGAGGCGTTGGGGAGGGATAAGGGCATCGGGGAAGGGCTGCGGGGGGATATGGGCAGGTTTCGCGTGAGTTTCGGTGCAAGCCGGTTGATTGATCGGGACTGGTCTTCGCCGGTAAGAAAGAATGGGTAACGCCTGTGCGAATCGAATTCCCACGGCAGGTGCCGGATTTCAGCCCTTTAGAACCCCTTTGACGCCCGATAACCCCTCTGGGCGAAATCAAAGCATTTTTCGTCAGATAGTTCGTTACCGTTTATCTGTTAGACATTCGGGTGTTTCTCGTGTCGGTATATCAATCCATTAAGAGCCACCGGGATACTATCACACCCGCCTATCCGTGGCATTTCATCGGTTTTCTGATCCTCGCAATGCTCATTCCCAAATTCTATGAGCTCACAAATATCTTCTGGATCGGCCAGATCAGTTACGATGCATTAGCGATTACAGAACAATACGAATTCATCGCCGTCACGATTGAAATTATCAACGAAACCATACCTTTCGCGATTCTTGCGCTGGTAGCACAGAACTACCGAAATCATGAGAAAGTCATATCCATATTGAAAGCAGGCCTGATCCTGCATGTGACCTTTGCCCTTATCGTCACATCGATTGTCCTCCTCTTCACTCCGGAGTTTGTATCGACGATCGGGACACCCGTCGAGATCGTCCAGATGACAACACAGTATCTTGTGTTAAAATCAATTGCTCTGCCGTTTGAGGCCGTGGCCTTCCTCCTTCTGATCGCCATCAAATCAATGCAGAAGGGTAAAGAGGCACTTTATCTGGTTCTGGTATCAGTTATTCTCAACATGGTTCTTGACCTCTTTCTCATCTCGAACACGGCAGTCTCGCTTCATCTCGGGATACAGGGCGTGGCAATCGGGTACGTGATCTCAAAAATCACTCTTATGGTTATTTCACTCCTCTACACTCTTCACCTATTGAACCTGGATTGGAAAACCATTGCTTCAACGACGTGGAGGGAACATGTCGCCCCGCTGTTCAAGGTTGGCGGGTGGACCGGGCTCGACTCACTCGTGCGTAATTCAGGATACATGGGCCTGCTCCTCGTGCTGAACGTGCTCGGCACCAACGAGTTCGGCGGTTACGGGCTCGCGATGTGGGTGATGTGGACACTGCTCATTCCTGTCCTTGCACTCGGGGAAGGCACGAGCGTTGTCGTCGGGAACCACTTCGGTGAGAAGAACTATCGTGAGATTAAGAATGTCGTCATCACATCGATGTTCCTCGTGCTCACGATCATGATTGCGATCGCATTGCTCGGAGTCTTTTACTGGCAGAGCATTTCTGCGTTCTTTAACCCGAATCCCGAGATGGTAAGGTACTCTACCGAAACCTTCTGGTGGCTGATTATTCCCTATATCGGGTTCGGCATCGGTACGGTCCTGAGAAGCGTGTTCTATGGAACCGGCCAGACACGCTATATCTTCTATATCGCGTGCTTCATCAACATCGGCATGATCATCCCATACGTGTCTCTTGTACAACTGGGGATTATTCCTGCCAATTTCACGAGCGTGATGATGTTTTATATGATCTCATTCCTTGCCGATCCGATTCTGGCGTATATCGGGGTGCGGAGAGTGATGAAAGGAATGCAGCTGAAGAGCGAACAGGGTTTAACGCAGGCGGCTGTAGTGTCCTAGCTGCCTCAGAAAGCGCTTCCTTTCGTCGGCCTCTATCCAATAATTTTCCGATATATGACTTTATTTCCGGGGATCCTGTTGCGCCTTCCCCGGGTATCGCTGCCACGAACTACTAACGAACTACTAATTTCTACTAAATTAGTATTTCACAGATCGTTGTCGATCGCTTCCAGGATATCGAGGAACCGTTCGTTCCCGTCCCTCATAACGGCACTGCCTCGTTGAATATCCGCTTTTTGTAGCGTTCCTTGAGTGCCGTCTCCGTCACCACGTCCACCCGGCAATCAAGGTCTTCCTCCAGGTCCTGGATGAGCGCGATGTGATCGAGGAGGCTCCTGCCCGGCTCCAGTTCCACCAGGAGGTCGAGGTCGCTCTCCGGCCCGGTCTCTCCCCGGGCGACCGATCCGAAGACCCGCAGGTTTGTTGCCCCGTGCCGCCCGGCTATTGCGAGAATCCTGGACCGCTTTTTCCGGATCTGATCAAGCGTGACGGGCATAGGTGTTCAATGCATTCTATCGGGAGCAGGGGATATGAATTTGCCTCACCGGGGTGTATTGTAGAAAAGAACCGGCTGCCGGAATCCGGATGGTTATGTGCTGTCAACAGCGCCGGCACGGATATTCGCGTCGGCTTGGCGAGATGCAGCCGGGGGTCGCGGCCGTGCCTGCGACCTGCAAGAACTGTTCCGGTTTCACGTTGACCGGCCCGGACTTTACCGAGATCGCTCGCTCGCGGGCAGGCCCGTGTATCGTGGCGGCAGGTGCCTTCCCTTGAGATCCCCATGGCGAATGGCGAACAACTAGTCTTTGGATATTGGCAACTCCAGTCTGCTGATATCTTTCAGATACCTATGGTAATCGACGTTGCTTCTTCCCGGCCAGCCGAACTGCTATCCGCAACATTTCACGCCCGCGTTGCGGCAGCTCTTCGTGACCTTCCATGTACCGGTGAAAAACACAGGGCATCCTCCTCGGTCAGTTCCAGCCCAAATTCCAGCGGTTTTGCCATGGCTCTAATACCTCTTCACGGCAACAATTCCGATGTGGAGCGGGTCATTCTTCTGGTTGAAAATATCATATCTTACCCGCTTTCGCCATGTTTACTGTTAGTTTTCGGGCATATGTATGTTTAAGTTGGCATAAATGTTTTAGGAACGACAATACGGTTAGGAAAAGAGATAGGGATTATCAATTAGGTTCTACTTCAAAATCCCACGTTCCAAATGAAGTATCATAACGGAACTCACATTTCAAATCCCATGTTGTTCGCTCTACCCGAACAATTTTCTCCGACATACTTAGTTTCTCTCCCTCATGTATCCGAGTAATGGTCTGATTTGACTCTTCGACAACAGACTGACATATATCATCAACAACAGACACCGCAGTTGGTAAACTAATATGTGAATTTGCGGCATAGATCAGACAAGCCATGGCTGCTGAATCTACCTCTATGGTTCGAAGTGGAGCATGTATGCCAATGTGTTCGATCTTTCCTGTTTCCTCGTGGATACCACCTGACATATCCCATCCATGAGGTTTGTGTTCAAAATATACGGTATTTAGTGCATAGCGAACATTTATGTAGCGAATTGGATCAACAGCAGGTTTCCCTTCAACAAATACTGATTCAGCGGCTTCATTCCACCGTGTGGTAAATGTTGCTAGATCTACGCTCAATGCCTTTCTCTCATAATCTCCATAATCCAAAGATTCAAAATATGTTGCTCCGGCTTCTTTTGGAGATGGGGCATTTTGCCCGGGTGGAACAGTGAGATCAATCCATTGAATGTCGTTGGATTTAGTTTCAGAATCCACACAACCCACGGCAACGATTGTGACCATAAGTGTTAGACCTATTATAAATATATTCCTCATAGAAATCAACACATATCACTTTGAAGTAAAGATTCTAGACAATCGATAAGTACGTTTCGGTTTAAGAACGTAGAAGAAGTATCCATTATTTCCCAAAGTGGGGTGGAACTGGGTGACCATCAATCTGGCTATTATATGGAAGGGCGCGAGGGGGAGAAAAAACAGAGGGTAATCCAGTTAGACCCCAAGGAGCACTTCTATAGATTGCCCACAATCGAGGGACTACTTCCTCTTTTGCCTGCTCATGATCTCCACCGCTGCGAACTATCAATGGGCTATTAACAAATTTTAAATTAGCAGTTCATACTCTCAAACAAGAATACCCATGAACTGAGCGAAATATCAAACGAATGCTCGCCCTTTTCCGCGAGTATCCTCGGATGGGTGCGGGTGGAAAAGTGCTGCCACCGGCTGTGGCACAAATGCCAGGAGAGATATTCTGGGCGATACCCGTGCTTACCGTATCCTTTTTAAATGCGTGTGGATCGCGTGGAGGGACATGCCTAGGATGGAGAATACAAGAGGTTGTCCCAAAACACCTCTGCTGGGAGGGGAATGCCCAGTGGGAGCCGTGTCAGGAATTTTACGCAGGATGCCGTTTAATTCTCCTATGGCGCACATAAAAGAGCGTTCTAAACTATGTGGATCTTCAATCATGAGGTACTTTTAGGACGACTTCAGTGGTATAAATTTGTCAGGATATTGAGGGAGGATTGAGCAAATGCTTAATTGTTTGACTAAGATCTTCCTCTAATTTTTTTCCACCAACTGCATTATCCACATACTCTATTCTGCGTATGTGTGTGATGTCAAATGGAAATTTAACAGGCTCCTCAACTCCTACTTGATTCATTAATATGGTTTCCTTACCAATTGTATGCGCAATACCCAATTCATACATCACATTTGCATTTAATCCCGTTAAATCAGCGATAATGAACCTTGCTTCGCAAATAGCCTTCCAAATATCATGCATAATTGCTCTATTCGTTTTAAAGTCATCTGCTCTTCTGCAAACCAAATCGTGAGATTCAACTGTCGGTTTGATGATTGTATTATATACTGTTGTCAAATTTTCTTTAAATGGCATTAAAACAAAAACCAATCTTTCATCTAAGGAATAAGATGCTGGCCCAAATAACGGATTAACTTGAATCAAACTTGTAATTTTTATCACTCTCGTGTATTCAGATTCAACATGTAAACTTGCAATAGCTTCTAGAACTGGTTTTCTTTCTTCCGTTGTTTGTTCAAGAGTATTCCTCGGAATGGCGATGAGAAATGGATCTTCGTAGCCAAAATCCCACTGCGCAATATACAAGGCATCGTGAGGTTTTACCAGATGCCGCGAAAGATCGACATATATAGATGAGGGTATTCCATCTTGTGGTTTACCTATTACGGATATATTATCAAAACCCAATAAAACTAAAGTGTTACAAGAAAGCATTGACCTTGTAACCGCTCTTCTCAATCCTCTCGATTTGTGTATTTCTTTAACACAATCCATGAATTCACTCAATAGTTTGTCTATAACACTTATAAGCGGTTGAGGAACGTCCCCTCCAACAGTTCTCGGCCCATCAAGCATTATATTCTATAAGGAGTTTTTACCCAACGGTATAAAGATTAACCGGATTCATAGAAAAAGTGTTGAAGTTTTAGTCATTCTAGGAGCATTGGTGGCAAGGGCCTTTTTCAAGATACATCCCTATATCTCTTCGTAGAGATGGTATAACTCTTACAAGTGGTCAGTATAGAGCGCGCCCAGTGATAATGGCGGTTGCATTGCATGTTCAAGATACTAACTATAACCCAAAAACAGAATGCGAGTGGCAGGATTCGAACCTGCGAACTCCTTCGAGAATCGATCTTGAGTCGATCACCTTTGGCCGCTCGGTAACACTCGCGCCTGTACCTCTTGAACCTCAAAAGTAATGAGCTTGATGGCGGGCGGCCCCGGCGGGCGGAGACGCGATCCCGGCACGCCCTCCGGCGCCCTCCGGCCCCTCTACATAAAATCCGCAAGCCCGAGCTGCTTCTCCGGGGGCTCGCCGAAGGTCGACTCGATCTGCATGAAGAGCACCTCCACCCGCTGCTTCGTGTAGTCCGATATCGCGTAGGTTGTGCAGATGTTGCGCGACATCTCCAGGTACTTCTTCACCGAGCCCTCGTGGACGGTCGGAATGACGTTGCTGCCGCAGCGGGTGCACTTCCCTGCAAGCGGCATCCGCCGGTACTTCGCGTTGCACTTCGTGCACCGGACTTTCTGCTTCGAGAACGCGTTCAGGTTCCCCTGGAGGTCGCGGATGAAGTGGGTGTTCAAAACCCTCTCCGCGACGTCGTCCTCATCCACCGCCCGGATCCTCTTCGCGAGGTCGAGCTCCGCATCGAGTTTGTCGAGCATCGACCCGAGTTTCGTGTAGGTCGACTCGAGCGGCCCCGCCGAGATGTTCGAGGTCGGGTGGGTGAAGGAGAACCCCTCGACCTGGGCCGGGGTGCCGAGCCGCCGCTCCACCCGGTCGACGTATTTATCGAGGTCCTTCGGGTGGGCGTAGGCGAGGCAGCCGTTGTAGACCTCGATCGGGTAGTGGTCGCAGACATCGACGTTGTGGCTCTCCTTGTCGACCTCTGAGGGGTCGATCCGGCTGGTCAGGACGAGCGGGGCGTCCATCGTCCCGCCCCGGGTCTCGGGGAGGTACGCGCGAGAGAAGTTGATCAGGCCGTCGAGGAGGAGCATCACGCAGTCCTCGTCGCCGTCGCACTGCCCGCAGAAGATCCCGTTCGCGACGAGCGTATGGTTCTCGGCGACCGTCAGGCAGTAGACCCGGTCGTCGAGCGCCTGCACCGTCTCGCGGCTGGCGATCTCATCACTGACGACGAAACCCCCCTCCTCCACCGGGACGCGGTCGCCGATCGCGACCTCGAGCGCCCGGATCTTGCGGAGGTAGTCCGTGTCCCAGACCAGCATCGCGTGGTCGGGCGTCACCGTAAGGACCTTCCCCCGCCGTGTCACGAACCGGACGAGGTGCGCCGGGGCGCGGTGGACGGAGACGGACGTCACTTTCTTCAGGCTGACCTTGCCCTGCGGATCGATGCTCCTGACGTAGAACGGCTGCTTCGGATCCGAGTAGAACGTTCCCACGTGGTCGATCCCCGGTTTCGAGAGATCGAAGTTCTCCATGACGAACTGGCGGATCGGCATCGTCGTCCACCCCCGCCCGTCCGAGACGGTGATCTCCGTGTCGCCTGCAAAACAGTTCCGCCGTTTCGCCGCGTGGAAGAATGGGTGGCCATAGCCGACCGGCGCCTTCGAGAACCCGATCAGCCGGACGAGAACCCCGGCGCTCGTGTGCGGGGCAAGCCCCATCAGGAGTTGCCCCACAAGGTCGAGCGGTTTCTCGGCCCGGTAGAAGGGTTCCAGCCCGTACAGCCGCACCAGGAGGTCGTCGACGAACTTCGCCACCCGGACGAGCCACTCGCCGCAGTCCTCCGAGACAAGGATGTCTTGGTGGCGGAGTTCGAGCACCTGGTCGGGGCCGGCGAGTTCCCGGCCGTAGGTATCGTGGGTGTAGCCGAGTTCGCGGAGCCGCTCGACGGGGACGCCGACCTCGTCCGGCCGGAAATGAGTCAGGGGAAGGTCGATCATATCGTAGCGGACGGTGCCGTCCTTGAAGACATAAATGTTCTGCAACGCCCGGAGAATCCCCTTCTCGATCGGCTCCACCGGCCGTTCGCGGGATATCAGGCCCTTCACGCCCTTTAAGAGCGCGACCGAGGACTCGCGCACCCCGAGGTTATCCATCGCCGCCGTATACTCCGCTTTCACGTTGATCGTGACCTTCTGGAGGCAGACCGTCGCCACGTTGCACCGGGGGCAGACGTCCTGCCCGACGTCCTTGTTGCACTTCGGGCACCGGAAGACCGGGTTCGTGTGCGCCCCGCACTCGCAGAGGTTCTTGTAGGAGAAGGCGCCGCAGGCGGGGCACTGCCGCTCCCCGACATCTGCCTCGATCACCCCGCCGTCGGTGTTCGACCGGGGTTTCGAGGAGCAGGCCGCCTGGAATGACCGGCGGGCGCCGCCCTCGTCACCGATGGGAAAGAGCGAGTGGGGCGGCGGTTTCATCTCGCGCTGTTTCGACTTCCCCGGCCGGCCCATCCTCCCGCCGATACGGGTTCCCGCCCGCGAGCGCACCGTAAAGCCCGAGAGGTGCATCACGAGATCGAGCGGGTCTTCCATCGGGGCATCCTCCCACGCCGGACGCTTCGTGAGTTGCAGCGTCAGCCCGAGGCAGGCGAGGAGCACCAGGTGCTCACTGATCGCAATCCGGTCCCCGGCAAGGCGGTGGGGAACCAGGAGTTCCTCGAGGATCGCCTTCACCTCCGGGGTGTTCGGGATCATCAGCACCCCATCCTCGATCTTCCCGCCGGTGCCGACCGCTTCCGCGAGTCGGGCGATGTCGTCCGGGGCGACGTCGTCCCACATGTAGGTATAATCGGGGTGGAGCGGAGCCCCGTCGAGCGCGAACTCGATCGCCTCCAGTTCGCTCTCCGGGTGGCGGGGGCCGCCCTCGAGCATCCACCACTCCTCGCAGTAACTCGGGGGCATCAACGGGTGGTTGTTCTCCATGAACTCCCCGAAACTGACCAGCATCTCGCCGACGTCCAGGATCTCGTCCACCTGCCCGGCAAGCCGCCGGGCCTCCGCCGCGTCGTCCACCCGGCGAACCTCCCCGCTCCGGAGTTTGACCGTCGGCCCCTGGATCGAGTCCACCGGCACGATCCCTGCCGCCTTCCCGGGCCGTTCGACCTTCATCTGCGTCCCGACCGCGAGGAAATCCCCGAGGATGTGCATCGTCGCGGGATTCAGGCCGGCGGCCGCAAACCCGGTGTTCCTCGCCCGGCCGAGGCGGAGCCGGAACCCGCCCTTGCGCATCGGGTAGGAAAAGACCGGCCTCCCGCCGATCAGGTCGCGGATGTACTTGTCTTTCGGTTTGATCGCGGCGCTTGCATCGTCGTCGCTCTTCGGGCCGCCGCTGATCAGCTCCTCGATCCAGTCCCAGCCCTGCATCTTCATCTTGCGGACGTTTTTGAGGACCTTCGGGGCCTTCAGCGCCATCCCCTCCGCGACCACGAGCGCCATCCCGCCCCGGACGGTGTTCGTCTCCACCCGCTCCAGGTTCCGGTAGCCGCTCACCTCCTGCTGCTCGGTCGGTTCGCCGTCGATGCAGACCGGGCAGTTCTCGATGATCATCCGGAGTTCCTTCTCGCTCGGGAGATACTGCAGGCTCATGATGTTGTTGTACTGCCGGATCTCCTCGATGTAGCGTTCCACCTCCTCCGGTCGGGGGATGTAGCGGTTGATCCCGAGCGCCTGACGGACGTAGTCGCCCACCAGCACCGAGAGCGCCTGTGCCGTCCCGCCCGCGCTCCGGATCGGCCCTGCGTAGAAGATCTTCAGGTAGTCCGTCCCGTCGTCGTTCTTCCCGAGACTGACCTTCCCGATCCCTTCCGTCGGGGCGGCCACCACCCCCTCCGTCAGGATCGCCATCGCGGCACGGATGGCGTGGTCGAGGATCTCTTCCGGCGCCGTCTCGCCGAACTTCCGCGCCACGAAATCGTCGCCTATCTTGAGCGCCGCCTCCTCACGGGACATATTCTGCTCGAGTTCCCGTAGCCGGGCCGCGATCCCTTTGTAGCCGAGGAGCGCCTCGACACGGTCGGCGAGGTCGCTTGCCACCGGGATCTCGATCTCTGTTCTCGGATCGAGCCCCCGAGCGCGTGCGGCGGCGGCGATCTGCATCGCGGCCAGAAGCCCGGCCTCGATCTCCTCAAAGTACCGGGCGACAGCAGGCGAGACCTCCATACATGAAGTATGGACTCTTCACGCATTTAGAGGAGTCGTTCGCATTTGCCGACCCCGACCATCAGAGGATCCCGGCGAACCGGATGAGATTCTCGCGGATCCCTTCCGGCGGGAGCATCTCGTCCACCCGCCCGGTCGCGAACGCGGCGCGGGGCATGTAGTGGATGGCGCACGTCCGGAGGGCCTGCGCATAGGTGGTTCCCCCGATGGACTTGATGTGGCAGATCCCTTCGGCACCGTCGCTCCCCATCCCCGAGAGGATCACCCCGGCGACCCGGTCGTTCTCGCGCCGCTCAAGCGACGTCATGGCGACGTCGATCGAGGGCCTGACATACTGGACC
Organism: Methanobacteriota archaeon; assembly: GCA_023393455.1. GTDB lineage: Archaea > Halobacteriota > Methanomicrobia > Methanomicrobiales > Methanoculleaceae > Methanoculleus. The sequence continues at coordinate 15,746 of JAEWLJ010000007.1, read as the reverse complement.
TTTCTGTCGTCAAAGAGGCTGATCGTCCGGTTTTTGATCAGTTTCAGGTGAAGGTCGCTCGGGGCCACGTAGATCCTGCCGTGCTCGATCTCTTCGCCGTCCTCTGCGATCTCGGTCTCCATGAACGAGATCTCTTCGATATGCCGGCAAAGCGCGCTGTTCATGGAGTGCGGCATATGCTGGACGAGGATGACGGCGGCATCGACGAGCGGAAACTGAGAAAAGACGATCTCCAGCGTTCGCGCTCCCCCGGTCGACGAACCGATGACCACGATCGTCCGTCCATCGCGGGGCAGAGATGAAGAATGTTCCATACCTTTCTCCCCTTACGGCAGGTAATTGAGGTACCCCTTCACGAGGGCCACGATCTCGTCCGCCTCGAACGGTTTCGTGATGTAATCGATGACGTGCTCCTTGAGGTGCTCCAATTCCGCGTCCGGGACGTCCTTTGCGGTGAGCATCGCGACGACGTTCCCCTCCATGAGACCGCTATCGATCATCTCCTGGATCGTCTCCCATCCGTCCTTTCGCGGCATCATGATATCCATCAGGATGACGCCCCGGAACCCGCGCGCGAGCTCTGCGATGCACTCATCACCGCTCTCCGCGGCGACGACCTCGATCCCCTCCGGTTCAAGGAGTTCCTTCATCACCTCAAGGATGAAGACGTCGTCGTCCACGACCATAATCCGCCTAAACGATTCTTCCGCCATCTGTTCACTCCCTGGGACCCGCCGGGCTGCTGGATACATTCTCTCACCCGGAACAGTATATAACTCTGCGGATTCTTCACGAAACATCTACAGCCTCGAGGGTGAAGATGATCACCGAACCCCTCCCTTCCCCGGTGCTCTCGGCCCATATCCGCCCCCCGTGCCGTTCCACGATCCGCCGGCAGATCGTGAGGCCGAGGCCCGGCGAATCGAGGTCGTGCCGGGAGGCGTCGGCCTTGTAATACTCGACAAACGCCTTCTCGAGCTGCTCGCGGCTCATGCCGATCCCGGTATCCCTGACCGAGACGACCACGACATCCTGTTCGCGGACGGCGTCGATGGTGATCGTTCCCTTCTCGCCCTCGATGTACTTGACGGCGTTCGCGATCAGGTTGTTGAAGACCTCACCGAGGAGGACCCGGTCGGCCCTGACGGTGATCCCGGGAGGGATGTTGTTGTTGGGGATGATGCTCTTCGCTTTGAAGAGGACGGTGTAGTTCCGGAGCGCATTCTCGAGTTCCGTCTGCAGATCAAGGGGTTCGATCTCGAGCTCGATGTAGAGGGAGTTCATCCGGGCGAGCTGCAGGGTCTTCTGAACCAGCTCTTTCATGTAGGTGACGTTGTGGCCGACGATCTCGAGGAGGCGCCGGAGATCCGGGTCATGCTCGCGCTCGATGATCCGCGGCATGAGGGCGACCAGCGGGGTCAAGGGCGTCTTGAGGTCGTGCCCGAGCTGCGATATGAACTCATCCTTCTGGGCGAGGAGTTTCTCCACGTCGGCGGTTCGCTCCCGGACCATCACGTCGAGTTCCTCGTTGACGAGAGAGAGCTGGCTCCGGAGCGCCTCCAGTTCCCGGTTCTTCGTCTGGAGATTCCCGGCAAACCCTTTGAGCGCCTCTTCTGCCTGAACCCGCTGGGTGATGTCGATCCCGAGCTGCAGCATCAGGGGCGCCCCGTCCATATCGGTGAACGGGTAGGCGTGAACCTCGTAGGTCTTCCCGTTCATGTGGTCCCACTCCCACTGCTGCGGGCTCCTGAGGGTGAAGACCATCGCCCCCTTGCAGGGGTTGCAGGGCCGCCGGGAGCCGCGCTGCACCTCGTAGCAGTGCCCGTCCTCCGGGTCGCCGAAGGTCTCCCGGAAAGCCCTGTTGGCGAACCGGATGGTGTGATCCTCCCCCTGCAGGGTGACGTACGCGGGGAGGGTATCCAGGATCGCGAAGAGGCGGCAGCGTTCGGCGTTCAGGGCCGCTTCCGCCTCCCGGTACCCGGTGATCTCCGAGACCCGGCAGGTGATGACGGCTTCTTCGAGAGAGCGCCCCCAGAGGACAAACCAGTGTGTTCTGCCGTCCCGGCCGAGGAACTGCGTCTCGACGACCGCGTTTCCGGCGCCCGCCTCTACCTGCGAGAAGAACCGCTCGCGGTCGTCGGTGTAGGGCCAGATCTTCGATACCGGCAGGTTCTCGAGATCTCGCCTCGCGTACCCGAGGAGTTCCGCGAAGTCGTGGTTCGTGTCCGCTATCGTCCCGTCCTCCCGCCTGAGAAGAAACGCGCCGCCGGGAGCCCGTTCCATGGCCTCCCGGTAGTGAATCTGCTCCCGGGTCGAGTAGCCGACGGTCGAGGCGAGCGACGCAAGAGCGACCATGGCGACGAAGGGAAGGAATATGCTCGGGCTCGGGGGGTAGGCGCGCCCTGCCGTGACGCCGAGATAAACGAGCCCGAGCACGGTTGCGGCAACGATTCCCTTCTCGCGGTAGAGGTAGCCGACCGCCGCGGCGGGGACGAAGAGCAGCGCCCAGAGGATGAGGCTGGTGCCGGGCGGCTCCACGAGAAGGGCGGCAAGGATCGCCGTGCCGAAAGCACCGACTACCAGAACGTTTCCGGGTTCTCGGAGATCGTCTTCTGCCCTACGGAGTGCCATTCAGACCTTAACGATCTGAAGGCGTCGCGATCATTTATTGTTCGCGGATTTGCCTCTCGCTTCCAGCGCCTCGGTGAGCGGGACGCCGCCCGTCTCCCCCATCTTCCAGAGGAGGAGGACTGCGCGCTCCTGCGTCTTCGCATCGGGGCTCTCCAGGAGGCACAGGATCCGCCCGACCGCCGGTTCACCGATCCTCGTGAGGGCCATCGCGGCGTACGGTTGGAGGTCGGTTTCGGCGTTCTCGATGATGCCGACGAGTGGTTCAACGGCGGCGGGGCCGATCTCCGCAAGAGCCGCCGCACCGTATCGCCGGAAGTCGCGGTCGCAGACCGCACGCATCGCAGCGAGGAGGGGAGCGATCGCCGGCTCCCCGATCTGCACCAGCGCACGGGCGGCATACCACCGGACGTCGTTGTCTTCAGCCTGCATCGCAGCAATGAGGGGTTCTATGGCCGCCTCTCCGCTCTCACCGAGCCCGGTGGTCGCCGCCCGGCGCGCCGCGAGAGGACCGTCCCGGAGATCGGCGATCAGTTCCTCGATCCGGGTTCTGTCAGTCATAGCGTTCAGGTGCATCCTTGCTGTTGTTATGTCTTCCTGATGCTGCCGAGCGCCTGCCGGGCAGCCTCGCGCACCTCCTCCCGCTCGTCTTCGAGTGCCCGGATCAGGATATCGGCCGATCTGCGATCACCGATCTCCCCGAGGACATGCGCGGCCCCCACAGCGGCGCGCGGGTCGCCGCCGGGCCGGAGCGCCGTGGCGAGCGCAGGGACGGCGGGCTTCCCGATAAGGCCGAGAGCCGCGGCCGCCCCGCGCTGGAAGAGTTCGTCCCCTGTCCCGAGCGCCTCGATGAGAAGCGGAACAGCGGGCTCACCGATATCCCCGAGCGCAGTCCCGGCCCGCTGCCGCACCTCCCTGTCCGGGTCACGGAGCGCTTCGACGAGGGCCGCAATACTGCTCTCCCCCCCGATGATCCCGAGCGCAACCGCCGCTCCCCGCCTGACGCGCTCGTTCCCGTCAGAGAGGCCGTCAACGACCTCTTTTTGGGCGGGCTCGCCGATCGCGCCGAGCGCGAGAGCCGCCCTGCTCCAGACGTAGGCGTCGGGGTCGTCAAGCGCGCCCATCAGCGCCCGGATCGCCGCGGGCTCGCCGATATCCCCGAGAGCGACCGCGGCCATCCAGCGGACGTCGACGTTCTCGCTCTTGAGGCTCGCCGTGAGCGGTCCGACGGCGGGAGCCCCCATCCTTCCGAGTGATTCCGTTGCCTTCCAGCGGACTCCGACCTCGGGGTCGTCGAGGAGGGCGGCGAGCGGTTCGACCGCCGCGGGGTTGCCCGCGTCGCCGAGGCACCCGGCCGCCTGGTAGCGGGTCTCGGGGTCGCGGCTCGAGAGCCGGGCGATCAACCGTCTCGTGTCCCGGTCGCACGCTGCCCCGTCGGCGTCGCCGATACGGAAGTGGAAAGCGCCGGTACGCCTGCCCGCTATCTCGAAGAGGTAGCCGAGGAGGTATGCGGCAACGACGAAGGCGGCCGCGTTCACCAGGATGGCGGCGTCCGGGGTGCCGTAGAGGATGCTCCCGACGGCGACGTGAGCCAGGGCGAGCAGGATTCCGACGATGACCGCACGCCTCCGGTACCAGAACGCGGCGATGATGAGCACCAGGTAGAAGAGAGGGGTGTACGCGACCGTGCCGGAGGCGAGATCCAGGAGAACGACGAGGGCCGTGCCGAGGACGATGACCGCAGGCCTGCCCCATGCCTCTGCGCTCTTCGGCGGACCTGCTGGACTCATCCTGAAGAGGGGGTGCGGGCCGCACCCATAAAGAGTTTGTGCGGTGCGGCTCCGGCCTCACCGCTGCCTTGCGGCCGCCGTCCGGGCCTCCTGGCCCGGGGTCTCCTCGAGTTTTGCGAGCGACGCCTCGATGAACGCGGGGATGTCGTCGGGCTGCCGGCTCGAGACGATGTTGCCGTCGACGACCACCTCTCGGTCGACGTACTCTGCACCGGCGTTCTTGATATCCTGTGCGACGGATTTCCAGCCGGTGATCTTTCGGCCCGTGAGCACCTGCGCGTTGATCAAGAGCTGGGGCGCGTGGCATATCGAGAGAACCGGTTTGCCGCTCTCAACAAAACGGCGCACGAACTCGACGGGCGCATCGTGGGCCCGGAGTTTGTCGGGCGAGTAGCCGCCCGGGATGAAGAGCGCGTCGAAGTCGTCCACCGAGACGTCCGATGCGGCCCGGTCGATGGTGACCGGTGTCCGGTCCGCCTTCCCGTGCACGGTCTCTCCCGCAGTGAGGCCGACGTGGACGAGATCGTGGCTGGCGCCCCGGAACGCCTCCGCGGGCTTTGTGTACTCGACATCCTCAAACATATCCGTGATCAGTACTGCTATTCTGCTCATCGTCGTTCCTCCCCGGGCCCGGAGGCCCGTCCCCGGTCAGGGGGTTTGAACGATATAATGTTACCGGAAGAGACGCCAGGTCGGGCCCCATCCGCCCGTCCCGCCCCGGGTCGCAGTCTTTGCCCTTTCGATTGAGCGTTCGCTATATTTTTTATAGCCCCGCGCTGAACTGAATTTATATGGCCGTGCCGACCCGGAACCAGGAAAAGGCTCTGCTCACCGAAAGGACCTCTCTTCCCGACTGGTACACCCTCTCCGCAGAGGAGATCCGGCAGAAACTCGGCACCGGCCCGTCCGGGCTCTCCACAAAAGAGGTCGAGGAGCGACTGCAGCGCTACGGGGAGAACGTCCTCCGCGAAGAGGCCCGGGAGACCCGCCTTCAGGTCTTTTTGCGGCAGTTCAAGAGTGTCCTGATCGTCATCCTGATCATCGCGGCGACGGTCTCGTACCTTGTCGGCGCACGCCTCGACGCCGCCGCCATCCTGATCATCGTCTTTTTGAACGCCCTCCTCGGGTTCTCGCAGGAGTGGCAGGCCGGCGAGGCGATCGAGGCGCTCAAGAAGATGCTCGTCCAGCACGCCGTGGTCGTCCGCGACGGGAGGCAGGAGAAGATCGACGCGTCAGGGATCGTGCCCGGGGATATTGTCCTCCTCGATATGGGGGAACGGGTGCCCGCCGACCTCGTCATCCTCGAGGCGACCTCGCTCGAGGTGGACGAGGCGCCGCTGACGGGCGAGTCGTCGCCCGTGGAGAAGGATCCGGGGGTGCTCCCCTCCGGGACCGACCTTGCCGAACGGAGCAACATGGCGTTCTCGGGCACGACGGTCGTCAACGGACACGGACAGGGTGTGGTCGTCGCCACCGGGATGGAGACCGAGTTCGGCAGGATAGCCGGCCTCTCCCAGCAGGTCAAGGACGAACCGACGCCCCTTGCCCGGCAGATGGACCGCCTCGGCCGCGACCTCGGGGTGATCGCGATCGCCATCGCGTTGATTGCGGTCGCCGTCGGCCTCCTGCAGCAGCGGGAGTTCCTGGAGATGTTCCTCATCGGCGTCTCGCTCGCGGTGGCGGTGATCCCCGAGGGGCTCCCGGCGGTCGTGACGCTCACGCTCGCCCTCGGCATCAAGACCATGATGCGGAAGAACTGCCTGATCCGCAACCTTCCGGCATCGGAGACCCTCGGTGCGGTCTCGGTGGTCTGCACCGACAAGACCGGGACCCTCACCCGGAACGAGATGGCGGTCGTCCGGGTGAGGACGCCCGATACCGAGGTCGCGGTGACCGGGACCGGGTATGCCCCGGAAGGGGAGTTCCTCGCAGGGGAGAAAGCGATCGACCCGCTCGGGAACCCGGGGCTCAGGCAGTTCCTCCGCACCGTCCTCCTCTGCAACCACGCCACCCTCACTCTCGAGGAGGGGGGGTGGCGGATCCTCGGCACCCCGACCGAGGGGGCGCTCGTGGTTGCGGCGGAGAAGGCCGGCCTCTCCCGCGACGACGCTCCGGAAGCGGCAGAGGAGTTCTCGTTCAACTCCACCCGGAAACGGATGACGATCATCTACCACGAAGAAGGAGGGTACGTCGCCCACGTGAAGGGGGCGCCGGAGGTTCTCCTCTCCCGTTCGTCCAGGGTGCTTCTTGAGGGAACGGAGGTGGCGCTCACGGAGGACCTTCGCGCTGCCCTCCTCGCGGAGATCGACGGGTATGCCTCCGGCGGGCTCCGGGTGCTCGGGGCGGCATGCCGCCCGCTCCCGGACGGTATCGAGTGGACCGAAGATGCGGTGGAGGAGGACCTTGTCTTCCTCGGGTTTGCCGGGATCGTCGATCCCCCGCGCCCCGAGGCAGCGGAGGCAATACGGCTCTGTAAGAGCGCCGGGATCGACGTCATCATGATCACGGGCGACAACCCATTGACCGCCTACGCCATCGCTCAGAATCTCGGCCTCTCAAGCGAGGGGGCGATTACCGGGACGGAGCTCGAAGCGATGAGCGACGATGGACTCGAAGTCCGTCTAAAGAAGACAAAAGTCCTCTCCCGGGTCACGGCGGAGCACAAACTCCGGGTTATCGATATCCTTTCCCGGGAGAAGGCGGTCATCGCCATGACCGGCGACGGCGTCAACGATGCTCCGGCGCTCAAAAAGGCGAGCATCGGGATCGCCATGGGCATCAAGGGGACGGACGTAGCGAAGGAGTCGAGCGACATGGTGCTCGTGGACGACAACTTCGCAAGCATCGTCGCCGGCGTCGAGGAAGGAAGGCGGGAGTACGACAACATCGCCCGGTTCACTCGTTACCTCCTCTCCTCCAACGTCGGGGAACTCGTCGCGATCGTCGGCGGGCTTCTCCTCGGGCTGCCGCTGGTCCTCATCCCCATCCAGATCCTCTGGATCAACCTGGTCACCGACGGTCTCACCGCCATCGCGCTCGGCCTGGAGCCCGCCGAGCGGGACGTCATGCGGAGACGGCCGCGGGACCCCCACGAGTCCATCCTCACGCGGAACGCCTACCTCGTCGTCCTCATCATCGGGATCTGGCTCGGTCTCCTGACCCTCTATGTCTTCTCCAGCCTCTACGAAGTCGACATCGACCGGGCACGGACGATGGCGTTCACCGGCCTCGTCATCTTCGAGCTCTACAACGTGCTGAACTTCCGGTCGTTCCGGTTCCCCCTTCACCGGATCGGGTTCTTCACGAACCCCACTCTGATACTCGCGATCCTCGGGACCCTCGCCCTCCAGGCCCTGGTGGTCTACGTCCCGATCCTGCAGGTCTTCCTCGGGACGGCGCCGCTGGCCCTTGCCGACTGGGGTCTGCTCGCCCTGCTCGGCCTGCCGATACTGATTGCAGGAGAGGCATACAAGGCCATCCGGTTGAGACAGGAGAAGGCCGCGGCGGGCTGAACCGCCTCTGTGTGGTTCTCCGTCCCGGCTCCGTCTTTTTGGCGCCATGAATCGGCATGATTATAGGAAGGGCATACGCACCTGAATTCTACAATTCATCCTCTTCAGGGAGTTCTATGTTCGTCATTCTGTCTCCTGGGGCATATCCCGTTATCCGCACCCCCCCCTGCCGCCGGGGTGACGGTGCATGATCGTCGGTCCGGAACTGATCGCCGTCCTGGTCTTCATCATCACCTACGCGCTCATCATCGACGAGCGGATCCATCGTGCGGTGGTCGCGATGGTCGGCGCCTCGGTTGTCGTCTTCCTCCATATCGTCCCCTGGGAGATGATCCCGGAGTACATCGACCTCGGCACCATCTTCCTCCTGATCGGGATGATGATCATCGTCAACACCGCCCGGGGCAGTGGTCTTTTCGAGTATATCGCCATCAAGACGGCGAAGCTTGCAAGAGGGAGCCCGATGCGGGTATTGTTGCTCTTCTCGCTTGTAACCGCGGTCACGAGCGCCTTCCTCGACAACGTCACGACGGTTCTCCTGATCACCCCGATGCTCCTCTACGTCGCGAGCGTCATGAAGGTCAACCCCATTCCCTTCCTCATCGCCGAGATCTTCGCCTCCAACGTCGGCGGGGCGGCGACGCTCATCGGCGACCCGCCGAACATCATGATCGGTTCGGCCGCCGGCCTGACGTTCAACGAGTTCATCGCCAACATGGGCCCGATGATGGTCGTCAACCTCGTCGTCGTCCTGGGGATGCTCGCCCTGATCTACAGAAAGGAACTCCACGTCTCGCCCGACGAGCGGGAGGGGATCGAGAGGACGTTTGCAGACCTGAAGGAGCGGGAGGCGATCCGCGACTGGCCGCTCTTCAAGAAGTCGGTCATCGTCATCGCCCTCGTCATCGGGATGTTCTTCACCCATGACCTGCTCGGTCTCGAACCCGCCCTCGTTGCCCTGATCGGCGCGTCCATCCTCCTCTTCTGGAGCAGACAGTCGCCCGAGGAGATCTTTGAGAAGATCGAGTGGCCGGCCCTCTTCTTCTTCGGCGGGCTCTTCGTCGTCGTCGGCGCTCTCGTTGAGACCGGCGTCATCGCAAGCGTCGCGGAGTTCGTGGTCGCGAACGTCCACTCGGAGGGCCAGGCCATCCTGATCATCGCCTGGTTCTCGGCGTTTGCTTCGGCGATCGTGGACAACATCCCCCTCACCGCCACCCTGATCCCCCTGATCCAGGGTATGAGCGGGTCGATGGACGTCTACCCGCTCTGGTGGGCGCTCTCGCTCGGTGCATGCCTCGGCGGGAACGGCACGGTCATCGGTGCGTCGGCAAACGTCGTCGTCCTCGGGATAGCTGCACGAAACGGTCACACCATCTCGTTCGTGGAGTTCTTGAAGATAGGAATGCTCGTGCTCCTCGTCACGGTCGCGATCGGGACGGGGTTCCTCTGGATGATGTACGTCGTCCTGTAGGCCGGCGCTACCGGGTCGGCGGGGTTCTGGGTTCCCGGGTCGCCTCGACCTCCTGAATCCGGCCGGCCAGCCACTTATACGCGGTCGCGGCCGCCTCCCGGGCCGAGGAGCTCGGGTCCTCCTTCTGCATCCGCATGAGCGGCTCTCTCGCCTTCGGGTCGGCGAGCGTCCCGAGGGAGAGGGCTGCCTGCGACCGGACGAACTCGTCCTCATCGGCAAGCGCCCGGATCAGCCCGTCGATATCGCGGGAGTCCCGCATGGTATCGACCTCATCGATTGTCGCCATGGTAATCTACCTGATCGTCTTCGCGTAGACGTCCCGGGGATATATATGCCTTACCCGATGCGGGCTTACGGTCCGCGAGAGATCCCTTCCGCCGCCTTCCTGTTCGCAAGCCTCGCGGCCACCTGGACGTGGGCGGCCGATGCAGCCCGCCGGACGCCTGCATCCGGGTCCGAGAACTTCAACCGCTCCAGAGGTCCGAGCGCCCGTTCGTCCCCGACGGTGCCGAGGGCTTCTGCCGCGGCCAGCCGCACGCTCTCGGCCTGCTCCGAGAGCGCCCCGACCAGACCGTCGATCTCGCGCTTGCGCCGCATGGCGTCGATGTCTTTTCTCTGCGTCATATCTCTCCCCTGTTCGGTCGATACGCGCATCTATGCGTCTTAGGGGATATGAACGTTCCCGCGGCGCTCCGGTCGGCCGCGAGATGAGGTTACAACATCACACGGGCCTGTTACGGACGAAGGCGGCGGGAGCTCCCCCCGCGAAAAAAGAGGTCAGTAGGTCGCCAGATACCGCTCAAGTTCCCAGGGGTGGACGGCCGTCCGGTAGGTGTCCCACTCGGCGTTTGCAACATTTGTGAGCGCCTCGACGACGTGAGGGCCGAGCGCGTTGCAGATGAGGTCGTCGGCGAGCAGCGCCCGGTGGGCCTCGGCAAGATCCCCGGGCAGGGTCGCGATCCCGTTGTGGCCCCGCTCGGCAGCCGTCATGTGGTAGATGTTGTTGCTGACACCGGACGGCGGCTCAATCTCCTGCCGGACGCCCTCCATCCCGGCGGCGAGCATCGCGGCGAAGGCGAGGTAGGGATTGCAGGTGGGATCAGGACTCCGGAACTCGACCCGGGTGCTGTTGCCGCGGGGGCTCGGAACCCGGACGAGGGCCGAGCGGTTGCTCGCGCTCCAGCTGATGTAGCAGGGCGCCTCGTAGCCGGGGACGAGCCGTTTGTAGGAGTTGATCGTCGGGTTCGCGACCCGGGTGATGGCCTGCGCATGCCGGAGCAGCCCGCCGATGAAGTGCATGCAGGTCTCGGAGAGCTGCCGCGGCGCATCCGGGTCGAAGAAGGCGTTCTTGCCGTCCTTTGCGAGGGAGCAGTTGACATGCATCCCGCTCCCGTTGATGCCCTGGATCGGCTTTGCCATGAAGGATGCGTGCAGGCCGCGCATCAGCGCCATCGTCTTGACCGCGAACTTGAACGTGATGACGTTGTCGGCGGTGTGGAGCGCGTCGCTGTACTTGAAGTCGATCTCGTGTTGACTCTCGGCGACCTCGTGGTGGGAGGCCTCGATCTCGAACCCCATCTCGGTGAGCGCGAGGATGATCTCGCGCCGGAGATCCTCCGCGAGATCGGTCGGCGCCAGATCGAAGTAGCCGCCGGCGTCCTGGAACTGCGTGGTCGGTCGACCGTCAAGCATCTTGAAGAGGAAGAACTCCAGTTCCGGCCCGGTGTTGAAGACATAGCCGTCTTTTGCCGCGTCCTCCATCGCCCGCCGGAGGACGTAGCGCGGGTCGCCCTCGAACGGTTTGCCGTCCGGTTTGCAGACGTCACAGATGAACCGGGCGACGCTCTTCTCCCGGGGCCGCCACGGGAGGAGGCTGTAGGTCGAGATATCGGGCTTGAGCACCATATCGGACTCCTCGATCCGGACGAACCCTTCGATCGACGACCCGTCGAGTCCGATACCGTCGGTCAGCGCCTTTCCGACCTGTTTCGCCGGGATGGAGACGTTCTTGGGCATGCCCAGAAGATCGGTGAACTGCAGTCGGAGGAACCGGACGTTGTCCTGCTCGATGCGCTCGAGCATTGCCGAGATGTTGTCGCCAGACATGTAGAAGGAAACTTCCTTCCAATATTATATATACTTGACGGATCTAGATCTATCAGAGCGTTCCCCGACCACCCGCGGTGGAGGGGGACGGGTTGACCGTGATGGTTATGTGCGGCATAATTGGTGTAATGGACAGATCGCGCCGGACGATGGACGGTTCCGGCATCCGGGAGGCCCTCTCCATGATGAACGAGCGCGGCAGCGGCGAAGGGGCGGGGTACGCAGCCTACGGCATCTACCCCGACTACCGGGACTGCTACGCCCTCCATGTCTTCTTCGACAATGCCCGCGAGAGCAAGCCACTCCTTGACTCGACGCTCGCGCAGTGGGGGACGATCGAGCACGATGAGGCGATCCCGACACGCGACCGGCCGGGTCTCCGGGCGGTTCACACCCCCTGGCGCTACTTCTTCAGGCCTGATCCGTCCCTCGCGGCGCCGGAGGACGAGATCGTCAGCGCCCTCGTGATGCAGGTCAACGCCGCCCGCCGCGGCGCGCTCATCTTCTCCTCCGGCAAGGACCTCGGGGTCTTCAAGGCCGGCGGGTGGCCCGAGGACGTCGCGGACTTCTATCGGATCGAGGATTACGAGGGCTACACCTGGCTCGCGCACAACCGTTACCCGACGAACACCCCCGGGTGGTGGGGCGGCGCGCACCCGTTCAACCTCCTCGACTGGAGCGTCGTGCACAACGGCGAGATCACCTCCTACGGGACGAACCGGCGCTACATCGAGAGTTTCGGCTACACCTGCACGATGCACACCGACACCGAGGTCGTCGCCTACCTGATCGACCTTCTGGTGCGGCGGCACGCCCTTGACGTCGATATCGCCGTCCGGGCGCTCGCCCCGCCCTTCTGGGAGGAGATCGACCGGATGCCCGAGGCCGAGCGGGAGTGGAACGGAGCTCTCCGGCTTGCCTACGCTTCCGCGATGATGAACGGGCCGTTCGCCATCGTGGCCGCGAACCGCGAGATGATGGTCGGGTTCACCGACCGGGGCAAGCTCCGGCCGATGGTCGTCGGCGAGTGCGGCGACCGCCTCTACATCTCGAGCGAAGAGGCCGCGATCCGGGCGATGGAACCGCGGGTCGAGTCTATCTGGATGCCGGCCGCGGGCGAGCCGGTGATCGGGAGGGTTGCCCCATGATCATCGGAAGTCTCCCCACACGCTACCGGATCGGCATCGACCCCGTCCGGTGCATGGAGTGCGGGCGGTGCATCGAGAACTGCTCCTACGGCGTCTTCTCCCGGGACGGTGATCGGATCTTCGTCAACTCCCGGAACTGCACCGCCTGCCACCGCTGCATCGCCTGCTGCCCCCGGGACGCCATCAGCCTCGAGGAGCACCCCTGCGACTACCGGAGCCACCCGCTCTGGACGCGGGAGGCCCGGGAGGCAATCTACAACCGGGCCCGGACAGGAAAGATCGTCCTCGCGGGGATGGGCAACGCCCTCGACTACCCGGTCATCTTCGACCGCCTGGTGCTGGATGCCTGCCAGGTCACGAACCCGAGCCTCGACCCGCTCCGCGAGCCGATCGAACTCGTGACCCATCTCGGGAAGAGGCCGGCGCGGCTCGATCTCCGGCGGCGGGAGGGCGGCGACGTCGAACTTTCGACCCGCCTCACCCCGAACCTCCGTATCGAGACTCCCGTGATGATCGGGCACATGAGTTACGGGGCGATCAGCCTCAACGCCCAGGTTGCCATGGCCCGGGCGGCAAAGGAGACCGGGACGTTCATGGGCACCGGGGAAGGCGGACTGCACGCCGCCCTCCACCCCTACCAGGACCGGATGATCGTCCAGGTCGCGTCCGGGCGGTTCGGGGTGAACATCGACTACCTGGAGCGTGGCGCCGCGATCGAGATCAAGATCGGCCAGGGGGCGAAGCCCGGCATCGGCGGCCACCTCCCGGGGGAGAAGGTCTGCGCCGAGATCTCCCGGACGAGGATGATCCCGGAGGGGAGCGACGCGATCAGCCCCGCGCCGCACCACGACATCTACAGCATCGAGGACCTCGCCCAGCTCGTCCGCGGCCTCAAGGAGGCGACGGAGTGGAAGAAGCCGGTCTTCGTGAAGATCGCCGCCGTCCACAACGCCGCCGCCATCGCCGCCGGGATCGCCCGCTCGCCGGCCGATGCGGTCGTCGTCGACGGGTTCCGCGGCGGCACCGGCGCAGCGCCGACGGTCCTTCGCGACCACGTCGGCATCCCGATCGAGGCGGCGGTCGCGAGCGTGGACCAGAAACTCCGCGACCAGGGGATCAGAAACGAGATATCTGTTATCGCGAGCGGCGGTATCCGGGGGAGCGCCGACGTCGCGAAGGCGATCGCCCTCGGGGCGGACGCGGTCTACATCGGCACCGCCGCGCTCGCCGCGATGGGCTGCCGGGTCTGCGGGAACTGCTACCGCGGTCTCTGCCCCTGGGGGATCGCCACCCAGCGACCCGACCTCACGGCGCGCCTCGACCCCGATGAGGCGTCGGGGCTGGTAGCGAACCTGATCCGGGCGTGGACGCTCGAACTCGCCGAACTCCTGGGTGCGGCCGGGATCAACAGCATCGAGAGCCTGCGGGGCAACCGCGACCGGCTCCGGGGCTACATGCTCGACGAGGGCCTGATGCAGGTGCTCGACGTCAGAGCGGTGGGGGCGTGAACGCCCTCACGACGTCGCGACCTCGACGCACTCCCTCCGCGTCCCGATCCGGGCGAGCGCGCCGCACATCCCGGGAACGTAGGCGAGGGCTTTCCCCGAGTCGACCATGATCGAGCCGAACTCGTCCATCCGGGGCGAGACGACCATACAGGTGTCCGGGATCACCCGGGCACCGCTCCGCTCGATGACACCTACGAGGTCAGGGTTCGCCGCTGCTACCCCCTTTGCGGCGAAGATGTAGAAGGGCTTCGTCGTCGTCTTCCCCCGGAGGAGTTCCGCGAGTTCCCGGAGCTCGTCGGCGGAGCAGTGCGGGCACCCGACCGCGACCGCCTCGACCTCCATCTCCGCAAAGAGGGCCTCGACCTCGTCTTCCGTCACCGTTATGCGGTCGAGATCATCGGTCGGGAAGTTGAAGATCCGGGCTTCCGGGGTGATCTTCTCGACGTGGAAGAGAGCGACCGCGCCGGTTGCCGCCATCGCGGCGCCGAGGGCTTTGAGGTGGTCCCGGTTCGGCCGGATACCTGTGATCAGCGGGATCCGGTTCCCGACTTTCTTCCCTGCCACGTGGCCGATGCCGCCCCAGTGGTTCGCGTGCGGGCCCGTCCCGTTCTCGACCTCAACGACGACCTGCGGCCGCCGGTTCTCGACGATGTGGAGACCGTAATGGGGTGTCTTTCCGATGATCGCCGCCGCAAGGGCGCTCGGCCCGCCCTCACGGTTCGTCCGGGCGCCGAGAACCGAGTTCGCGTAGGCGACCGCCGAGGACTCCGACCAGGCCAGATGCTCCCCGTACTCCGTGATCCGCAGGTAATAGGGCGTGCAGGTGCACTCCACCCGGATCCCGAGCTTCCGGTAGGCCTCGACGACCTCCTCCTGACGGCGGGCAAACTCCCCGTCGATCCCGAACTCCTGCCATCCCTCCCGCGGCATCCCGATGGGGTTCAAGACCGCCGGGACAGCCGCCCGGGCATTGAGGCTCTGCAGCCAGGAGAGTCCCCACTTCCCGATGGTCTTGTAGGACGCACCGCTCACCTGGGCGCTCGTGATCGGGACGAGTTTCTCCGCCCCATAAACATCCCCGAGCGCGACCAGGATCTCCATCATCTTCTGCCGGGTCTCGCCGAACTCGCCGGCGAGCACCTTCTCATCGCTTGCATCCAGATACATTACACCCACTCCGCTCTCCTGAATTCGTCCTCTCTCCCCATAACTACGGTAGCATCGACCCCGACCTTCACGTTCGTCCCGTCCCCAAGGCGGGTCGGGTCGAGCGACGAACCCCGGACGCCGGTGACGACCATGATATCGGTGTCGCCCCGCACCCTCGTCGCGATCGCGTACTCGACGTCGTAAGGGTCGTGGATGTCGATATCCTCGTCCACCACCACGACGTGTTTGAGGGACGTATGGGCCGCAAACGCCGCCATGATGGCGTTCTTCGCGTCGCCTTGCGTATTCTTCCGGATCTGCACCACCCCGTGGAGGTAGCCCGCGCCGCCCTTCGTGAGGAGGACGTCTTTGACCGTCGTCACTTCGCCGACAGCGCGGTAGATCTTGGGCTCGTAAGGGGCCCCCATCAGGAG
>JAEWLJ010000015.1 GCA_023393455.1 Methanobacteriota archaeon | reverse complement strand
TTGGGGGCGGGTGGGGGGGGGGGTATCGGGGGGCCGGGAACCGCCGGGTGCTGGACATGGTATCGGTGGGCACCGTCACTACTCCCATCCGGGGTATCACTCCACTCTTTCCAGACGCCTCTTTCCCATTTCAGTCAGCCGGTATTTCTGTGTCGGGCTTTTGGGTGAATCAGGCTGTGTCATTTGAACAAAGCCCGCCTGAATCGCCGGCTTCAGATAATCGTACAGGAATGTGGGCCGGTGACTGAGTCCCAGGCATTGCATTGCGTCTCTCGCTCCCGATGGCTTCTCCTTCAAGCAGATCAGGAGGCGCCGTACTTGTTCGGTTAGTTGTTCGGCTTCTTGTTCGGTCACTTGTTCGGTCACTTGTTCGGTCACTTGTTCGGGCCCTGTTGAAATGCTTCCACAACCTCTGGATAACGCTCGGTCGCCGATAGGGATGGACGATGCGGGTCTCACGCGAAGCCGCGAAGTCGCGAAGGGAGACAGTTAATACTCATTCAGACTTCGCGTTCTTCGCGCCTTCGCGTGCGTCGGGAGATAGGTGTATCTGGAGATTATTCACCCTCCGGAAGAGGGTTTCAACAAAGCCCTTGTTCGGTCACTTGTTCCTCCGTCTCCTCTACGGCTTCGCGCTTAATTCCGGGTGAGATCTTCTCCGCAAGAAAAACAGTAAACCGAACTTTCATCCCGATCTCCTCGAGCACAGGCTCAGGCAGGTTCTGCTTCTCTGCCTCATCCAGAATACGGCAAAACCCGCTACCCCATTGCTCGATCAGACCCAGTTCCCGAAACACACGCGCGATGACGCGGTTGCGAATTTTAGATACGCCCTGTTTCACATCCTCAATGGTCATGCCCGGAAGCAGGATGCCCGGATTTTCTATCTCCACCCGGTCGTCATAGATGGCAACCCGCAGAGGCGCACCGATCTGCGAATAATCGGCATGTACTATAGCACCTGCTCTGGTTTCGAGTATTCACTGCAACCATGGATGAGCCCATTATGGGCCAATTATGATTCGTTTTGATTCCTTAATGCAATCTCACGATCCCTCTCATTTTGTGTACCTCAGCGAGTAGCGCACGCCCGCTCCTGCCGTCCCCTCTTTACGGAAAATGCCTCGTTGAACAAGATCTGTAAGATCCCGCGTTGCAGTCGACTTCTTACCATTGTAGAGGTGCTGATACTCCTGATTTGAGATGGAGCCCCCGCTCTTCAGGTAGTGTATGGAGGCGATCTGCCGCTCATTTAGCCCGAGCGAGTCGAGGCGCTCTCCATATGCGGAGGACGGTTCTCACACCCGTGGTTATGGAAATAGTTATCTTTCTCCCCGGCGACCGTAGAATCATTGAAATGAAATAGTACTCAGGTGGAGGCTACCTGAATGAATTTGCGGCTCACTGATGATGAGATCGATGCGTTACTCAGAGAGGCCAAGCCGCTGCCGGGAGATTTCTCCAGGAGATTTCGCCCTAAAGAGAAGGGCGGCCATAAGGAGTACGAGATCGGTATAGAGGGTGCGAATCAATCCCGGTTCAGGTTAATATTTCGGCAAAGTCTATTCAACTCGCTGGACTTCTCCGTGATCCTCGGCTATATCATTCCAAACACAAACCAGGTGTTCCGGCTACGCCGATATAACGGGAAAAGTCACGAACACACGAACAGGCTTGAGCAGGAGAAGTTTTATGATTTCCACATCCATACTGCAACAGAGCGCTACCAGACCGCGGGCTGGAACGAGGATGGGTATGCGGTTCCGACAGACCGGTACTCGGATCACCACGGCGCGCTGAAGAGCATGTTCAACGACTGCGGGTTTGAGGGTTCAGCGGTAACCACGAAGGATCTTACCGACTGGGGGATATAACCGATGGCAATCGAGGCGATCGAAGAGGAGTTTCGGAGGAAGGTCTGCAGCCAGATCCATCTCCGCCCGGAGGGTATCAACCGGTATCGGGTCTTCACACCGTTTGTCTTTGACGATGGGGATAACCTCGCGATCGTCCTGAAGGATGAGGACGGCGCCTGGACGCTGACGGATGAGGGGCATACCCTCATGCACCTGACCTACTCGATCGATGCAAGGGAGTTAGAGCGGGGAACCCGCCAGAAGGTGATCGCGAGTGTGCTGTCCCGGTTCGGGCTGGAGAACAACCGGGGCGAGCTCGCTATTCGCATCACGGGCGACCGGTTTGGGGATGCCCTCTGGAGTTTCATCCAGGCGCTGATCCGGATATCGGATCTTACGTATCTGTCGAGATCGCGCGTCTACTCCACGTTCCAGGAGGATCTCCGCGCGCTCATCGAGGAGGCCGTCCCTGAGGGGCGCAGGGAGTTTGACTGGCACGATCCCGAGCATGATCCGGAAGGGAAATACACCGTTGACTGCAGGATCAACGGCATGCAGAGGCCGATCTACATCTTTGCGCTCGCGAACGACGACCGGGTTCGTGACGCGACGATAAACATCCTGCAGTTCGAGAAGTGGGGGCGGCCCTTCGTCTCGGTCGGCATATTCGAGGATCAGGAGGAGGTCAACCGCAAGGCCCTCGCGAAGTTCAGCGATGTCTGCGATAAGCAGTTCTCAAACCTGCCGGGGAACAAAGACCGGATTATGCAGCACCTCCGGGATATGGCCGGGACGGCTTCCGGCTGAGGTTGCAGCGGCGTCCCGCTCTGCCCGGGGGAGGAATCCCCCTTTCATCACGTGGTAAAAACCCCTGACCTGGAACGCCAGGCTGCTCCCTCCACGATTGCGATCTCCTCCTCGGTGAGCCCGTAGAGTGGGTACGCCAGTCGGCCGTGAGCGGCGGGGTGGTGGCGGTGATTGTGAGGGGGCTCGGGGGGGTGAGGCTGCTGGACATAATGTCCCTGGTCCCTGCCGCCCTCATTGCACCTTGTTCTAAAAGGTTTTTCCGAGGGGATTGGATGGCACCTTACTTATTCGGACCGTTGTTATCGATCAGATGTTTCTGACGTTCTAGATCCAAAATTCAGGAGAAGAGACACCTCAAAAGTCAGATCGAAACCGCAACATTAATTATAGCCCTTGCAAAGGTCTTCAATAATCAGGTTCCGTGATTATATGCAGGTAAACTCTCCCGATGTTCAGCCGTTCAACGAATTACCTGAGGCCCTGGTTGAAGAGTTGCTCGACCAGTGCGGATCGATGGGAGAGACACTTTCACATTCATTCCGAAGTTTATTCGATAATAAGGGCTCCATCCGGAGCGATCTGGTTGAGAACGGGTTACTGAGGCATGACTCAGATCTGCTCACAAATCAATCATATCCAACAACCTGTGGCGTCGATGGTGCGTATACGCTGGAGAGGCTGCTTTCAACCGATATGGTTGCAGTAGCAGGAGTCGCCGTTGAAGGGCTGACCCCCCCAAGCGAGACCAGGCACTGGGAATACCCCCATCATCTCTGCGAGGTGCTGCCCGCCAGACACCACGATAAGACGGGCCTTGTCTCAAAGGCGATCATGCTTATGATGGAACTAGAACTGGCCAGTTCAGCTCCGCACGACGTCATTTTTCTCGACGGGTCATTCACCACGCCTCTCATCAATATCCAGCAAGCACTGTACACCATCGATGGAGTCGATAACCATCTCTCAGAGATCCTGCTCGAACGAATGAAGGCGACGATGGAGGCATACGAAACAATCGTCCATGCCCGGCGGTCTGACCAACAATTTGTCAGCGTGCCCAAGTACACATCCCATAACCAGATAACTAAGATTCTCCTGAAAGAGGGCGTATATGAGGACCGGGCGCTCCTCTCCTTCGTACTGCATGCCGGCGAGTATATCCGGCCGTTTCCATTCAAGGTCCCGGATGGCTTGTGGTCTTTTGCAGAACCCATCCTCAAGGAAACAGGGAATCTGAAGGCCATCATTGACGGCATGAGTAATCTCTACGTAGTGTACTACCGCCCGTATCTCCATTCGCCAACCTTCAGGTTGGAACTCCCCCGATCGGTTGCGACCGACAAAAACCGCCTGAGTATGGTCTTTGAAGCGATCCGGCTACAATGTGGTACTCCCGGGATCTTTGAGCCCTATCCCCTCTATCTAGCGGATAGAATGGTGAAACAGATGGGAAAGGTCATTCCTGCCATCAGGAAAGCAACGACACAGGAGATGCTGCAATTCTGGGACCAGTCAGAGGCTGAGGTGTATCTGCTGATGCACGGCTACCGAACGGAAATTGGACGATGAGCTGATACTATGTCAGAGATCAAGGAAAATTTTGACCACACGGAGAAGATCGGAGTCGTCGGATCGCCATCTTCAACAGCGGGACTGAATATCGATATTCTCGGTACTGCGGTGAAGAAGCGCCTTGTCGGCAGTCTGAGTGTATTTCACTACACACAGGACGGTGAAGATCACTATGCTATGGGCCAGATCACCGAAGTGCAGATGCAGAATGTCTGGACTCAGGATCCGACCATGCGAGGCATTATCCGGCAGAAAGGCAGGGTGGATCCGATAACGGAGCGACAGGACGTCCACACCGCCAATATGATGGTGAGCTCGGTCTTTTCGGATGGGAGCAAGGGGATCGAGCCGAGCTCGCTTGGTACGGTCCCTGCGACGGGGACATCGATCCGGCTGCTGGATCAATCCACCATGGAGTCTCTGTTCACGAACTATCGCGATGAGATGTTCTACTTAGGAAACGCCTACGGCACATCGATTCCGATGCCCATGTGGCTCAAGCATTTCGGGAAGTCCCAGGCGGGCAGCGGCGGTGTCGGTGAGGCATACCACATCGGGGTGTTTGGAAAGACGGGCTCCGGAAAATCAGTTCTTGCAAAGATGATGGTGATGGGGTATGCGAAGCACCCGTCAATGAGCATATTCATCCTCGACCCCCAGGGGGAATTCGCCGGCGATCTGGCAGAGGCTTCTCCTCTGCGAAGAATATTGGTTGAGAGGTTAGGCAGGAACGTCGAGATCTACGACCTTCACAACCTTGTCCTGGACGACAAAGAGTTGTTCAAGAGGATACTGGCCAACTCCGGATTCTTTGAAGAGCTCGGCATAATCATGGATACAAACCGGTATCGTGCAGCGAATGAGGTGCTGAAAGCGCTCCAGCCAAAGAAACGATCAGCAAAGAAAGGCGGTCTGAGCTCATTTGGTATCGATCCAGAATCGTCGTCACCTTCCGGGAGCATCCCACTCCATCAGGCGCACACCCGCGAAGCGTTCGACCGGGTGTGGGATGCGCTCGGCCTGGAGCAGGTTCAGAATAACATTTACACATCTAAAGATACCCGGGAGAGGCTCAGTCTGAATTACGAGACTGCCGATCCCGACGAGTTCTACGAGCGCTGGAGAAAGGTTGCCAACCTCTTCTCGTATGAGCATAAGGTTCGCGGGGTGAAGATCCAGGATCTGGTCAAGAAGATAGGTGAGCGGCAGGGAAATACTATCATCATCGACTTCTCCGAGAACAACATCCCGCCGGACACCTACTGGAACGATTCAATCCGGTTCATCCTGATCGGGGAGTTCCTCAGGACGATCAAAAGCGAGGCGGAGGCGTCATATCGAGCGAAGCAACTGCTCAACTGCCTTGTGGTCATCGATGAGGCCCACCGCCTTGCACCACGGGAAGATCCTGAGACCGAGGATATGAATGTCGTAAGAAATTCACTCATCGACGCCATCCGCACGACACGGAAGTACGGCCTGGGCTGGATGTTCATCAGCCAGACACTCTCCAGCCTGCACCGTGAGATCATAAGCCAGATACGGGTCTACGTCTTCGGGTTTGGCCTGGGGTGGGGGACGGAGCGGTATGCCCTGACAGACATCATCGGGGGTGCTGAGGATGCGATCCAGCTCTACCAGATGTTCCGCGACCCCCAGAGTTCCCTTGGCGAACGCACGTACCCGTTCATGACCATCGGCCCCATTTCGCCGCTTTCGTTCTCAGGGACGCCGCTGTTCTTCAATGCACTGAAGTATCCGGATGAGTTTTTGAGGATGAATTTTGAATAATTTTTGCGTGAAGTCACTACAGTACTCCCAGAACTCCAATCAACATGCTTACCTATCCTATGTAACACTCTCTTTTCTAGAAATAACTCATTATATGCAAGTTTAAGCATTTACTAACGTCCACCAGCTTTTAAAGAGCAAAAACAATTAAAAGAAAAGGTATTTCCTGCAGCATGTAAATTCTGTATACTGCTACGGGATTATCGATGAGTGCCCCCAAAAAAATTGCCCGGATCGAATACGGACTCCTCTCCCCGAAGGAAATCCGCAAGATGAGTGTCCGGAAGATCATCTGGCCGGATACCTACGACGACGACGGATTCCCCTACCCGCAGGGCCTAATGGACCTAAACCTGGGCGTCATCGATCCAGGTCTTCGGTGCAAGACCTGTGATCAGAAAGCAGCCGATTGTCCGGGGCACTTTGGGCACATTGAACTCGCGAAACCTGTTATCCATGTCGGATATGTAAACTTGATTTACACACTATTATCATCAACATGCCGAAAATGCGGAAAAATATTACCAAATACGTGTGCTGAGGACCATATCAGAAGATTTCAACAGGAACTCAGGCACCAGAGCAAACGGGACAGGGATTCTAAAAATAAACTTTTAAAGAATATTTTTTATTGGACATGCTCTAAATGCGGCAGACTCCTTCTTAAGAATAATCTAGATGAGTTAGAAGAATTATCCAACGCGCTGGACGATATTGATGCAAAAAAAGCGACTAAAGGCACCTACGATGTTTTGCGGAGATTTAACTTATTTTCTGGAGCAAGATGTCGACACTGTGGGGAGTATCAATCAAAACGGAAATTCAGGAGTCCAAATGTCTTTATTGAAACAGAGGTAGAGGAGGATCGACCCATCGAAAAAATGGTCTCCCAAAATGTTGTGCTTGAAAGATTAAGAGATCTAGACGAAGATGACTATGAAACCCTTGGAGTTTGTAAAGAAGATATCGAAGAATCGTTTGAGAGGCTTCAGTCCCTACCAAAAACAAGAAGCATAGATTCATTCTCCACTAGTGAGCGATATTGTAGTTTTTGTGGAGAGCCGCAGCAGTACATATTCGTTGAACAGCCATCAACTTTCTTTGAGAGACCTAATGAGAAAAGAGCACGGAACCAGCAGAATTTGACCGCAATCGATATCGAATCTCGTTTGAAAAGGATATCTAACGAGGACTTGCGTTTATTAGGCTTCGATCCAGACAATTTCAGGCCAGAATGGACTATTCTATCAGTTCTCCCAGTCCCTCCTGTTACCATGCGTCCATCTATTATCGATGATGCTGGGAAACGCTTAGAGGATGATTTAACTCACAAACTCGTAGATATAGTTCTTAGTAATCAACGGTTGCGAGAAAGCACTGAGGGAGGAGCCTCACATTATATTATTGAGGAACTCTGGCAACTGTTGCAATATCACGTTAATACATACCTTGATAATCATCTGGAGGGAACTCCTCCTGCAGAACACTACCGAACCCACAAACCCCTGAAAACGCTATCAGATCGTTTGATAGGAGATTGTGGCCGGATTCGAGAATTGTTGACCGGCAAGTATCAGAATTTTTGTGCCACTTCAGTCCTTTCCCCAAATCCAGAGTTAGATTTAGATGAGATTGGGGTTCCAGAAATATTTGCTGAAATACTCACTGTTCCTGTTCGTATAAATCGCTATAACATCAATTATGTCTCTTCTCTAATTATGAACGAAGGGAACGCTGAAGGAAAATTACATCAGCATTACATCGTTTATGTGATCCGTCCGGATGGAAGGAAAATTAAAATTACCGAAGCGAACAAAGCAAAAATTTCCACAATGATCTCTTATGGGTGGGTAGTTGAACGGCACCTTTGTGATGGAGACTTGATTTTTGCCAGTAGATCGCCCGTCTTTTCAAAGACTTCTCTGCTTGCATATAGGGCCAAGTTGACAAAATCCAAAACACTGCAACTTAACCCCACCGTTTGCAGATCGATAAGACCAAGCAACACTTTACTTGATGATGGTTATCTCAAAATTTACGTTCCTCGTTCTGATGAGGCAAGAGCTGAAGCTTC
Source organism: Methanobacteriota archaeon (assembly GCA_023393455.1). Taxonomy (GTDB): domain Archaea; phylum Halobacteriota; class Methanomicrobia; order Methanomicrobiales; family Methanoculleaceae; genus Methanoculleus. The sequence continues at coordinate 212,909 of JAEWLJ010000015.1, read as the reverse complement.
TGAGCTGATGAAAATACAGAATAATATCATCTCATCCCGTTGCGGCGGGCCTGCTGTAGGCCTTGATGGGGACTTGCTTACAGGGGTTTTTTTGTTGACCCATAATACCAGTTGGTTCACGAAACAGGATTTTTTGTACCTTTTGGGTTTTCTTGATATCCAGAATATGCCACCTCCAACAGGGGAACAGGCGGGAGTGCAGTTATGGGATAATAAATTTATCTTTTCCCAAATCTTACCGCATACACTCAACATGACCTTTCGGTCGTCATTATGCCGGGGATGTGAAAATTGCAGGCGAGAACAGTGTTCTTTTGATGCATATGTATCTATTTCCAATAGCACATTACAAACAGGCACAATTGATAAAACCGCTGTAGGAATCTCTGAAGGGGAAATTATAACTAGAATTTTCCACGAGTTTGGACCAGAAGTTACAAAAAAATTCATTGAAGACTGTACAAAACTTTCTTCGCGCTTCTTAATGATAGATGGCTTTTCTTTAGACTTTGATGACTGGGATCTCACCGAAAAGACTCTGGTAAACTCGAAGAAGCTCAATAGAACACCAAAAAATTCTGCATATTTAGGATCCATTAACTCGATGAAGGAATCGATGTGGATTTCATTGTCCATCGAACCCAAGCCAGACAAGCAGGATCCAGAGATCTATCAGGCTCGCCAGAATAAGACGCATCCCTATCTCCATCACCATCAAGAAAGAGATTCTAAATATTGCTTTGTTCAAAAAAACCTTCGAGACGGACTATCACCGTCCGATTTTTTCAGGGAGGCAAATCGTGGAAGGCAAGAGATGATTCAGGAGTGGCTAAAGATCTCGCACGCAATTAAACTTAAACAAAAAATTACTAATGCTACTCAGAATCTGAAGGTATATCCAGATGGATCGGTGAGGACACGAAATGGATTCATTGTCCAGTTTTTATATGGAGAGGATGGAGCTGATCCAGCCAAAACCACTTTTGGTAATCCGGTTGATGTACGAAGAATTGTTGAAAGCGTTGTCGCTCATAAATCTGCACAAAAATCCGAGCTGCATATCAGTCCCGCACAAATCTCGGAAAATACCCAAAGTTCCACCTCAGAGACTGCTACCGCTGCTCCTCGAGTTCATCACAAGGCTTCTAGATCAACTCAAGCACAGTTAACTATCACAGAAAACGAGCATAGTTTATCAATAGACAGTGGGCAGACATCTAGATATGTCGAATCTAGGAGTTCTATTAACCCGAGTGAAGCTGAAAGATCATCTGTAACTGTTCAACTAAAACTATCAACCTCGGAAGTATCACCACCTAGTGAAGAGAAGTTACCAGTGATAACGAGGCAACATTGCAAGGCAGAAAAATAACCAGCTAATTGCCCTTTTGAAGGTTATTCGATCCTGAGCCATTCCGAGATAATGGGAAGCTTTAAAGTCACCCAGGTAAGAGTTTCTAAAAAAATGAGTTAACATGGATTCAAAGTTACAAGATCTGTCAACGCTCCGCCCTTATCAGTATGAAGGTGTTAAATTCCTTCTTGAGAGAGAAAACGCCCTCTTGGCGGACGAGATGGGTCTTGGAAAAACAGTTCAGACTGCCGTTGCATTGCAATCACTATTCTCGCAAAAACTATGTAATAGAGCCCTCGTCGTCTGTCCAGCATCACTCTGCATGAATTGGGAGTTTGAACTGAAACGATGGACTTCGAACTTGAAGATCAGAGTAGTCAAGGGCAATTTCGATGATCGCAAAGCCATCTTCTGGCTCCCGTACCATATTTATATCGCATCGTATGAAACAGTGAGATCAGATATTGATTTCATTGAGCGAGAAATGAATTCCGATCTAGTAATTCTTGACGAGGCGCAGAAGATCAAGAATATTAACTCAAGCCTTGCATTGTCCTGCAGACTCCTTACTAGAAAGAGGGCATGGGCGTTAACAGGAACGCCCCTCGAAAATCATCCAGACGATCTCATTTCAATTTTTCAGTTTATTAAACCGGGCTTACTGCATTCAGCTCTATCTCTAAGCGAAATACATGAGAGAATAAAGGATTATTTCTTACGAAGGAAAAAAAGTGATGTTCTGAAAGAAATGCCTCCACTCCAGGTCCAAGACCTAATTTTGGAGATGAGCGGGATCCAGAGACAAGTATATTCTGATGTTTTCTTTGACTCTGTGAGCAGCCTATCAGAGAGCAGAGAGAAGATCACTTCTATGGACATCCTGGCCAAGATCACGAAGCTCAAGCAGATTTGTAACTTTGAGCCGTGGTCAGGGGAATCCTGCAAGATGGATGCGTTGACCACAATACTCGAAGGTCTTGAGGAAACACAGTACAAAGTCGTAGTATTTTCACAGTACGTGAAAACTCTCTTACAGATTAAGGTGCATTTAACTAATGTATCCGTTTCGATTTTCCATGGCGGGATGTCAGCCGATGAAAGAAATCAGGTCGTTAGAGATTTTGAATCTTCTGAGGGTCCAAAAGTCCTTCTAATTTCTCTTAAAGCAGGTGGTGTAGGGCTAAATCTCTCAACAGCATCTTTGATCATTCTATTCGATCGATGGTGGAATCCAGCCGTTGAAGATCAGGCAATGCAAAGAGGACATCGGTTCGGAAGGACATTACCCCTTCAAGTGATTAGGTTCTTGGTTGAGGATACCATTGAGGAAAGAATTCAGAGAATATTGCAAGAAAAAAAGAACTTGTTCCAAGGCTATGTTGAGGATGCAACTGTTGCGAACATCGGCACGTTTACCAGAGCGGACCTTATGGAAATCATGAGCAGTGACAGGGAGTGAATCGAAACATTTATTTATAGATTCTCGAAACTTAAAATGCATGAGACAAGTGGAATATGAATCGCAAACTATAGATATTCCTCTGGAACAACTTGAGATTGCAGAGAGCCAGATTAGAAACATTGATGTTGGCAAGGACATCCAAGAATTAGCTGATAGCATACAGAAAGTTGGATTAATTCAACCTATTAGTGTCCGACCATCAAGTAATGGAAAATATGAGATCATTGCCGGGCAGCGTCGATTCCTTGCGCATAAATTATTGAAAGCACCCACCATCCGGGCTCAAATAGTCACTCGCGATTTGGATGAACTAGAACTAAAACTGTTGTCCTTACACGAAAATATGAGCAGACTAGACTTATCTGCTAAGGATGAGAAAGATGCCTGCTTAATATTACATCGACGTTATGGAGACATTAACCTGATTATCCAAGAAACAGGACTCCCAGCAGGCAAAGTGCGAAAATACTTAAAATTCCATTCATTATCTCCCAAATTACAAAATATGATTGATCGAGGAGAGATTGGGATTGAAGAAGCATTAAGAGCGCAGAAAGCCGCCTCACTGTCAGGCGAACTTGATGAAGAAAAAGCTGTTTCTTTAGCCATCGAGATGAAACCATTGTCTGGAGCACAGAGGAAGAATCTTGAAAAGGTTTTCGCTGAAAATCCAAAACAATCTATAGAAGACGCAATCGAAAAAGCAACAGAAACGAAAGTAGTCCAGATTAACACAACTGTCTCAATGACGCTTCTCCAAGGGCTGAAATCCTATGCAAGGGATGAGGGCATGAGTCAAGACTCTGCAATAGCAAGTCTTGTTGAAGAAGGTCTGATAGATAAAGGATATGTCAACTCAACCGACTAATGGCTCGATATGAATGAGTAACGATATTGTTAAAATCCAACAAAATCTTATCCTTTCAGTAGGAATTCACCGGAAAAAAAGGATTCTCACACCGGTTGAGGTAGCTGAAGGTATCAAAGTATTACGAGAGCATGAAATGTCTACCAAAGACATCCGTGAACTCCTAATGCTAGAAAACGATTCGATGATACAAAAATTTGAGCGTTTACTGCAGTTATCTCCTGAGGTTCGATATCTAGTTGACTGGGGCCAGAGTTCATCAGCAATTGCATTTACTTCAGCATCCGAGATCGCGAAATTAAAAGACTTTGGAGAACAAAAAACACTTGCTGATACGATAATACAAGAAAAACTAACAAAGACGGAAGTAATTCAAATAATTCAAGCCAAAACAAGATCGAATAAGCCCTTATCGGCCTGTATTGATGAAGCAATCAAACTCCGTCCCCAGATCGAGCAGAAGTTCGTGTTCATTGGCGCAATCATCGACAAATATCTTCTTAGTATACTATCACAAATGACCCAGTTGGAGCGAGATCGTCTTCTTGAAGAAAAACTCAGTAAAACGATCCCACAAACACTTCAATGGGAAGGGCGCCTTGGCAAAGATCGTTTCACGCTTGTTGGTTCCGAGGACTTTGCCGCTGAAATCCAAAAATTGACCCCTGGGTTTGAAGAACGGATAAACGCCCTACTTTGCGATTCAGTGGAGGTAAACAATGACTGATTACCTCATCGATGTGACAAATGAAGGGGCCATATTACTAGGTCCGGATATCGTGTGTGATGGCTTTTATTACGGCCCCGGAGCGCGCGTTCAAACCCATATTCATGCCGATCATATGGAAGACTTTGATCGAAGTAAAGGGATGCAAAAAATCCTTTTATCAAACGAAACATTAGAGCTGTTAAAGTTTATAAAAAATGCAGACATTCCTGTTCGAAGAAATATTATCCCTTTGGAGTATGGTGTAGAATTCAAGGTTAACGATTCGTTGGTCAAGTTAGTACCAAGCGGCCACATGGTTGGCGCAGTTCAGGTTGAAGTTACACTACCTGATGGCTCTAAGGCGGGGTATTCTGGAGATTTTAAATACCCTTTTGATGACACCATCAAAGTAGATACCCTTATTGTCGACTCGAGCTGTGGAAGTATCGATGAGAGTGAGAATTATAACGAAGACGAGGTTATCCAAAAATTTCTGGATTTGATATTGGAGAAAATTCATCAAGGTCCAATTCAGCTAACTGCTCATCGGGGTACCCTTCAACGAGCGCTGGATATCATTAATATGGAACTTGAGATTCCTATCATCTCGACAGAATATATCCATAAAGAAACAGCAATCTATGAAAAATTCGGGTATAGTGTTCCAGAAATAATCTGTTATGATGACGCCAGGTGTGAACGTATATTGAAATCGGGCAAGTATATCCATATCAGGAGTACTTTTGGCTATAACCCTGCGATCACGAATTCTCATTATACCCATATTGTATTGCGAAGACACGGCGATAAACAAAACCCTATCCGAAAAACGGAATCAAACACATATGCTGTTGCGCTAACTGCGCACTCTAATGTCGAAGAAACAGTAGCATATGTGAAAGAAACCGGCGCAAGTTATGTTATCACAGATAATAATCGAGGTACACGGGCGGTAGAATTAGCACAAGTTATCTCGAATCGGTTAGGAATTGAGGCTAGGGCCTCGACTAATGAAATTAGTCACAATTGGCGATGAGTGCCAATTTGATAAATCATTAATTCAGAATGATAGTAGAGAGGAGTTACATGCATTTTCAGCATTAATTCACCAACAAATTTTAGCCGATGAAAAACCCCTCCGATTTCCATTCACAAGGTACCTCGGACTCTTCTCAGTTTCCTAATACTATCTATAATATTTATAATAAGATATTCTACTTCATCAGCTGAATTCGAGCGCCCTAGGCCCATCCGGATTACTGAGAAAATAGCATCATCATTCAAACCAATTGCACGTAAAACATATGACGGCTCAACCGATGTAGTAGTGCAAGCCGACCCCACCGAAACTGCGACATCATTTCGCAACAGATGCATCAAAGCCTTACTCTCAATTCCAGGGAAACAGACGTTAAGATTATGGGCAAGCCTCTTTTCCGGGTGCCCATTGAGAGTGACTCCCTCGATGTTCTCCTGAAACGCTTCAAGCATCTGTTTGGTCCATCTTCTGAACCTTTCATTCTCCGCTTTCATCTCTTTCTGTGCGATCTCAAGAGCCTTGCCGAGCCCCACAATCCCCGGCACGTTATATGTTCCCGACCGAATCCCCCGTTCATGCCCCCCGCCAAACATCACAGGTGATACCTTCCCCTTAGGGTTCGCTCCCTTAATGTAGAGAGCCCCAATCCCTTTCGGTCCATATATCTTGTGCCCGGACAGCGAGAGCAGGTCGATACCCATCTCCTTTACATCGATAGGAATATGGCCAACAGCCTGCGCTGCATCCGTATGGAACAACACCCCATGTGCCTTTGCAATCTTCCCAATCTCCTTCAGTGGCGCAATGGTTCCAATCTCGTTATTGGCAGCCATGATGGAGATGAGGATTGTTCGATCGGTAATGGCCTCTTCGACGTCACCTGGAGCGACCAGTCCATACCGATCGACGGGAAGATAGGTCACCGTTTTGCCCATCTTTTCCAGATGCTTCGCTGTATCAAGGATTGCTTTATGTTCGGTCACACAGGTGATGATGTGGTCGCCCTTTGCTGCCATCTTTTCGGCCACACCTAACAGAGCAATATTGTCCGACTCTGTGGCACCGCTGGTGAAGATGATCTCCTCTGGCCGGGCATTAAGAATTGAAGCCACCTGCTCGCGTGCTTTCTCCACCGCTTGATGAGCTCGTGCTCCATAGATGTGATCGATACTTGAAGCGTTACCGAACTCCTGAGAGAAGTAGGGAAGCATGGCATCGAGTACACGAGGGTCCACCGGGGTCGTGGCGTGGTGGTCCATGTAGATAGGTAGTTTAAGCGTCATGTATTTCGGCCTCTTTTGTCTCGGCAGGTAGGTCTACGGTATTTTCCGTGGGAAGCAGGCTCTGGAAATCGCTCAGATCCTTAATTCGAGAGAACATAGAGAATACCCCTCGGTTCAGGTGTGCCCGAAACTGCGGGAAGAGATCATTTTCTGTGTCAAGACCATCAGCAATCAACCGTTCCCGGAGCAACCCCATATAGAAACTGTCCCATTCTCCCGTCAGGGTGTACCGATTCAGTTCTTGCCCATCTTCATCATACGCCTCGGGGTTGGGAATCTTCGGCTCGTTGAGGGAATAACAGACTGCGATTCTGAGGAGAATGTTCGGGGTCAACCCGGTTTTCCCTTTCAGCATCTGTAATCGATGCGTTGAACCTTTACTCATACGTACCCGGTTAAATGCCATCAGTCATCTCCTGTTGGTTGTCAGGGGCCCAGAAGTATCCAGAAACGACCCTCGTCGCGTTCTCCTTCTCATCAAACTCCAGAGAGTATGTCTTGGCCACGTATGGCATTAAATCCTGGAAGTAAACCTGATCAATCTCGGTATCTGTTGAGAGAATTATCATCTGATGGCTTGCATTCGGAAAAAACTCGTTAACAATCCGTTCACGGTGTTCACTATCCAGCCTGCCGAGTGGCGTATCGATGATAAAGGGGAGTGGACGACCGGAGCAGATGGTCAGAGCCCAGAGCATGGACACAGCATAGATCTGCTTCTCACCCTCAGACAGTTTGTTCCTGGGGATAGGAGTCTTGTGCTTTGTGTAGAGGAGGATCGAAAAATTATCAGGATCAATCTCAACGTCCTGGATGAACTCATCTTTCCGAAGAAGTCGGTTGAAACATTCCAGAAAGACTCGTTGAAACTCAGACAACTTTGCTGTTTGAAGATCGCCACTGTACTCTTTCAATGCCGCCTGCACCCTGGTGGCAAGGGATAACTGCATCGACAAGTCTTGAAGCGATCTCAAATCATCGAGCTGTTTCTCCTTCTTTCTCTCGCACTCCTGAAGTTTCCACTCGATCTGGCGGAGATCTTCATCCATCTGTTTTAACTGTTCTCCATACTGGCCGATCTCTTGGTTCAGTTCATTGAGTTCTGCGATCATCGGCGAGATCAGGTCGTCTTCAGGGGCACGATTGATTGCCTGCTCAATGCTTCGTCGTTCACCGACGAGTTTTTCGAGTTTATTGCTATGATTTCTTAGCCGGATAGGTATGGCGCTCAACGCCTCGCTCATCCCGGTGAGGATCTTCTGTTGCTCTATCGGCGAAAAATTATGCACAGGAACATAGTTGCTGAACTGCGGGGAAGGCGTGAAGGCCCTTCGCATGAGAGCAGAGAACCTAGCAACAACCTTATGTTTCTGATCTGAAGTTAACGTGGCGCTCTCCCAGAACTCGCTCGACCCGAGGGTGTTCTCGATTTCCACAATCTTTTCGCTAGTGACCGCCATCGTGTTCTCCCACTGGCGATATTCTTCTTCCTCGGCAATTCTCCTCTTCAGCAATAGACAATACTTCGGCGTCAGTGCGAAGGGGAGAAGGGATGAGCACATCTCACGGATATGATTACGTTCTGCCTCAATCTCATGGTCGAGTTGGACTTTTCGCGCTTTCAATTCACTCCGCTTGCTGGCGAAACTGCCACCTTCACTTGACAGTTTCAACTCTAGTCTCTCGATCTTACCAAGCGTCTGGTCACGGTAACTCTGCTTCTGTGCCCTTTCCTGGATTTTTATCGAATGTTCTTCTTTGAGTCGCTCGACCTCCGTTACGATCTCCGAGATCTGTTCATTGATGTCTGATTCATTGGAGGTCTTGACCTGTCTTGAGACAAATATCCCCAGATCAGTACGGAGTTGATCGACGATGTGGAGCCCAAGGAGCGCCTTAAACGCGTCCTTGAGTTGAATGTTCGTGTCATCATCCTGTGCTAAACTCTGAATCTTCTCCCCATCAAAGAAGAATAGACGGGATATCCCGGGTGGGATTAGCTCATTGACGAATTCCTGCCATTGTTTGGCATCTAAGTCTTGAATCTCCTCACCATTCTTTGCGACAAACAGTGACTCCTTAAGCCCAACCTTACTCCGATGCCAAGACCGTTTGACAGTGTACGTGTCGACGACACCAAGGTGCGAATGCTCGAACTCGATCTCCACCGCAGCTCTGCTGACACGGAGGGGGGAGCCTGCGATGAGATGGAAGTGCCCCGAGACATAACTCTCATACTCCCCCTTCCGGAACCGATACTCTCCAAGATTTGGTCCATATAGACAGAGGCGAATTCCTTCAAAGAGAGTTGTCTTCCCAGCCCCGTTCTTCCCGCCGATTAGTATAACAGGTTTATTACAGCCGTTTTCATGCTCAGGACGAAAGTCAAATATCTGCGTCCCTCGGAAGAGGCCGAAGTTTTCTAGTGTCAGTTTTGTAATAAGCACGATAATTCTCCGTTCCGTTCACCAGAATTATTGTTTGATGATTTCCTCTTCCGTGCGCCACTCTTCATTGAGCACATCTTCTATTCTAGAGTATACCCCGGCGCGTCGTTTCATTCCCTGTACCTGTCGTTCAATATCGAGCAGCTTCGCAACCAACTGAACTGGGATATCGTGCTTCTGGCAGATAGATTCCAGGAGGTTACCATCCTCACCAGAAAACATACCCCGATCATCCTGAACCCAATCGAGATCAGTTCCCATTACTTCTCGGTAGATCTTCGGGACTGAGTCCTCCCAGTCACCTTTCTCCTGACGCCAGATTCGACGGATTTCATGCAACTCCTCTGGTAGGATCAGTTGAAGGTTGGGGTGTGGACCAATCTCCTGGATCTCTCGCTGTGTCTCCAGGAGTTTCCTCAAAAAATGTTTACAGTATTCAAACTTGTATGGTCCCCTGATAAGTTCGCCGCTCCCGTCTCGCTTATACTTAATTTTCCCATTCATTCGCTTATAGTCGCGATAAATAGATTTTTTCTCCTTATCCTGGGTCTCAGCGAGCATATTGCGGTAGTTCAGGAGCGGCTCAAGCCACTCTTCCCCACTATCGATGAGACCCATGATGGCCTTATCTTTGGTAACGACCGTGCAGATCCAGCAACCGAACCGGCTGTTACCACAGGGAGGGGAGTACTCGTCGACGACAACCGGACACTCGCCGGAGTCTGCACTTTTGTATAATGCCAAAAGGTCTCGGTTGCTCCCACTCCAGGGATTGGGGTTCTGGAGTAGATATGTCCAAACGTCATCTTTTGAGAAGTCCTCGATGGGGGTGTACACAAAGGATTGCGCAAATTTCGAGTGACGAGAGAGCAAACTCCCTTTGATCTTGTACAAATTCATCAACTGTGCCCGGGCAGAACTTTCGGACTTCCTCACACCAAGAACAAGGATAACTTCTCCATGCTCCGATACTTTATCTAGAATGAAAGTGTCAGAGGTCTTAATCTTCAGTCGATCAGTACACCAGCGGAACGATTTTGAAGGGGTTGGATAGCCCTTGCCGATTAGAAGAACCCAAAAAGTGTTCTGTACCTTCGGGTAGAGTTTTGTGGCTCGAATCGGCAACCCCTGTTCCTGAGCAGCTTTATTTATGCGATCGAGATTTCCATTGATGGTATCAATGATAACAGGCGTCTCGACGAGAGTATCAGAAGAGATAATATGCACTGGCTTGGTCAGTTGCTCGGGAGAGAGTCCCTTGAGTGCGTTCCAGATTAACTGAACAACAGTAGTCGAGTCCTTACCCCCGCTGTAGCCTACAATCCAAGGCCTGTGGTCGCTTAAATACAGGTCTCGGATTTCGGAGTAAATGCTCTCGATACTCCTTACCTCGAATATGGAAGAGATCTCAACGGATGTTGCCAGTTCATCAGGTGCAGTTTCTGTCATGCACTCGCTCCGCTACCACCCTTATTGAGATTTTTTTCAGCAGTTAATTCGTCCGGTGTTAACTGCAGGCCTAAATAGAGTTTAATGATACTGGTTGTTAGTGTCAGGTTTGCCTGTGACTTATTAATGCGACCGCCAACCATTGCCCTGCCTTCCCATACTTTTGTGTTCGCACGAGACCAATTAATTTTCTGTAATAGAGGAAGTTTTTCGCGCCAAACGTCAGGATATTGTTCGATTAAAGCGTGCCCGGCCCGGCCGAGGGCGTGGAGCGCAACGCCGTGTGCGTGAATATACTCCTTCCGCAGTTCTGCGGTCGGCACTCGCTTCTCCACAGCCCACTGCCATTCAGGGATGTTCCGATAGACTTCATTCCAATATCCAGAAGCAATGTTCATGTAATCATCGAAATTTTCCTGCAAATCAGGGCTTCTTCCCAAGAGTGCTTTTGTAGCCTGGTAGACACTACTCAGTGTGAAAATCTCGACAGAGCGATTAGATATTGTAGTCTTTTCAAACTCAGTTAGCCCACTAAAGACAGGAACAGTCTCCAGAAGTGATAAGACCAGTTGTGAGAAAGGATCGCGATTATCGTATAGAATACCAAGCGACTTTGTAGGAGGGACAGCATGCTTATTTAAGTCCGCAAACATCTGTTGACTGCGTTTCAACCCTGAATCCATGAAGAGAACGACTGAGATAGTATCAAGTCCCAGTTCGGGTCGAGACTTGAGAGCAGCCTCTATAGCAGCTTTCCGATGCTGTCCATCATTAACAACAATTTTTGCAGTCATCGGAACGATGAGTTGCCCAATTTTGCTGTCGTCCCCTCTCTGCCCGGAGGGGAAAAACTGGACATCACCGTCAACTGATGCAGTAATAGAAGATAGGACGTAATCCTTCGGATTAGAAGTAAGGTATTTAGCGATCACGGGAACGCGAGCGTGATTCAATGTCCGCTGAGCGCGCATTTTCGGAGGGAGGTCGCCATCATCAAATGAGAGGAGCTTTGGGATGACTTTCAGGGGAAACATTGTGATATAATACTCTTTTCCCGCCTGTATGCCTCGGATTGCCGGAAAATGAAATGTTGGGTCTTCGAAAGAATCAATGTGCCCAGCTCGATCGGCTTTCATAACTACTACTTATTTGGAAGTATTATTTGATGCCTTCGGAAGTTAACTTAGTAATTATGGAAGTTAAAAAGAATGTAGATCGCGCCTACCTCATCCACATCCGGGGGTACTCAGCATGGACGCCCTAACCTGCCCCTTCTGCAACCCCCCCCAAAGGAGACAGCCCTCGCAAACGACCTCTGCTACGCCCGCTATGATAGATACCCGGTCAGCCCCGGCCACCTCCTCCTCATCCCCTTCCGCCACGTCCCCACCCTCTTCGACGCGACCGACGCAGAGCAGGCCGCCCTCCTCGCCCTCGTCCGGGAGGCAAAAGACTTCCTCGACGAGCGGTTCCACCCCGACGGCTACAACGTCGGCGTCAACGTCGGAGAGACCGCCGGCCAGACGGTGATGCACCTGCACGTCCACGTCATCCCCCGGTATGCCGGGGATATGGAGGACCCCCGGGGCGGGGTGCGGGGCGTGATCCCGGAGAGGCGGGGGTACTGAAGGGCGGTCCGGACATCTTCTAACCGTATGGCACCAGTCAGAGGATGCTCCCCGACACTACCCATCCCCATCTCCGATAACCTCCCAGCGGCCGCCTTTTTTCGGCCCCACTCGTTTGAGCCGACCTGCCTGTTTGAGCTGTCGGAGTTGCCATTCAATCCCTTTGGACGTGATGCCAATCTCTTCGGCCAGCTCATTCGTACTGATGGTTGGGTTGGCTGCGATCAGCGTGAGGATCTTTTCCCTGGTTTTCTCCCTAGTTTTCTCCCTAGTTTCTTCCCCAGGTTTTTCCCCGGGTGCTCTCCCGGTCTCTTTACTGTGAGCCCGGCGGATGACCGTCTGGAACCCATACGCTCCCGGCAAACTCCGGCTCCGGCAGACCCGCTCTGGTGCAGATCATGTCCCGCGTCCCCGTGCCCATCCGCTCGATGTAACCGGCGAGATACATCGGCTCGGCGAGGAGCGGGGGCGGGCGACCCGCCATGGCGTCGCAAGTTGCAGGATCAGCTCCGCAGCCTCTGCATACCGGCCGTGGCGAGAACAGCAAAGATGTCAAGGAGAAGCGCCTTCAGTCGTCGTGGTCGTCCGACCCTCCGGCATCATGGCATCTCTATCTCCAATCATTCTCCAATCTATCTCCAATAATGAGTTTAAGATATTAATGCATGGCCGCCCATTGTGCCATTCCAGGCAGTATATTTGGAATCTCATCTCCAATCGATGCCAATCACTTCTCCAATTCAAGTTTCCAATACCAATCTGCAACAGCCGGGTATGACATTCAACGCAATGTCCATCCAATCGTCTCCACAGGGTCCTCCATCAGACACAGTCTTCAGGATCATGAGTGAGCACCCATTTCGCACTCCGTGTCATCCCGATAGCCCTGATGGTCTCCTCCTTACGCATCTCCTGAAGCAGATCCTTAATGAACTGACGTTTTTGCTCCTCGCTCAAAGCATCGGAGACTTTGTCCAGCAACAGTTTTTCAATCTCAACTCTCCTCGCCTCGTGATACGTCCGGAGGTACGCTACCACCATATCCTTGAAGTATGCCCTGTCAAACGACCGGTTTCTTATATAATCAGCCTGTGTACCAGTCTTGGCTGCCACGCTCTCAGACACATACAGGTTCGGGTGCCGCCCCTCGATAAGGTTCTTCTTCCGCAGGAGCTCGCGCTCCTCTTCTGGGATAGGGTATCCCTTCTGCACCTTATCGAGGGCAATCACATCCATCAGCGTCAGATCCTCCCGCTCGATCAGCATCCGGGTATACCGCTCATCGATCACCCGGCCGGGGATCGTGACCCGCACCACACCCTCTTCATCGAGATCATAATCGGGCATCGGGAAATTACGGTCCCGCTGTATTCTAAACATCCGCTTGATCCCGCTACCGATGGTATCGATCATGTTCAACTCGACCATTGCGCGGGCAAGGAAGGGGTTTCGATACTGATCCGACGGCATATCCCGTTCAATTACGCTCTGGACTGTTCCCGGAATAAAATCCCCACGATTGGTAAACATCAGGGAACCCGGCCTTTCAGTCACGGTAATGCGAGCAGACTGTCGGTAGTCCTGGTGGGCAATACAGTTGTGCAACGCTTCACGAACCACCCAGGGATCATACTGCGTCACCTCAAGGGGGAACAGTGTCTCTCCTGAAATATAGCGGACTGTGAGGTTTCGGATCTTTGCAAATACCCTGTCAACTGCGAGGATCAGCGGTGGGCCGAAGTGGGCATAGTCTACTTCGATCTCGTCCTTGTCTCTAAGAACCCAGGTAATATGCGCAATTGCGGGTGAGAGGAGGGACGCTGCCTCACTCTTTCCAAGGAGAAGGACTGCCGTATTCGTAATCCGACCCTGACTACATACTCTCGCCTTCGTAAGGAAAGTAAGGTCATCCCACTCGTCGACCTCTTTTGCACGATCCTGATGTTTCTCTTTGTACTTTTCCCGTGCAAAGGCGATCGCCTCAGGGTCGAGATCCGCAGACGTGGCGCCTTCACAGAGCATCGCCGACCAGTCATCCCAGGGAGCCTGCCTGCGTATCTCTTCAATCTCATAGAGGGCAAGAGGTTCGAGAGATTCATGACTCCGGCCATATGCAATACCGTTCCATGTGGTTGGAACGCCGCGTGGAGCCGGAGGAATCTCAAACATCACCACTCGTTTCTCATCGACCGCAAGTTTGTGGACGGCGACAAACGTTATCCGATGGTTCGTATGTTGCGCAATCTCCTCTTTAAGACGATCGAGGCCGGGCGGGGTAAGACGGTAGTTTGAACCGACAATCTTTCGGGTCAGTTTGTCGGTGACTCCGAATATCAGCCAGCCTGCCGGTTTCCCATGCAGATTGGCTTCATTGCTCAATGCTGAGAAGTATCTACCGATTTTATCGAAGCCATAATCGTTTTTTGCTTCCTTAAACTCGATGCATTCAGTTTCGGCCGGAAGCTCCATCATTTCCCACAGTTGAACAACCAGATCCTCAGACATCGCTCTCTCCTCCCGGTCACTCTGTTCGCATAATTGATTGAGTCAGTTCCTCCTTAAGCCTCTCCCTTGCCTCCTGCACGGCCGCCGGCATTTTGCACAGTTGCTGGGTTCTACAACCTCCCGGCCACCAGCATCATTGGACATCGCCGGCCTCTTCGACGCGACGGACGCAGAGCAGGCCGCCCTCCTCGCCCTCGTCCGGGAGGCAAAAGACTTCCTCGACGAACAATCTCACCCCGGCGGCTACAACATCGGCGTGAACGTCGGAGAGACCGCCGGCCAGACGGTGATGCACCTGCACGTCCACGTCATCCCCCGGTATGCCGGGGATATGGCAGACCCCCGGGGCGGGGTGCGGGGCGTGATCCCGGAGAAAAGGAGATATTAAAGAAAATCTCTCCGCCCCCCGCTCACCACCATATTTATCGGTTCTCCCTCCCATCCCTTACTTATCAGGTGAAGCCCATGGCCGATGTTACCATTACCGTCCCCCAGGACATCGTACAGGCGCTCCGGCTCCCTCCGGATACCGTTGCCGCCGAACTGCAGCGGGAGCTTGCCGTGGCGCTCTACCAGCGGGGCATCCTCTCTTCCGGGAAGGCGGCGGCGCTGGCGGAGATGAGCCGGTGGGAATGGGAGGAACTGCTCGGAGCACGGAAGATTCCCCGGCACTATGCCGATGAGGACCTCGACCAGGACATCGCTTATGCCGCTCGCAGTTAGCAATTCTTCACCCCTGATCCACCTTTCATTGATCGGCCGCATCGAACTGCTCCGTCGTTTTTCGTCTCTATATATCCCTCCCGCAGTCTGGCAGGAGGTTGTAGAACAGGGCGGCAGCCGGCCGGGAGTAACCGAGATCCGGGATGCCCGCGAATCAGGATGGCTGCGCGTGGTCGAGCCCTCCAACAGCGCCCTGGTCCGCCTGCTGAAACAGGAACTCCACGCCGGTGAAGCGGAGAGCATCGTCCTTGCCATCGAGGTCCGGCCCGACGTGCTTCTCCTTGACGAGGCCGAGGCCCGCCGCATAGCGGGGCTCTACGATCTCCCGGTCACCGGCATCATCGGCCTCCTGATCCAGGCAAAGCGTGAAGGGCTGGTCTCATCACTTGCAGAGGAGATGGATCGGCTGCGGGAACAGGGGAATTTCTGGATCCACGATGCCCTCTACAGACGTGTTCTCAAAGAGGAGAAGGAAGGGTAAACCAGGGATCGGATGCCTCATCGGCGCGGGTGAAGTTTCGGAACTCCCCTTCCGCCACGTCGCCGGCCTCTTCGACGCGACGCCGAAGAGGCCGCCCTCCTCGCCCTCGTCCGGGAGGCAAAAGACTTCCTCGACGAACAATTTCAGCCCGACGGCTACAACATCGGCGTGAATGTGGGCACGGCCGCCGGCCAGACGGTGATGCACCTCCACGTCCACCTCATCCCCCGGTATGCCGGCGACGTGGCAGACCCCCGGGGCGGGGTCCGGGGGGCGGTCCCGGAGAAGAGGGTGTACTGAGAGGGCTGAATGGGATGCCAGGAACGCAACGCATCAAAAAGGCAGAGAGGACTCAGCGGGCGGGAGGCCGCACTACTTTGATTCAGGTGGGAGCAGGGGCTCAACCGGCACATACCCGCGGGGCGGGGCCGGGCCGGAGGAAACCCCTACTCAGACCAGGATATCCTCGAGCGAAAACCGCCGCTTCGGTCCCGGGCTGTCCGCGGCGTAGCCGATCGGGCAGAGGATGACCGGCACGAGGGGGGCGGGGATCGCCAGGATCCGGCTGAACGCCGCGGGATCGAACCCGGTCATCGGGCACGAATCGAACCCGAGCGACTTCGCCCCGTTCAGGGCGTTTCCCAGGGCAAGGTAGGTCTGGGCCTGCGACCAGGCGAGCCGCTGCTCGGGCGTCATGGCATCGGCAAACCGGGCGGCCATCTCCACGATGGCGGTGCGGGTCTCTTCGGGGATGCCGTCCTCCTTCAGCAGGGAGTCGAGTCGCCGGATCAGCCCGTCATAATCGGGGTCTGCGCAGAAGACCAGGAGGTGCGAGCAGGTCGTGATCTGCTCCTGGTCGAAGGCCGCCGGCTTCAAGGCCTCCTTCTGGGCCGGGTCCGAGACCACCCGGATCCGCCAGGGCTGGAGGTTGAGCGCCGAGGGGGCCAACCGGACCAGTTCCAGGAGTTCCCTGACGGTCGCATCAGGGATCGGCCTGCCGTCAAACCGCTTCGTCGCGTAGCGCTGCTCTACACAGTCTTTGAAGTCCATACCTGCCCATCATCCCGACCGGATTTATACCTGCCGTCAGCCCCGGTTCTTCTGCGAGAAGAACTCCTTCACGCCCCCCGTGACGGTGAAGGCCACCCCCTGGAGCCAGACCGTCCCGATCTCCAGGGCAACAAAGAGAAGCGTCTCCCCCGGAAACGCATGATCGCGGACGTTTTTGAGCGAAAAGTAGGCGAGCAGCATCCAGACGGTCGCGCCGAGGCCCTGGCCGAAAACAGAGAGCCAGAGGCCGAGGGTCGCAAAGACCAGGGCCAGCAGGTAGCCGAGGAGGCTCGTTGCGAGCGCTGTAAAGAAGTTCAGCACGGTGCCGCGGGTCACCACATCGCGGAGCTGCGGCAGAAGCATGACCGCGAAGAGCACCGTGATGCCGGTTATGGCGAAGTCCTGCCAGGTCGTTTCGATCACCCGTGTGCATGCGGCGCAGCATAGAGGTATGACGTGCGAGGATATCAGCTCGACAGATCCGGGTTATCCCGGACGGCCGCCGTCTTCAGGTACGCATCCTCCGCGACGATTGCCCGGTCATGCCACTCTGCGGCGAGCCCCGCGTACCGGCTGAACCGCGGGGAGACGAAGAGCCCCGTCCCGCCGTCCTCAAGCGCCCAGACCTCCTGCCCGGCCCGGAACCGGCCCGTGACCTCGTCCTCCACCGCACAATAGACGATCGCGTCGATGTTCTTCACCACCGAGGCGGCCACCAGGTTCGGGGCGAGGTAGGACTGGTCAGTATCCTCCCCGATGAGGAAGACGTCGGAGGTCTCCCGGACGGCATCGACGATCCCGGTGTTGCTGGAACCCGCGATCATCAGGATGACGTCGACGCCTCCGCTACGAAGATCGCGGGCGAGGTCACCTGCACGCTCCGGCATCCCAAAGCCCTCGAAGGACTCGGCGACGTAGAGGACCGTCACGTTCACGGCCGGATCGTATGCCGCCGCCCCTGCACGGAACCCCTCGACGAAGGGCTCGATGACCCCCACCGGGGCGCCGGCGACCGCACCGATCCTCCCCGTCTCCGTCATGTTCGCCGCCATCACGCCCGCAAGGTAGGAGGCACCGTAGGGAACCATCTGGGCGTCGCAGGCGTTCGGGAGGCCGTAGTCCTCCTGTTCGAGGGTGACGAACCGGATATCGGGGTTCGCCGCCGCCCAGCGACGGGAGGCGTCGGTGAACTGGAACCCCTCGGTGATGACGAGATCAGGCTTTTCGGTGAAGTTTTGGGCGGCAAAGACCGCGTCCAGGAGCGCGAGGTCGGCGTAGGTGAACTCCCGCTTCGTGAAGTCAAACGCCTCTTCAGCCCGGAAGAGGCCGCGGTAGGCCGAGTCGGCAAACGACCGGTCGCCCTTTTCGAGCGGGTAGACCATCCAGACTACCGGCCGCTCCACGGCCCCGCCGGACGCGGCAAGAGCGGGGAGGCGCACCGGGACCTCCGCGGACGCGACAGGGGTGCTCTCGGAGAACGCCCCGCCCTCGACCGTCCAGCGGGTGTAGTAGCCGGCGAGCGGCCCCGCGGCGGAGTTCTCGCCGAACCGGAGGGGGCCGGAGGCGCCGGTGACCGCCGGGTGAGCGCCCGCACGGATCATCGCCGCGGCCTCGGACGCCTCCCGGGGGTCCCAGCCCTTCATGATGCCGTCGCCGGAGACGACCCACCGGAGGGAGGCCGCGAGCGGTTCGCCGGGTGCCGCCTCCTGCCGGGCCGAAGTGTAGACAGCGAGGAGGAGGGCGTCGTAGGCCTGTGCGGCAAACGGCGGAGGTTCCTCGCCGAAGACCTCGTCGTGGGCGATCGCGTAGCCGGTCGAGGGGTCGGGGGCAAGGGACGTGCCCGATATCCCCTCCGAGCGTTCACCCAGGCGCTCGATCAGGGAGGGCGAACGGCCGGCGTCGGCGAGGAGGAGGGGGATGGGGGAGAGGGCCTCCGCGAGCGCGGCGGCCTCCTCGGGGTAGACGGCGGCGACGACCAGATCGGGCTCCTCCCGGGCGACCCGGGCCGCAACCGCTGCGATATCGTCCGGTGCATCGACGCACGCCGTCCCGGTGAGCCGGACCCCGTGCCGCGTGGCCGCTGCCGGAGCGAGCCGGACGAACGTCGCCCCGTAGGTGCCATTCTCAGCGACGAGGGAGACGTTCTCTACACCGGAGACGGAGAGGAACCCGAAGATCGCTTTCAGCTGCTCGCCGTCGCCGGAGCAGGTCCGCCAGACGAGGTCGTTCTCCCGGAACTCGGCCGCGACAAGGGCCGAGGTGGCGCTCGGCGATATGAGGAGTTTGCCCTTCGCCGTGACGAGGGGGGCGATCTCGATGAGTTCCACGCTTGTCGCGGGGCCGATGATGACGTCGATATCCTTGCGTCCCGCAAGTTCCTCCGCGTATTCGGAGACGTTCCCCGTGCTCGTGTCGCGGTAGACGAACTCGACCGGCCGGCCGCCCTCCCGGTTCAATGCATCCGCCGCCCAGGCGAGGCCGTCGAGCGAATGCATGGCAGTCGGGCCGGTTGAAGGCAGCAGGAGACCGATCCTGACCGGGTCGGGAGCGGCGGTGCAGCCTGAAGAGGCGGCCATGAGCGTGACGATACAGACGATGGCAAGTGCCAGGATAGAGCCGGTCTTTGCGAGCGGGAAGGGTGCGGTCATGGTGGGTCTCCGTCCGGGGCCGGAAGCGGCAGTCGATCCATGTACTCGGCGGCAGCCGGGATATGCCTTTTTGTAATAAGACCTGCGCCGAGAACCCGGTTCGGGGCGTTCTGCAATCTCCCCGGCCGGGCTTCACCTCTCCCGGGGAGGTTCCGCAACAGATAAGAACCACCCCGCGGCTAACGATATGATTATGGTCGTGACTACCATGAAACCCACCCGCATCCGCACCGAGCGTCTGGACCTGGTCCCGGCAACGCTTGAGATCCTTGAAGCCGATCGTAACGACCGCCAGAATCTTGGACGCCTCCTCGATGCCGAGGTCCCGGGTTCGTGGCCGCCGTCGCTCCTCGACGACGAGACGCTCATGGCGTTCATCCAGATGATGACCGAGGGCGGCGACCCGCTCTTCGCCGCCTGGTACTGGGTGCTTGACGATCCCGCAGAGAAAGGACGGGTCCTCATCGGCGCCGTGGGGACCGCCACGCCCCCGACGCTGGAGGAGACGGATGACCGGGTGCTGATCGGCTACTCGGTCCTCGATGAGTTCCAGGAGAAGGGGTATGCAACCGAGGCGGTCCGCCACCTCGTCCCCGCAATCTTCTCCAATCCGGGCATCCGGCGGATCGAGGCGGCGATCTACCCCGACCTCGCAGCAGCCATCCAGGTGCTGGAGGAGAACGGGTTCGCCCGTGCCGGCGAGGGGTTCGAGGAAGGGACGGTCTCCTACGTCCTGGAGAGGACCGACGCGCCGGTCTGAACCGGGCTGCCGTGCCCGTCCGCACCGCCCGATCGTCACCGATGGCCATCGGTGACGGCCGGAGAATCTTTTCTCAGCCCCCGTAGAGGTATCGCCCGCTGATATCCAGCAGCATCTCGCCCCGGTAGAACGGATACTTCCCGACCAGGTGCTTCTTCAGGCTCTCTACGTCGTTACTCTCCATGAGCGCCGACTTTGCGTCCTCGAGGTATCCCGCCATGTCCGCGAGCGCCTGCATGTTCGACGGCAGCCCGTGCCCGCCGAGGACGAAGTCGTGCTCCTTCTCCAGGTAGCGGCGGAGGTGGGCGAGCCAGGGGCCCATCTCCTTCTGCTGCAGGAAGGCATGAACCCGGTTGTAGACCATGTCCTGCGCGAGGAGCACCCGGCTCTCCGGGAGTTCGATGACGAGATTGACGCCGGCCTCAGCACCCTTGACCTTCTCGTAGGTGAGCGCGACACCGTCGATCGTCTCGGTTCCCGGCCGGATGATATGCTCCGGGGCCGTCACCGTCTCCGTGATCGCGTCGGAAAAGATCGGGGCGTAGCCCAGGATCATCGCCTCCCCGCCGCCCACGATCCCATCCGCGACCTCCGCAAGAGCGTGGATGGGGACGTCTCTGAAGTATTCGCAACCGAACCAGTGGTCCGGGTGGCTGTGCGTGATGATGACGCGCTCGATCGGTCTGGCGAGACTCTCGGCGTACCTGCGGAACTCTTCCGCGTGAGGACGGAGGAACTGCGTGTCGACGACGATCAGGCTATTCTCCGTCTCAAGGATGTGCGAGTTGACATAGACCGCCATCTCCGGGGCCTCGTAGGTGTGGATCCTCAGGTTCTCGCGGGGGATGACAGTCACGACGCCGGCAGCATGACCGCGGTCTTCCGGGCCGTTTCTTCTGGGGTCAGAGGGGTCATGGGACCCGAGTGGAGACGCACCCTATATCTATTCATGGGTGTGGAGCCCGGTCCACCGGGAGGCGGGGTCTCGGGTGAGACTCGCAGGTCTCGTCCTCCGTCTTCATCAGGATGCGAGGATCCCGCAGAGGAACCTATATAATCCCGTTCATACCCTGTGAACCTGCCTGAAGACGAGGCAGGAGAAGTAATCATGGCATGGAGAAGACCGTCTGGTGAGATCCGGGGAGAATTCGACCGGGTGATAGGGGATATGCAGAAGCAGTTCTCCGATGTGATGGGGCAGCTCGCAGGAGCCGCACAGCAGGTGCCCATGCTCGGGGGGACCGGAACAGTGGTCGACGTCGTCGAGCGCGAGGACGAGATCATCGTCGTTGCCGACCTTCCCGGCGTCGATCGGGAGGAGATAACCGTCCGGCTCCTTGATGCGAGGACGATCAGGATCACCGCCCGGAGGGAGGAGGAGAAGGAGGAGCACGAGGTCGGGTACCACATGCGGGAGCGCAGGTACGGCGCGATATCCCGGACGGTCACCCTCCCCACCGACGTCCTCGAGGAAGAGGCGGCCGCCACGTTCAAGAACGGCGTCCTCGAGGTGCGGATGAAGAAGGTGGCCGAGGAGCACGGCAAGGAGATCCGGATAGGCGCGGAGGCCGGAAAGGCCACCGCAGAGATGCGGCGGGAAACGATCGAGGGGGAGTACCGCGAGGACCGGGAGAAGGTGAAGTCGTCCGGGTACCTGAGCCCCCACGAGATACAGGAAGCGGCGCGGAAAGTCCGGATAGAAGACAGGGGGAGCCCCGAGGAGCAGGAGATGGCCGCGAAACTCCGCGAGCAGAAGGAGCGGCTCTACGAAGAGGGGAAGAAGAAACTCGCGGAGTAACCCCGTCACAGCGCGAGGTCCCGGAGGATCTCGAACCCCGACTCGATCGAGGCCAGGTACCGCCGGTTGCGCCCGCCCGGGTAGGGGAGGCAGAGGAGACGGTGCTCCTCAAAGATCGCTTCGGGAAAGGGGGCGGTGACCCTTCCGGCGCCGGAGAGGGCGCTCGCGTAGGGCTCGATCTCCCGGAGCCCGGCGAGCGCCGTGTTCCCGAGGGCGACGACATACTCCGGGTCGAGGGCGGCAAGCTCGGGCGCAAGGGTATCTCTCGCGCTCATCCGGATGAGGTCGGCCGGGATGGCCGCTCTCCGGTTCTTCCGAAAGACGCACCGTACCGTATCGACGAGATAGAGACCTTTTGCGGCGAAGAGGTCGAGGTTCTCCCGGCGCGAGGTGCCGTCGAGTCCGAGCAGCGAGAAGAGGTTCTCCGCAAGCCCGCGGGAGAGGGGCGCGGCTCCGGGACGGTGCGGCGCGTCGTAGCGGTCGTTCCAGAAGTAGGGGTAGCCCGGATCCCGGCAATCGGCCGGTTCCGCGACCGCGCGCCGCCCGGCGGCCCAGGGCGGGGACTCGGCGACGAAGAGCACCTTCACGCGGCCGGGTCTCCAGGACGCGGCGGCGCAGGCGTCGTGGGGCAGGAGGTCGGGCAGGAGGATGCCGGAGAGATCGGGGCGCTCGAGCGCGTAGCGGCGATACACGTCCCGCATCGCGGGTGAAGAAGGCACGCGATCCATCACTCGAGGTTTGCCGCGCTGACGGATATCTCTGCGGGTGGGGGATGCGACATATAAAGAGGTAGCAACACCAAGAAGTTGGAGAATGGAGAAGAATATTACCTTCCAGGAACTCAATATCTCGCCAGAAGCACTCCGTGCAATAGAGGATATGGGGTTTGAAGAGCCCACACCCATCCAGGTCAGCACCATTCCAGCGATACTCGAAGGGCGCGACGTGACCGGCCAGGCACAGACGGGAACAGGGAAGACGGCGGCGTTCGGCGTCCCGGCGATCGAGCGTATCGACCCCGAGAGCCGGGCGACCCAGGTCCTCGTCCTCTCCCCCACCCGGGAACTCGCCATCCAGACCGCCGAAGAGTTTGCCCGCCTCGCGAAGTACCACCGGGGCATCAACATCCTCCCGATCTACGGCGGCCAGCCGATCGACCGGCAGTTCCGGGCGCTGGAACGCGGCGTCCAGATCGTCGTCGGAACACCCGGTCGGGTGCTCGACCACCTCGACCGCGGGACGCTCGCGTTCGGCGGGGTGAAACTCGTCGTCCTCGACGAAGCCGACCAGATGCTGGACATGGGCTTCCGGGAAGACATCGAGAAGATCCTCGACGAGACCCCGAAGGATCGCCAGACGGTCCTCTTCTCGGCCACCCTCCCAAAACCGATTCTCGAGATCTCGAAGAGGTTCCAGAAGGATCCCGAATTCATATCGGTCGCGCGCCGGGAGGTGACCGTCCCGCAGATCGAGCAACTCTATCTTGAGGTGCGGAGCCGCGACAGGTTCGAGGTCCTCACCCGGCTGCTCGACATGTACGACCCCGACCTGACATTGATCTTCTCGAACACCAAGAGGGGCGTCGACGACCTGACCACCCATCTCCAGGCCCGCGGCTACTTCGCCGAGGGGCTTCACGGGGACATGAAACAGATGCTGCGCGACCGGGTGATGGCGAAGTTCCGCGGCGGGAACATCGACATCCTGATCGCGACCGACGTCGCTGCCCGGGGCATCGATGTCGAGGACGTCGATCTGGTCATCAACTACGACGTCCCGCAGGATATCGATTACTACATCCACCGGATCGGCAGGACGGCGCGGGCCGGACGCACCGGCCGGGCTGTCACGTTCGTCGGCCCGAAAGAGTACTTCAAGCTCCGGACGATCCAGAACTACACGAAGATCAAGATCGCCCGGATCCCGCTCCCTACGCAGGGAGACGTCGAGGAGAGCCGGACCCGAAAACTGATCGACCGGGTGCATCAGACCATCGACGAGGGCGATCTCGACAAATACATCAACCTTGCCGAGCGGATCGTCGCCGACAACTACACCTCGCTCGAGGTCGCCGCCGCCCTCCTGAAACAGGAACTCGGCGGGCTTGGCCAGGGCCAGCCGCAGGATATCAGCCCCGCCCGGGGGCTCGCCCTCCTCAGGATCCCGGTCGGGAGGGAGCACCAGATCCGGCCGAAGGATATCGTCGGAGCGATCGCGGGGGAGACCGGGATCCCGGGCAACGTCATCGGCGCGATCAACATCTACGACACCTACTCCACCGTCGACGTGCCCGTCGAGGCCGCCGAACAGGTCATCGAGGGGATGAAAGGGAAGACGATCGCGCGGGCCCGGCTGGCCCGGCCGATCGAGATCATCGAACCGTCCAGCGGGCGGTAGGCAGGTCTTCAGGGCAGAACCGTCGTCGAGCCGGGACGGTTCTCCCGAAACCGGTGCATCGTCCGCTATCAACCGCGGGGATCGCCGCACGGCAGCGCGGAGGTGCGGGCGATTCTCCGGGGTAGCGGCACCCATCCCGTCCGGGAGAAACGGTTATATACACAGACGCGTATCCTACAGCGTCGGGGGGTGGTGGCGTCAATAGGTTACAGTACAATCTCGTGTCTTCCGAAGTCTCATCGCCATCGAAGAAATTTCGAGGATTATCTGCCCTAAGACCCGTAATACCATACATCGGTACTGGTGTGCTGCAAACTCCTGCCCGGGTTCGACCGGCCACCTCTGCTGTCTGCCCTTGCATCGGGAGGCGCGACGGGCAACCCGACCCGAAGCGCCTCCTCTGAAAAATCGGATCCCCAAAAAAAATCCACACGAATCTGCCGGACGGGTGTGGCCGTGGGGCCGCTTTCACGACCACACCCGAAGCAGATGCTCTTCTGATCAGGTGTTCTGAACGCCGAGCTCCGCGCTCAGCATCTCCAGGTAGTCGGAGAGGAGGCGGGTGATCAAGAAGTTCTGCCTGACGTACTCTTTTCCCGCCCGGCCGAGCCGCTCCCCGATCTCCGGGTTCTCGAGGACCTCCCGGATCCTCCAGGCAAACCCGTCGGTATCGGTCGGATCGAGGAGGAACCCGGTCTCGCCGTCCTGGATCTGGAGCGGTATCCCCCCGACCCGGGACGCGATGACCGGCCGCCCCTTCCAGAGCCCTTCGGTGACGGTCAGACCGAACCCCTCCCGGAGCGACTTCTGGAGGATGATGCACGAGACCCGCTGCAGGGCGTTGACGAGCAGGTGGTCTTCGGCGGTGATCAGGATGACGTCGCCGGTCTCGATGAACTCCCGCGCCTTCTCCTCGACGCTCCGGTAGATCGCCCAGCCTTCGGGGTCATCAGGGGCCATGCTCCCGCAGAGGACCAGCCTGCAGTCGACGTGCTCGCGCACCTTGAGGAAGACGTCGACGACGCCTTCGGGGTCCTTCCACTTGTCGAACCGCGAGATCTGGGTGATCAGCGGTTTGTCCGTCGGCACGTTGTACTTCTCAAGGAGGCCTGCGATCTCCGCGTCGGTGAGGTCGCGGTTCTTCTCCGAGAGGGGGTCGATCGCCGGGCGGCAGATCCACTGCTCCATCGGCATCCCGCGGCGCCGGTACTCGTCGTGCGAGATGACCATCCGGTCGTAGTCCAGAACGAAGTTCTTGAGGAACTCCCAGAGGGCGGGGTCCGGGTTCGAGAGATCGACGTGGCACCGCCAGACCCAGGGCTGGGTCTTCTCGTAGAACCGGATCAGCGGCAGGGGCTGCGGGTCGTGGATGACCACGAGGTCGTGGTCGATCGTCATCTGCCCGGAGAAGCACTCGTTCGTCCTGAGATAGAGATCCTTCTCGGCGTCCGAGAAGGGTATCGCCTGCCCCTGGAGCGCGTTGTGGAAGTTCTTCGTGATGACGAAGAAGTCCCCCTCGCCGGTCAGGATATTCCACTGCGTCCTGATCCCGACGTCGTTCATGAGCGGAAC
Organism: Methanobacteriota archaeon; assembly: GCA_023393455.1. Taxonomy (GTDB): domain Archaea; phylum Halobacteriota; class Methanomicrobia; order Methanomicrobiales; family Methanoculleaceae; genus Methanoculleus. The sequence goes on along the minus strand of JAEWLJ010000015.1, from coordinate 186,736 downwards.
GAGCGAGAGGATCATCTCCGCCACGCCGCCGCTCTGGTAGGTCGAGTTCACGTGAAGGATGCGCTTCCCCTGGAGCGCCGCTGCCTTGCGGTAGATCCCGGAGATGACGTCGTCACCGACGATAGGCCGGTGGTCCTCGAGCGTCCGGCCGTTGTCGCAGATACAGGTTATTCCGTCCATATAGGCCATCGAAAAACTCCCCCTCAAAGGTAGCGCAGAGACTTGCTGCACAGGACATATATGAGTAAATTATAATAAATATATGTTTATAAAAATAATCTCTCTACCGTGAGATCTCGTCCGTTAAGCGGAATTTGCCAGCGAGATGCGGATTCAGACGGTGCAGGGCGATGACAGGAGAGCAAAAGAGATTAATAAAATGAGGAGACTCCGAGCCCGGAGGTGATGCGGATCCAAAGAGCGCGCCGCCGGAACAGAAGAAGAAATGCCCATATAGAGAAGAACCCAATGTTATCCAGCGCGATGTATCGAGAAGAGACCGGAGGAGACGGCACCGGCCCAAAGACGCCCCTCTTCACCACACACGACGGCGTAGCCTTCCGGAGGATGCCGCCCGGGGCGGATGCCGTCTACGTCGTCGGCGAGTACCGCTTCGACGACATCCGGCCCGACGATATTGTTCTGGACCTCGGGGCCAACGTGGGCGCCTTCTCGATCCGGGCAGCCCGCCGCTCGGGGCATGTGACGGCCGTCGAGCCCATCCTCACGGAGGCGCTCCGGGAGAACGTCGAGCGGAACGGCGCCGGTGTCGAGGTGGTGGACGGGGCGCTCGGGACAGGGGAGAGCGCCCGGATAACCTGGGGGAAGAAGACGCTCGCCGTGACGACCTGCACCCTCGGGGAGTTCGCCGCAGCGGCCGGGGGCTGCGACTTCTTGAAGTGCGACTGCGAGGGCGCGGAGTGGTCGATCAGGCCACAAGACCTCGATGGGGTGCGCCGTATCGAGATGGAACTCCACGTGCCCCCGATCGGAGGGCCGGTGAACCGGAGACTCCTCGACTACATCGGAAAGCAGTACGATTTTGAGATAGAGCGGACGCCCGGATACGACGTGATGGGTGTGATGGGGGTCTTGCACGCCGTCCGCAAGGACGGACGGTGAAGATCCGCGGGCCAACGCCTGACGGAGCGGTTCAGGTAATCCCGGCCGGGATACTATCGCCGGCAAATCCCCCGAGATCCGGCTGATCGCGGCCCACCGGCATGAATAAATAGAGACCGATAACAACGCACCCGTCGGTGATGCAGTATGGCGCAGGCAAAAGAAGGCGACACCGTAAAGGTGCACTACACCGGAAAACTTGGCGACGGGACGGTCTTTGATACGTCGGAAGAACAAACGCCGCTTGAGTTCACCATCGGCAGCGGCCAGATCATCCCGGGGTTCGAGCGCGCCGTGGTCGGCATGGAGCCGGGAGAGACGAAGACGGCGACGATCTCACCCGAAGAGGCATACGGCCAGCACCGCGAGGATATGACCATCGCGGTGGAGAGAGGACAGTTCCCCGAGGATATCAACCCCGAACCCGGTCAACAGCTCCAGGTCCAGCAGCCGGACGGCAGGGCGGCGATCGTCGTCGTCAGCGACGTAACGGAGTCGACCGTGACCCTGGACGCAAACCACCCCCTCGCCGGACAACCCCTGACGTTCGATATCGAGCTCGTGGAGATCATCGGCGCCAGACAGGAGCAGGTGGCCGGGTAACCTCAAGAGCGCAGAACTCTTCTTAACCCTGAAAGCGGCCGGGTGTTGGCGATATCGCTCGTGGAGAGCCACCCCCGCCGGGCGGTCGCAACCCCGAGCTCCATACACCGGAGGTTCTCGCGGCGATGGGCGTCCGAGGCGACGGAGAACCGGACGCCCGCTTCAAGGGCTGAACGGGCGTTGACGTCGGAGAGGTCGAGCCTCCCGGGGAAGGCGTTGATCTCCATAAGGACCCCGAGTGCCGCCGCGGCGTCGAAGATCGTAGCGAGATCGATCCGGTAGGGTTCGCGGGAGAGGAGGATCCGGCCTGTCGGGTGGCCGATGATCTCGACGTGCTCGTTCTGCATCGCCGCGAGCACCCGTTCGGTCATCTCCTTCTCGGACTGCTTGAACCCCGAGTGGACGCTCGCCACCACCACGTCGAGGTCGGCGAGGAGGCTGTCGGGGAGATCGACCGTGCCGTCCATGCCGATGTTGCACTCGGTGCCGGTGAGGATGGTGAACTCCCCATCGCTCTCGCGGTTGATCCGCTCGATCTCGCGCATCTGGTCGGCGAGGCGCGCGGGGGAGAGGCCGCGGGCGACGTGGAGGCTCTCGGCATGGTCGCAGACGGCGATGTACTCGTAGCCGAGCGCCCGTGCCGCGTCCGCCATCTCCTCGATGGAATGAGCGCCCTCGCTCCAGCGGGTGTGGACGTGGAGATCGCCGCGGATCGCATCGTAGCCGACGAGGTCGGGGAGCGTCCCCGCCCGGGCGGCCTCAATCTCGCCCCGGTCTTCCCGGAGTTCCGGCTCGACCCAGGCGAGACCGAGAGCGCGGTAGATCCCGGCCTCGTCCTCTCCCGCGACCGTCCGGCCGGTCGCAAGATCGACGAGCCCGTACTCGTTCAGCCGCCAGCCCCGCGCGATCGCGAGTCGCCGCAGAGCGATGTTGTGCTCCTTCGAGCCCGTGAAATACTGGAGGGCGGCCCCGAAGTGTTCGTCCTCCACCACCCGGAGATCGACCTGGATGCCGGTCGAGAGCGCCACCGAGGTCTTCGTCGGCCCCCGGACGAGGACGCGCTCGACCCCGGGGAGGGTGGTGAAGGCCTCCATCACCTCATCGGGTCGGGGAGAGGTCACGAGGATATCGACGTCCCCGATCGTCTCCTTCCTCCGGCGGATCGACCCCGCGAGACTCACCCACCCGACGGCGGGAAGCGAGGCAAGCCGCCGCTCGATCTCCCGGGCGACGGGGAGGATCTTCCCGAGAAGGCGGCGCCCCTCTGCCGTCCGGCTCACGTGGATGCTCGCGAGGATGTTCGCCTCGGTCTTCTCACCGAACCCGGGGAGATCACGGATCCGGCCGGCCTTTGCCGCCGTCTCCAGCTCGGCGACCGTCCTGACGCCGAGTTCCCGGGAGAGGGCGATCGCCTTCTTCGGCCCGATCCCCGGAACGCGGGTGAGGTGTTGTGCACCCTCCGGGAGCTCCTCACGGAGAGCGGCGAGATACCCAAGATCGCCGGTCTCGACGATCTCGTGGATCTTCTCGGCGATGGCCCGACCCACCCCGGGGATATCCTCGAGCTCGCCTCGCTCTGCGACGTCGGCGATACGCTCCGGCAGGCCCTCGACCGCCATCGCCGCCCGCCGGTATGCCTGCGGCCTGAACCGGACGCCCTTGATCTCCAGGAGGGTGGCGACCTCGTAGAGGATCGCCGCGACCTCGACGTTCGTCACCCTTGAGTGGTTCTCCATGACGCTCACCGGAAGGCAGAGACTGTGCGCCCTCCAACCCCGGGTTAATTCATCGTCGGTGCCGACTTGAAGGTTGTGGTCTTTGACGGAAGAAGCCCCGGCCGGTAACTCCATAAGATCGAGATGCCTTTTACCCCCACAAGGATCGCATGGCAGGACACAGGAAGGAGTCGGTCGCCGGAGTCCTCATATCGGGAGTCATCGGGATCGTCGTCTTCCTGATCGTGCTCGCCGTATTGAACATCCTCGCGGGCACCTACGTCCAGGCACCGGTCTTCCTCCAGCTCGTCGAGTTCCTCAACGCCAACCTCGGGTTGCTCATCCTGATATCGGCCCTCTTCCTCGTCGGCGACCTCTTCGGGGCGCTTCCAATCCCTATGAGCCTGCCCGGTCCGGTCTTTTTCGCATCCGGCGCCGTGCTCCTGGTCATCTTCCTCGTCCGGCTCTTCCTGCTCATCGGCGAGATCACCGGTGTTGGTGTCTTCTCCGCCCTCGAGGAGGCGCTCTCGCTCCCGGTCTACCTCTTCGTCTTCGTCATCGCGCTCATCGCGGGGTATATCGGGCTCTTCACAGACCGGGCATGAACCGGGACTACTCGAACCCCTCCACCTCCTCAAAGGTGCTCACCGCGTGGTCGCGCAGCCTCCCGGTCTCCGGGTCGATCTGCACCAGCACAAAGAGTTCGTGCTCGCCGTTCTCCCAGAGGGCAAGGGCGCGCCTGTCCTCCTTCGCGTGGAACCCGAGAGTTCCAAGAAGTTCCCGGACCTCGTCGTAGGTGGGGTCCGCCGCGAGTTTCTCCCTGATCCTGGCCTTCATGGCCTCCTGTGCGTCCCGGTTGAGGGGTACCTGTTCCGGCATACGCCGACCATACCGCATACGCTCGGATAAACCTGACCCGGCAGAGGGCGATGAAAGGTGAGCCTGCCAGCGGGTCCCAGAAGGAGGTTACCGGGCGTTGAACCCGACAGGCCCGTCTTCGCCCTCTTCCAGGTCATCGTAGGAGGCCACCCGGTAGCCCGCGTACCCGCCCCCGAGGTTCATCTGCAGGAGGACGAAGATCCCGAGTTCGGGCTGCACCCATATCGCGATCTTCTCCTCGTCCCGCTCCGGTATGAAGTTGCGCGACCGGAGCGCCTCTCTGACATCGGTGTAGTCGGGCGTCGCCTGGATGATCTCCTCGATCTCCACCATCATGGCCTGCCGTTGCAGGGTCTCGAACTCGCCGAGCATGCCGCCTCCGGACACCCCCTCATATAAAAGATGATCCGGGGCGGGGTCGTGCACCCGGTAGCGACGGCCGGACGGCGAGCCGGTGCTCCAGAAGGGGGAGCGACAGGGCAATCGCGGAGCAAAACGACGTATTTCCGGATCCGCCCGGTTAAAACTACGAAAATTCTCGTAGCTAAAGCAAGATATATATTTTTGCCGATTCAAGAGATGATTGATACGTATGCGAGGAAAAGCAGCACTTCTGGGGATCGCCCTGATGGTTCTCTGCGCCGCGGTGATCGGCAGCGTCACCGCACAGTTGCCGCAGGAATCCAGGGACAAGCTGATCCACGTCTCCGGCACGGGCAAGGTGACGACCACGCCTGATGAGGCCGTCGTCGTCTTCGCGGTCGAGACCGAGAACACCGATGTCAAGACGGCACAGCAGCAGAACGCAGAGAGGATGGACGCCGTGGTCAACGCACTGAAGAGGGCGGGCATCCCGGAGAAGGATATCAGGACCGCCGGCTACAACATCATCCCGATAACCGAGACCGACAGCAGGGGCCTGACAACCGCCAGGGTCAAGTACTACCGGGTCGTCAACAGCCTCGAGGTCACGTTAAACGACGTGGACCGTGCAGGCGAGATCGTCGACCTCGCGGTCGCGAACGGTGCAAACAAGGTCAACCGGTTCGCGTTCACCCTGAGCGACGCAAAGCAGCAGGAGTTCCGGTCGCAGGCCCTGACCGCCGCGGTGGCGCAGGCACGGGGCGACGCCGACGCCGTCGCCGCAGCCATCGGCAAGACCATCCTCGACGTCAAAGAGGTCAATGTCGGCGGCAGCTACGTGCCCATGGCCTATGACAACCGCTACTCGGGCATGGAGAAGCCAGCCAGCGGAGCGGCCCCGACCCCGCTCGAGGTCGGCGAGATCGACGTGACCGCCACCGTCTCCATATCCTACGTCATCTCCTGATCACCTCTACCACCTCTTTTTCGTCTGCGAGGTCCGGGGGCTCCGAACCCCGGACTGCCCCATCGGAAAGCATAATCCCCTCAGAGGAGAGACCTGAAAATCTCTCCTATGTTCACGATAACCGAGGTCTACAACAACATCCCCTGCCGGGAGGGGCTCATGGCGGACTGGGGGTTCTCCTGCCTGATAGAAGAGGCAGGGCTGCTCTTTGACACCGGGGCAAAAGGAGACGTGCTCGTATCCAATATGGAGGCGCTCGGCATCGACCCTGCGGGCATCCGGCGTCTCGTCCTCTCCCACGACCACTGGGACCATATCGGCGGCATCGAAGCGGTTCTTGCCGCGAACCCGTCGATGGAGGTCTTTGTACACGATGCCTTCTCCGAAAAGACGCTGTCGCTGATTCGGAAGTACACCGAGCCGCGGATCGTGGCGGAGTGGACGGAGGTCGCGGACGGCATCGCCGTGACCGGGCCGCTCGGGACGGGTATCCGGGAGCAGTCGCTCGTATTATCGACGCCGGACGGTCACCTGATCGTCACCGGGTGCGCACACCCCCACATCGGCCGGATCATCGAGCGGGTCTCGCAGATCGGGCCGGTATGGGGCGTCATCGGCGGGCTCCACACCGTCTCGGGCGAGGACATCGACGCGCTCGCAGGGGTGGCCTACCTCTCGGCGTCGCACTGCACCGACCGGATCGGGGAAATTGCGGGGCGCTACCCGGGGTCGTTCGTGCCCGGCGGCGTCGGGAAGACGCACCGGGTGGGATAAAAAAGGTTACTCGTTCTCTCCGTTCATCTCTCCACCCCGGTTCTTCCCCTCGAACCCGTCCACAAACCGGACGGTGCGCTGCGGGATGGGTATCTCGATGCCGTTCTCTTCGAGCGCAACTTTGATCTTCCAGAGGAGATCTGTGCGGACGTCCCACCAGTTCCGGGCCGGCGCCCATATGTAGGCGGTCAGGTTGACGCTGTGCTCGCCGAAGTTGTCGACGAAGACCGAAGGGGCCGGGTTCTTGAGTGCGAAGGGGTGCTTCTCGATGACCTCCCTGGCAATCCGGATCGCTTCATCGGCGTCGTCCTCGTATCGGATGCGGATCTCGTACGTGAACCGCCGGGCTGCGTTATGGACGTAGTTCGTGATATTCGAGGTGAAGACCTTCTCGTTCGGGATCCGGATATAGATCCCGTCGTAGGTCTTGATGACCGTCGAAAGGATACGGACATCCTCGACGCTGCCGCTGACATCGGCGACGTTGATGTTGTCCCCGAGCTTGATGGGGCGCTCGAACATCAGGAAGAGGCCGGAGATCAGGTTCGAGACGACGCTCTGGCTGGCAAAACCGATGACCAGACCGGCGACTCCTCCCGCTACCAGGAGTCCTGAAAGGTCGAACTGTAACTGCGGGAGCGCGATGACGAATGCCCATATGATGATGATGTAGTAGATCAGTTTTGCAAACAGTTCGGATTCATTCTTGGGCAACCGCTCAGCGAGGATTCTGCGGACGTTTATCGCGACTATCTTCGCAATGATCACGCCGACGATGAGGATGACGGTAAAATACAGGATATTTACAAGGGTGATATCGCCGACACCGATCGGTATCTCCAGGATCTCGGTCATATTGAATGCCATCAGTGCCCCCACTCCATCAGGTGACCCCGGTTGAGCCCCGGGATCTTGCGGGCCCTGTTCAACTCCATGGCCTTCTCCATGCCGGGCCGGAGAGGCGCGTCGACGAAGTCGGTCTCCGCGAGCGTTCTGGAGATGATCCGCATCGTGGCGGAGGTCGCAACGAAGTCGCCGAAGTAGATCTTCATATCGACGCTGTTAAAGACCGCACACGAGACCTCCATCCACTCGGGGGAGAGGTTCTGGATGGAGAGCTCCATCACCCCCTCGCGATAGAGATCGACCAGAGGGATATCCGGGTAGATCGCGCTCCGGCAATACAGGGCAATGACCCCGTCTGCCGGAGGACCGTAGAGCGTATACTTCTGGGTGCCAAGGCCGAAGACATCGAACACCTCGACATCCCTTGCAGACTCTATAAAAACGCCGATCTCGACGGGAAACTTCAGGTAGACCGTCTGGGTGGCGCCGGGCTCGATCATCATCGGGGGGAACTCCATCATCAGGAAGTCCGTGATGTCCTCGGGGAGACTGCCCGGCTCCACCGGGTTGATGACGACCTCACCCATCTTTGAGACCAGGATCCGCTCGAACGTCTGCCCTTCGCACCTGCGTCGGTACGTCAGGAACCCGTCGATGCTCCTGGTTTCCACCATAATATCGCCGGATTCCTGGTGGAAAATGTCCCTGTAACGCCCGAACATCATCTATGATCTGCAAATACTCAAATATTAATCTACGCGATAGACGCGATCTCCCGGATTCGCGTTCCGCCACCCGGATCCTGGCAGGCGAATAAATGCGGCCGCTTATGGCGACACTCAACCAAAATAGAGCGGTTGTGGGAATACTTTCCGATTATCAGGAGAACGAACTGGGAAGGTATAAATAGTAAATCTTTTTGATAGTATATTTCGCAGAAGATAAATAGACACTCTTTTAAGCGGCCGCCCCAGACCTTTTTCCTGTGCGTTCGCCCCGAACAGTGATATACAAGGGGGCGTACATCAGCCGCGACAGAGGGCTCACCCGGAGTTTCGGGCGAGAGAGCCTTCTCGCGGCGTTGCGGGACGAGAACTGTTCCCGGGTGATACGGTGAAGATAGAACAGAAAGGAGTCAGGGAATCCATGAACCACAGCCAGATACCCGTGAGTATCTTCGCCCACCTCCAGCAGCCGACGCTCGTCCTCGACTGCGAGGGGCGGGTGATCGTCTGGAACGAGAGCATGGAGTTGTCCACCGGCATCCCGGCGGAAGAGATCGTGGGAAAAGGCGGGTACGCTCATGGAAAGGCGTTGTTCGGCGAGGCATGTCCCACACTGGCAAACAGCATCCTGACTCACGAGGATGCCGGGAGCGCCCATTACCGCCTGCTGCACCACGAAGGCGAAGAACTGCTCGCTGAGTCGCAGATCCCCGCGTTCTCCGGGAGAACGACCATCTGCGTGGCAGCCCCCCTCTACGATACCGGCGGTCGGCAGATCGGTGCGGTCGAGACCTTCCGCGAGGCCCCGCACGAGGAGGCGGCCGACGAGTCCCGCGGCGTGCCGGAGGAGCAGGTGCAGATCCTGGCGAGCACCCTGCCCGACATGATCTTCACGCTCGACGGGGACGGCATCTTCACCCAGTTCTTCTGGGGCGGCGGCTGGAACCTGGGCGAAAATCCGGATGAAATCGTGGGCAAGACGCCCTATGCCCTGTTTCCGCCGGAAGAGGCTGACTTTCTGGTTGGGGCGGCGTCCCGGGTCATCGAGACGGGGGAGACCGTAGCGGAGACCCGGTCGTTCTCATGGCGCGGTGAGGAACGGTCGTTTCAGATAGCCATCCACCCCCTGCACAACGCTTCCGGGAAGACCGTGGCCGCGACCGGGGTGGGCCGGGACCTCACCCGGGAGATCGCCTGCGAACAGGCCAGCCGGCTCTCCAGCCTCTACCTCGACCTGCTCGGCACCGACATCTATAACACCAGCATGGTTGCGGCAACGATCATCGAGATGCTCCGCGACCGGCTCTCCGGCGAGGAGGCGGAACTCGCCCAGAGGGTCAAAATCATGATCGAGCAGGGGATCAACGTCATCAAGAACGTCGAACTGCTGACCACCCTCGACCGGCACAGCATCCGCCTGGAGCCGATCGACCTCACCGCCACCATCCGCGACCAGGTGCACCGGTATGCGGGCATCGATATCAGGTATGAGGGGGGGACCTGCATGGTCTGGGCAAACCCCCTTCTTGAGCACACCATATCGAACCTGGTCAGCAACAGCATCAAGTTCGGCGGCATGAAGGTCAGGATCGATATATCCGTCATGGAGACCACCGACACCGTGATACTCACCGTCGCCGACACCGGCATCGGCATACCGGATCACGCGAAGCCGAACATCTTCGACCGTTTCAGCCGTGAGGGGAGCAAAACCCCCTCCGGGGGCAGGGGTCTCGGGCTTCACCTCGTCAAGACCCTCGTGACCCGCTACGGCGGACGCGTCTGGGCGGGCGACCGGGTTCCCGGCAAACCGGGCGAAGGGGCAGCGATCAAGATGATCCTGCAGAAGTGCTAGTGGGGTTTTCCGCGAATTTGGGTGCGGGCCGCCGTCCTGAGGATGGATCCGGCTCGCGGCGCTCCTCCCCTGCCTCCACCGGTCCTAGACATCAGTAGCACCCACCCCGCCCGGCCTTCGGCCTCCTCCCCCGCCCACGAGGGGCGGGGGCAGTGCGTGGCGATAGCCAGTGGGAAGCCGTGTCACGGGAGGGGAACCAGGATTACACCCATTCCAGTATCTCCCCATGCAGTGGACCGTGGGGATATCGCCATTGGGTGCGGGGCCGACGGGGAGGGGGCTTGCCCCCTCCCCTGTCTCTACTAACTCCAATCCAGCCGGATATCTATCTCCCGGCCCCGGGATCCTCACAGCACCACGAGAGGCACCGTCCGGGTGAGAAAACGGGCGCACTCCTCTCCGCCGGCCTCTTCCCCCCGGTGCCCGGGGTACTCAGATATATATCCCGCGAGCGACTATATCATACCGCATCATTCCCATTGGGGACCGCTTCAATGATACCAACCATATGCTTTAAAGAACGAAGATATATCGAAGAGTTGAGAATTCTTACCCGGGCGACTGCGCTCGACTGCATCATCGACGAGCGCTTCGACCGCATAGTATACCTCATAAAAGAAGGAGACATGGGTCTCGCCATCGGCCGGCAGGGGAGCAATATCAGGAAGATGCAGAGGGTTCTTGGTAAACGCATCGAGATGGTCGAGTACTCGGCGGAGATCGAGCAGTTCGCGAAGAACGTCTTCAAGCCTGCCGCCGTCGTCGGCATCGCGAAGAGAGACGACGGGAAGCTCACGGTGTATGTCAGCGAAAGCGACCTCGGCATCGCGATAGGAAAAGGCGGATGCACCATCGAGAAGGCACGGGTTCTCCTCTCCCGGTACTTCGATACCGAACTTGGCGAGGTGCTCGCAGGAGGTGAGGCCCATGCGTGACTGGGATATCCTCGAAGAGGTCTGGCAGGTCATCCAGGACCGGGCGGAACACCCGTCTGCCGAGAGTTACGTCAGTTCCGTCCTGACCCACCGGAAAGGGGTCGATAAATCCCTCGAAAAGGTCGGTGAAGAAGCGGTCGAGTTCATCCTCGCCGCGAAGAATCAGGTCCCGGAGAGGACGGTCTCCGAGGCGGCCGATCTCCTCTTCCACCTGCTTGTGGCGCTCCAGGCATCCGGCACCGATGTCGGCGACGTGCTCGACGAGCTCGCGGCACGCCGGAAGTGATCAGAGATACTCTTTCAGGTCGACCATCTTCGGGAGGTCGTCCTTCTTCACCGCCGCCGTCTCCACGACCGTATCCTCGATCATGATCGGCGCCCGGTAACGCAGAGCGATGGCTATCCCGTCGCTCGGTCGACAGTCCATGATCTCGGTTCGCGACCCCTGCCGCAGATGGAGTTTGGCGTAGAAGACCCCCTCCTCCAGAGAATCGATGTGCAGGGAATCGAGCGATATCGCAAAGTTCCGAAACATCTCAACGATGAGATCGTGGGTGATGGGGCGGGGGAGCATCTCGCTGTTGAGCGCGTTGCTGATCGAGATCGCCTCCCATAGCCCGACGTAGATGGGTATCGTGCTGTCGCTCCCGGCATCCAGGATGACCGTCGGCGCCGCTCCCATCTCGCTCACCGACATGAACACGCCCTGCACCCTGCAGCTTTGGGTCGTCATGTGATCACCTGACATCAGCCTTCTGATGCTTATACCTTGGGGTCAATCACCGCTGTTTTCTGGCGCGGGCAAGGTACTCGCGCCGGACAATGACGAGACTCGACAGGAGACCGAGGAGGATGTTTAAGTAGTAGAAGATCAGCCTCCAGAGGAGGACGAAGACACCCACGATCGCCGACGGGACAAAGAGGCTGTAGAGCGACGTAGCGCCGATCTCCGCAACGCCCGAGCCGCCCGGGGTGAGCGGGATCATCATGATGATGGCGATGGCGAGCTGGACGACGAACGACTCGATGAAGTACGGGGGCTGCCCGAGGCCGATGAGCAGCAGCGATGCGACGACGAACTCCGAGATCCAGAAGAGCAGGGTGAAGAACATCCCCCAGACGAGGCCGCTTTTCCCGTGGTTCACGAACTTGACAAGGCCTTTGTTGAAGTTGTCCACCTCGCGGTCGATCGTCTCCAGCAGGCTCTCGAACCGCTTCAAGTGCCAGCGACGGTCGATCCACCGCGAGATCCCTTTGAGCGCCCGCTTGAGATGGTCCGGGTTCTTGACGGAGTAGACGAAGACCAGCACGAAGAGGGTGACGAAGATCCAGGCAGCGTACATCAGGGCGCTCAGCCCGCTGAACCCCGAGGCGAGGCTGCTCCAGTAGTTGCCGAGGAAGAGCATGGCGAACGCCCCGAGCACCCCGAGGATGATCCCATCCAGGATCCGCTCCATGATGACGACGGCGGTGGCGTCCCCGACCGGAACGCCCGCCCGGTAGAGTTCGTGAATCCGGATCGGTTCCCCGCCCGCCTGGGACGGGGTTACCGCCGCGACGAGCAGGTTCGCCAGGACCAGGTTCATGCAGTGGGTGAGGTGCACCCGGTAGCCGAGCGACGCCGACATCTTCTGGATACGGAGCGCCCAGAACCCGAGCGAGAGGACGTGGAGGAGGGCGCCGAGAACCAGGTAGTACGGGTTTATCCGGCCGAGGTACTCGATCGTCGACTCGTCGACGGTGAAGTAGAGAACGCCCGCCATGACAAGGGCGCTGAAACTGAGCGAGACGATCAGCCACTTCCACTGAGACTTCTTCATCCTCTACGCTCCCGGGCCACGGAGACGGCCCCAAAGGCCGTCGCCCTCATCCCCTCTCGCTTCCTGCAGCCGTTTGCGCTCGGCCGGGCAGCACCGGGGGGAAACGCCCGAATTTGTGTTATTAAATATCGTGCGGCTAGTATTTAACGATGGTTTCATCGAAAGATCGATAAAACCGGGGATCCGCAGGATAACGGGCAAAGGGGGAGGATACGCGGATCCTAAACGGTGAAAAGATCCCGTTCCCCGGTTATCCGAAACAGCCCCGCGCGAATGCCGGCATCGAGCCAGGCGTAGCCGTAGCTGAACCGGGCGAGGGCGGCGGCGCGGTCGCCCGCATCGAGGTACGCCACACCCTGCGCATACCAGGCGCGTGCCGCCGAATAAAACTCCCCGGCCGCTGCATGATGCGGGCTCGCCTCGTCCGCCGCCGCCTCGACCCCCGCGAGGGCCGCATCGAGCATCCGCCGGTAGCGGTGCGCCTTCTCGTCAAGATGGGCGTCCTGCGACTCCAGTATCCCCGCATCCACCGCCCCCGGGGGGTGGGCGAGAGAGGGCGCGAGCAACCCGAGGCGCGAGCCTGCATCAAGCCAGCCGAGCCCGTAGGTGAACGCAGCGAGGGCGTTCACCCGGTCGCCCGCCCGGAGAAATACGAACCCGTCGTTGTGGTAGGCAGTAGCCATCTCGAGCACCTCCCCGGCCGCCCGGGAGAGGGGGGTGCCGTCCGGGACGGCGAGCCGGGCGAGGGAGAGGGCCTCCCCGTACAGAGCGCCGTAGTCGTCGAGGTTCATAGGCCGGCGAAGAACTCCAGGTACTCGCGCTCAACCGGATGGAGGTCCGCCGGCACGGCGAGGATGTGGAGCGGGGGGCCGAAATCCGTCTCCTTGAGGGTCGCACCGGTCCCGGCGGCAACCACGGGATGCTCTGAGCCCGCCCGGGCGATCCCCACGTAGAGTGCGGGCGGTTCGATACCGCGCTTCTCTGCCATCTCCTCGAGGACGGCGATAGCCTCCGGGACGCGCATGTAGCGATCGTTCTGGATATCCAGGTAGACGATCGTATGGAGGTTCTGCGCAAGATTCGCCGCAATCGTCTCGAGGGGGGCCGTCGGGAACCAGCCCTTCGCGGGGAACGGCACCGAGCAGGACTTCCCGAACCGGTAGTTCTGCAGACCCGAGAGGCCCGAGACCGCGCTCGATATCGACGACGCGTGGATGATGGAGGTCTCGATCCCGGCGGCGGCCGCCCGCAGCCGGAGATCCGCATGCGTCGTCGAGACCATGGGGTCTCCCCCCGTCAGGAACGCCACCCGGCCGGCAGCGGCGCAATCGAGGATATCGCGGGGGTTCTGCTCGACGTCCTCCCGGCCGAGCACCCGGATCTCCTTCCCAAAGAACTTCTGCATCGCACCGACGTCCGTCCCCATCAGCCGCGACGTATACGCCTCTAAAAAGACGGCATCGGCGCTCCTGACGTATTCGAGGCCTTTGACCGATATGTCTCCGAGGTCGAAGAGCCCGAGACCCACGAACGTCAGCATCGATGCCTCACTCCCGGTTCTGCCGTCATTGCTCAAAGGTCAGCGCTCCATCGTCGTAGAAGTAACGGATCCAGGGGGTCGTCCTCCCGCGGATGCCGCTGATGCGGAACTCCCGCTCCACCGCCCCTTCCCCGTCATTAACCCGCACCTCGATGACCATATTCATCAACTGCTTGATCATGGAGATGGTTCGCGTGTCGAACGACTCGCTGTTGAGGGTGTAGACCGCGATCCCCTCCAGTTTCTTCACCCTGTTGGTGATCACGTGGAGGAACCGGTAGGTCACCTCCAGCTGCGCGTACATAAGAAGCGTCGAGACCGAGTGGACGCAGAGCCGGATCGGCGGAGGCATCGGGCCCGGAGGATCGGCCATCACCCCTTCCTTCCACATATCCTCCACCATCCGGGAGAACTTGATCCCCATGTTGGTCAGGTCGAGAGGGCTCGTGACGAACTTTGCCTTTGCCGTGTCCCGCAGGGTGGGCACCGAACTCTTCGTGACCGCGTCGATGATCCCGACCCGGTTCCTTTCCGCCCCGAACCTGCGGAACGCATCGACCGCGTCGGAGGCACGCTCGTCGGCCGATATGGCAACGGCCCATTCTCCGGGCAGGGGAGAGGCAATCCGGTATGCCAGAAGCTCAGCGTAAGAGAGAGGAGGCGCCAGAAGGAGAATATTTGTGGCGGCCCGCAGGCCCCCATACTCCCCGTCGATAGCCGGGATGCCGGTTTCGTAAGTGTACATCTTCCTATACCAGTTATGACAGGAGATAGTGGATTAGGCCTCCGACCAGGAGCCCGAGGGCGACCGTGTAGGCCGTGATCGCGAGCGTGATCCTGGAGCCGACTTCGCGCAACAGAACCGTGATCGTCGCGAGGCAGGGGACGAAGAGGACGGTCACGACCGCGAATATGTAGAGCTGCAGCGACGAGAGCACCGCTCCGAGGTCGGCGGTGCCCGCGAGGATGGCAAGGGTCTCGAACGCCATCTCTTTTCGGAGGATCCCGAAGATGAGCGCCGTCGCCGCATAGCCGGGGAGGCCGAGGAGGGCCATGGTGTAGGGTTCCACGAGCCCCTCGAAGTACGCCATGACGCCGAAGAACTCCAGGAGCCCGAGGACGACGCTTCCCGCAAGGAGGAGCGGCATCGCGATGAAGAGAAACTCCGATAGGCGCGTCCAGGACTTCTTCATCACCAGTTTCGGGTCCGGCCAGCGGAGCGGAACCATCTCCATGATCATCCCGAACCGCTCGCCGGGCGTCACCCGGGAGAGGACGAGCCCTGTTATGAGGATCAGGACGAAGATGATGGCGTATACGCTGAACGCCGCCGCGATGCCGACGAAACTCGCCACAATCCCGGCGATGATGACCGTCCGGGCCGAGCAGGGAACCATCGTGACCAGGAACGAGGCGATGATCCGCTCGCGCCGGGAACGCAGGAGCCGGATGCTCATGATGGCCGGCACGTTGCACCCGAACGCCAGGGTGAGGGGGATGACCGCTCCGCCGTGCATCCCGACCCGGTGCATAGCGTTGTCGGCAAGGAACGCCGCCCGGGTCATGTAACCCGAGTCCTCGAGGATGGAGATGATGATGTAGAAGAGGAGGACGTACGGGAACGCTATCCCGAAACCCGCCTGGAGCGCGATGAGGACCGATGTCCCGAGCGCCTCGACGAGCGGCGGCAGCCCGAGCGCGACGAAGGGTTGTATCGCAAAGACCTCGAAGAGTCCTACGATCATCTCTTCGAGGAACGATCCCGCGATGAAGACGAAGAGGAGCATCCCGACCAGGATACCGATGAGGATCGGCATCCCGGGGATGATCCGCGTCAGGATGCTGTCCGGATCGGTCTGGGGGAGGTGGGGCTCCTCCTTCACGGTGAGGTCGGCGATCTCGTGGGCGAAGTTGTGCCGGTTGGCCGCGATGATCTGGGCGACCGTCATCCGGTGCCGGGACTCGATCTCGTCGGAGATCGTCCGCGCCGCCTCGAGTTGTTCCGGGTTGTCGCCGAACCCGAGGAGCGCACGGACGCTCTCTTTTCGGTCGGCACCGAACATCTTCCCGAGGCTCCGGACGGCCGCCTCGATGTGGTGGTCGTAGGGGATCTCGACCACCGACGGGCTCGAGGCGGCGAGAGCCGCCGGGATGATCCGGTCGATGTTCTTCCCCTGCGACGCCGCCGTCTGGATCACCTCGACGCCGAGAAGGTCGTGAATCGGGCCGGGATCGACCTCAAGCCCCTGTTTTGCGGCTTCGTCGATCATGTTCAGCACGACGACCATCGGGAGGCCGTACTCCGCCACCTGGAGGAGGAGGTAGAGGTTGCGTTCCAGGCGGGTGACGTTCGTCACCACGATGACCGCATCGACGTCCTGCTGCTCCAGGAACCGGCGGACCAGGCCTTCCTCGTCCGAGTTCCCTTCGAGCGAATAGACCCCCGGAAGGTCCACGAGCTCGACGATCTCGCGCTGGAAACAGGTGTTGCCCCGCTGCAGCTCGACGGTGGTTCCGGGGTAGTTGCTCACCTCCACCCCGAGACCGGTGAGCTGGTTGAAGATCAGGGATTTGCCGACGCTGGGGTTGCCGATCAGCGCGAACCTCATGGACATGACTCCACGACGATCGATCGCGCGATCTCGGGGCTGATAGCGATGTCGCAGCCTTTCACCCTGACGACGACCGACTCGTTCGGGAGTTTGCGCCGGATCTGCACGATCTCTCCGGGGAAGATGCCGAGATCGAGCAGCCTCCGGTGCCGCCGGGGTCCGCGCATCATCGCCACCCGGACGGTGTCGCCTTCCTTGCAGTCGAGCAGCGTGCAGTCCTGCACCCTGCAACATTCCATACACCCCGGCGGGGACTGGGCGCCGTCCATGTAGGAGGAGAGCCGCTCGATCGTCTCGTCGGATATCCCGTGTTCGAGGGTGCAGGCCTCCCTGCTCGCTGCACCCTCATCGACGCCGAGCATCTCCGTCAAAAAACACTGGAGAACACGGTGCTTCCGCGCCACCTGTGACGCCACCAATGAGCCCTTCCCGGTAAGCCTGACGGCTTCGCCGTCCGCCCGCTCCAGGTATCCTTCCTCGACCAGAGAGGCAACGGTCGTCCCGGCGGTCTCCTTCCCGGTATCGAGGGCCGCCGCTATCTCGTCCAGCGTCGCCGCCCGGCCGCCGCTCTCCGTGATCGTGAGGATTGCTTCGAGATAATCCTCAAACGTGGAAGGAATCATTTACAATCAATTTTACTTCTACAAGTTTATGGATTTGGGTAGTGTCACGAGGCTCGGGGCGCGATACAGGGGAGCCGCGGCGGGTATCTTGCAGGTGCCGGAGAGCATCAAGGTCTATATGGTTTTGGGGAGGAAGGGTGATCATGGGAACCCTGGAGGGGCAGGTCACGAACAGGGATGTCGCCGAGCGACTCGCGTTGATGGCCCGCCTCCTCGGGATCGCGGGGGAGGACCGGTACCGGATCGCGGCCTACGAGCGGGCGGCGCGGCAGATCGACCGCCTCTCCCTCCCGGTTGCCGGGCTCGACGAGGAGGAACTCACCCGTATCCCGGGGATAGGGGAGAGGATTGCCGGCCAGATCCGCGAGATTGCCGCCACCGGAACGTTCGAGGAGTTGAAAGACCTCCAGGCGACCATACCCGGATCGGTCGTCGAACTGCTCGGGGTCGCCGGGGTGGGGCCGGGGACGCTGCACGTTCTCTACGGGGAACTCGGCATCCGGACACTGGACGACCTGGAACGGGCGGTGAAGGGGCACCGGCTCAGGGCGCTTCCCGGGTTCGGGGCAAAGAAGGAGGCGACGATCCGCAAGGGCATCGAGCAGTTCCGGCGAAGGTCAGACCGAATGACCCGCCCGCAGGCCGACGCGGTGCTCGCGGCCCTGCCGGACGGGCAGTACACGGTCGCGGGGAGTTACCGGCGGGGGTCGAGCACTGTCGGCAGGCTCACGGTCGTCGCTCTCAAAGACCGGCCGGAGACCCTTGAGGGCGGGGTGGACGTCCGGTTCACCGAACCCGGCCGGTGCGGCACCGCGCTCCTCTGCGCCACCGGCTCGGCCGGGTTCCTGGAGAGGCTTGGGCAGGTGGCGGCGCGACAGGACTACCGGCTCACGCCTGAGGGGCTCTTTGAGACCGCAAGCGGGCGGTTGCAGGAGTTCGCAACCGAGGAGGAGGTCTTTTCGTTCCTCGGGATGGAGACGGTCCCGCCGGAACTGCGGGAGGACCGGGGCGAGATCGAACTCGCCCTCCGGCACGCCCTCCCCGATCTGATCGATCTCTCAGACGTGCAAGGCGACCTCCACGCTCACACCGGATGGAGTGACGGGCGCCAGTCGCTCGAGGATGTGGCGGAGGCAGGGGAGAGAAGGGGTTACGAGTACGTTGTCATCACCGACCACTCATCAAGGGTGGGCCCTGAGGCCCTGGCAAAGCAGCAGGCCGAGATCGAGCGTATCAACCGGCACCACGGCTGCCAGCTCCTCTCCGGGAGCGAGGTGGACATCAGGAGCGACGGCACGCTCGGGTACGAGAACAGGGTTCTTGCCGACCTCGACCTGGTGATCGCCTCCGTCCACTCGGGGTTCTCCCAGGACCAGGACGTCCTGACCCGGCGCATCCTCACCGCGATGGAGAACGAGCACGTCGATATCATCGGCCATCCCACCGGCCGCCTGCTCGGCCGGAGGCCGGCGTATGACGTCGACCTCGAACGCGTCATCGCACACGCGGCGGTGACGGGGACGGCTCTTGAGATCAATGCATCGCCCCACCGGCTCGATCTTGAGGATATTTATATCCGGCAGGCCAAGATGAAAGGAGTGAAACTGGCTATAGGAACAGATGCCCATAGAAACGGCGAGTTTGCACATATACGCTACGGTATAACTCTAGCGCGCCGGGGCTGGTGCGCCCCGGACGACGTCCTGAACACCCGCTCCCTTTCCGCGCTGCTGGAGTGGGCGGCATGATCTACCGGTTCTACGAGAAGATCCTCCTCCGCGATCTCCGGACGCTCCCGGAACACGTCTGCTTCATGATCACCGAGCAGGACATGCTCGACGCCCCCGGCAACCTCGCCCGTGCCGCCGGGTGGTGCCGTGACCTCGGGATCAAGAGTGCGACGTTCCATATCAGCACCGCCGACCCCGCCCGGCTGGAACGCTACCTCCCGCGGATCCGCGAGGTCTCGGCGATCGCGCGCCTGACCCTGCACTACCGCGACGAGAAGGAGGTCAGCGGCGAAGGCATGGACGTGACGGTGGCGATCGGCAAGAGCGGCAGGGAGGAGATCGCCGGGTGCGTCCGAAGGATGGCCGAGGACGGGGTGGACCCGGGGTCGGTCGACGAAGACGTGCTCGAGTCCTACCTCACCTTCAAATACGAGCCGGACCTCGTCATCAAGACCGGCGGCGACCACCTGACCGACTTCCTCATCTGGCAGTCGGTCTACTCAGAACTCTTCTTCCTCGACGTCAACTGGGCGCTGCTCCGGAAGGTAGACTTTCTCCGGGCGCTCCGGGACTTTCAGTCGCGGGCGCGGCGGTTCGGGAAGTAAGCCGGCGATGAGACCGGTAACAAACTCTCACGCGAAGATCATGAAGCCATGACGGCGTGGAGATGACCGTCAGCCCCGCCGGGCCACGCGCTCTTTTAAGTGCATGCGCTGGTCGTAGACCCGCATCGCCCGCAGAAGGTCGATCTTCCTGAACGCCGGCCAGTAGGGAGCGCAGAAGTAGACGGCGGACTCGTGACCGTTCGCGAGCCAGGGAAGGAAGTTCGAGGTCCGGTAATCGTTGCCGGTCCGGACGATCAGGTCGACAGGGGGGATGGGCGCTGCCCCCCGGTGGAGGTGCCGCTCGACGGTGTCGGGGTCGATGGCCACGGGATCGATCTCGCCCCGCCTGACCTCGTCGAGGATCGATCGGGCGGCGTGCACGATCTCGTTCCGGCCGCCGTAGGCGAGCGCGATGTTGATGCAGTAGTTGTTGTAGTGCCGTGTCGCCTCTTCCGCCGCGTCGATCGTCGCGAGGAGGTCGTCGGAGAGGAGGGAACGGTCGCCGATCATCTGGACCCGGATACGGTTCCGGTGCACCCGCTCGTCCTTCATGACCGCGGTGAACTTCTCCCGGAAGAGGGTGAAGAGCGACGCGAGTTCTTCTCTGTCCCTGTGGAAGTTCTCGGTTGAGAAGGTATAGAGCGTGATGTGCTGCACCCCGAGCTCGCACGCCCAGTCGAGGACCTGCTCGGTCGCGTCCGCCCCGAGCCGGTGGCCGACCGCCGTATCGAGCCCCTGCTCCCGGGCATACCGGCGGTTGCCGTCCTGGATCACCGCGATGTGCCGGGGGACGTGCTTCACCTGCCACTTCAGGTAACGCTCGTAGAGAGGATCGATCCCCGATCTGAGCGTCAGAGCGGCGTCACCTCGACCACCATGCCGGCGTTTGGGTAGCGCTCGACGACATACTTCTTCCCCGGCAGCACGGCGCCGTCTTCGGCAAGCACCCACCACGCCATCTCGATCCGTCCCTCAGAGACGGCATACTCATCGTCGTCAAATTCCTCCAGGAATCCGTCGACGGGACCTTCCGGCTCGAGCACCCCGTAGACGACGGTTCCGTCATCCGTCACTTCCTCGAACGGACGCGCAGTGTTTGCAGCGATCCGCTTTAACCGTTCCCGTAGCTGGACCGAGTCCTTGAAGACCGACGAGCAGAAGTGGACCTTCGGGTCACCGGCGAGTCTCTCCGCCCACCGGCGGGCACCCAACACGGCGTTGTGCACGCCGTCCTCGAGTTCGAGCCCGCGGTCGCGCATGGCGTCGGCGCAGGTCTCGCCCCACTCGAGTTCGTTGATGTTCAAAAAGTCGAGGAGCGGGAGGGCGGCGGCGAGGTCCTCGATCCCGGGGAGCGCCGGGACCTCGATCCCGATGAGGAAGCCCATCTCCCGGGCGAGGACGGCTGATCTGGCGAAGTCGGTATCGAGGATACAGGGCCAGACCTCATGGGGCGGGTGGAGCCGGATCTCGTCGACCAGCCCCTGCAACCGCCGGAGCATGGTCTCGTCGGGCGCAAGGGCG
Organism: Methanobacteriota archaeon; assembly: GCA_023393455.1. GTDB lineage: Archaea > Halobacteriota > Methanomicrobia > Methanomicrobiales > Methanoculleaceae > Methanoculleus. Next base: position 165,501 of record JAEWLJ010000015.1, on the reverse strand, counting down.
GTGTAGAGATGGATCTGGTGCTCCGGGCCGAAGTGCTCCTTGAGAGCCCGGCAGTACTCCACCACCCGGTCGAGTTCGAGGAGCGGTTCGCCGCCGGTGACGCCGGTCCCGAGAGCGCTCATGCTCTCGGCAACCTCGATGGCCTCACGCGGTGATGCGACCTGCCGTTCGTTTGCAAAGATCACATCCCGCCCTTTTCGCTCGCGCGAGAGCGGGCAGTACCAGCAGGTGCGGCGACACCGGCCGGTAACGAAGAGAACCATCTTCGCTCCCTGGTGGCAGAGGACGCAGCCCGGGGAGAGGGATACTCCGTCCGGGGCTATTCCTGAGTCCTGTGGCATGTCGTAGTAATAATGGCGGGCGGAGGTGAAAAGGTTTGATGGTAAGAGGAGAGACGGCCGAATAGAGCGGATGCGGGCACGAAATCGAAGAATGTATCGTCTTTTTGAGATCCGCGGGTAGAAATGCGGCGACGGCAAGCAATAACTAAATATAGACTTCGCGCAGAGAATTACCTTGACTATGCCGCTCTGCCCGCGTGATGACGCCCTCTCGGAGGTCGTCGGTTTCGTCCTGATCCTCGCCCTGATCGTCGTGGCGCTCTCGCTCTACCAGGTCTACGGCGTCCCGGCGGCGGGAAGAGAGAACGAGATCGCGCACATGAACCAGGTGAAGGACCGGTTCGTGGATTATAAGATTGCTCTCGATTCGCTGTGGGTGAACGAGAGGAACGGTGTCCTCCTCTCGACGGCCTTCGACCTCGGGACGAGGGGAGGGGCGACCGCTGGCAGTGCCTTCACGCTCCCGATCCTCACCCCGGCGGGGTCGGGGGGGACGGTCACAGCGAAGAGCGGCGGGGCGAACCTGACGATTGAGCCTGCAGGGAAGCCACCGGTGACTATCCCCCTCGGGAGCCTCTCTTATCAGTCCTCGAACAACTACTGGGTGGAGCAGACCTGGACCTACCAGGGGGGCGCGGTCTTCCTCTCCCAGGAGGGGGGGACGACGGTGCGGGTCGGGCCGTCGATCGCGGTGGCGAAGACGAGGGACGACAATATCAGCCTCACCGTAGCCCCGATCAGCCTTGAGGGCTCGGATATGATCTCGGGATCGGGGCCGGTGCGGGTCGAGACACGGATGCGCAAGAGCGATCCGCCCATCCTTGACGTTCCCTATACCCAGGTGAATCTGACCATTGAGGCCGGCGACGCTAAGGCAGCCGGGGCCTGGAAGAGAGCTTTTGATGAGATCCGGCTAAGGGCGACTGATGAGAATGTCACTTCGTTGCTTGTGCCCGAGTTACTGAGTGAGAACAAGGTCCGACTTACCATCAACCCGGTGGCAGATGGCGATCCGACAGAAAACAAATACGTATTCCTCACCGTGTATCCATCGAACTTCACGGTGACGATCCACAACGCAGCGTCACTGGTGGAGTGAATGGTATGAGACAACATCGCGGTGAAGAAGGAGTCTCCGAGGTTATCGGGGTCATCCTCCTGCTCGGCCTGACCGTTCTTGCCGTGGCGATTGTGGCGGTTCCCTTCCTATCCGCCCCTCAACCGGACGAGATTCCCCATGCAACCATCGTCGCGGGGAACAGGAGCGGCAGCTTCGCCCTCGTCCACGAAGGGGGCGATCCTCTCAGGGCGGGGGAGTACCGGATCTACGTCGATGCCGGGAGCGGCCTTGTGGACCGTACAGGCAATTTTACCGGGCTTGAAGGCGGCGTCTGGTCGATCGGGGGAGTCCTCAACTATACGGGCGGCGCAGACCTTACTCGCGTGATCGTGACGGTGCTCACGGGGGACGGCGGCGAGACGATCCTTTCTGAGCCGGCCTTCGTGGGAGGAGAGGCAACGTTCTCCCCGGACCCGGTGGAGCCGGATGAGGGGGACGAGGATGATGACGAGCCAGAAATACCCTTCATCGACTTCGTCATCAATGAGAGCGTCTTCATCTACGGCACCACTCTTAGCATAGGGGAAGGAACAGGAAAGGGAAGTGTGAACGTCATAGGCCCAGGAGCAACAATCGTTATAACTAGGGGTTTGGAGCCAGAGGATCTTGGAGGTAATGGTGGCATCAGCGTATCGAACATCTACATCAACGGCAGCGTTAGCAAGGATAGTGGGAGTGCCAGTCTGGGATCAGAGGAGGCGCCCGGCGCTATATATATCAACGGAGATCTGGTGCTCCTTGGAGGAAATAGAAATATTTACGGCAAAGTATACGTTAACGGCGACTGCGATCTGGGAGGCGTCATCATACATGATGACGTGTATGTTAATGGAGATGTCACGCTACGAAGGAATGTAATCAGTTTTGTGGATGGTGCACATATTTACTGTACCGGCAATATCAATCTGCTTCCGGGTGTTGATTCCAGCACGCTTGATCACTGCACTGATCAGACACCCTTCCCGGGATTCACCATGCCGGATCAGGGGATACCCTCCACGAAACCCGCTGAATGGTACACTGCAAAAGAGTATGACCAAAACGGAATCCTGACGAATAACCTGAAGATTTTTGCCAACAGTTACTCCTCCCCATCCGGAGCTACCGCAAGCAATGTCGTCATCATAGCAAGTGACGGCGACATATCGATCACGAACGGATGGAGTGATAAAGTGACGGGCATCTTCTTCGCCCCCCAAGGGAGGGTAACCTTCAACGGAGGCTCCCTTGAGGGGGTCGTCATCGCCCGCGACGGGTTCTTCGTCATCAACGGCAATACAAAGGTCACCTTCAAGAACATAGACCAGTACATCAGCAATCCTGCAGACTACCCGTTCTGAGTCCAAAAGAAAATCAGGCACGATCAACATGAAATCCGACGCCGCCGCCTCCGACCTCATCGCCGTCATGGTGCTCATCGCCGTCTTCGTGACAGCGGCGGCGATCGCCGGGGTGGCGCTCCTCTCCTACCCGCCCGGCGACGCGGCGCCCGCAATGATTGCCCGCAGTGTGACCGATGAGAATGGGAACATCTCTCTCTCCCACGACGGCGGCGATCCCCTCGTAAAGGGGCACTTCAAGATCCTCGTCGACGGCGTCGACCGGACGGCCAACTTTAGCCTCATCATTGCGTCCGGCACCCCGTCCCCCGATTGGACGTCATGGGAGACGGGGCAGACCCTCGTCCTCGACCCGAGTCTGGCCGAAACGAACCCCCACATCCAGATCGTCGGAGAGGGCGTGAGCCGCACCGGCAGCGACTGGCTCCTCCACGAGATCGGGGGCGATGCGCCGACAGAAACCACGGGACCAACACCGACAGTGACGGTTACACCCACAACAACAACGACAGTAACGCCCACACCGGTGACCCTTGTGGCAAACTTCACCGTCAACGTGACCTCCGGCATCGCTCCGCTCACAGTCGCGTTCACCGATACCTCCACGGGTGAGCCGACCTCATGGTCCTGGGACTTCGGCGACGGCAGCACCTCCGACAAGCAGAGCCCGACCCACACTTACACGACGCCGGGGACCTACACCGTCACGCTGACCGTAACCGGGGCCGGAGCCTCCGACATCGAAACGAAGACGAACTACATCGTTGTTATATCGTCTTCAACAACCTGGCAAGACACCCTGCTTAACACGGCGGACGGAAAGCCGGGCACTCTCATGCCGGGCGGTTACCTCGAATTCAGGGTGATCGGAGCCTACTCCAAAGTGACGATAGGGGGTACGCAACATGACCTCGAGATCGGCGACACGGTGAAACTGGTCATCGGAACTAGCGGAAAAGGCAAGATCTATATAAGTGAATCGCAGGTCTCAATGTTTGCCTACGACGATGTAACGCTCTTCATTAACGGCGACGAGAGTGGAACTGGCAAAATCAACGAAGGTGGTGGGATCTGGATCTCGAACTACGAAGACCTCGCCTCGACGCTGACGTTGAACGTACCACCGGTCAATGCGTGGACAGAGTTCACGGTAGGCGGTACACCTATTATCAATCGTGTTGACGATAACCGTCAAATTACCCTTGACAACCTGATGCCCGGGAAAGATGGGCTGATGAATCTGAACAATCACCCGGAGGAGGAGAAGGAGAAAGTCTATTTCATAGGATCAATCACCGGTTACACGCTAATGTGACGAATGATCCCAGAACCACATCAACGCGGCACTCGAACACGCCTAATGCGAGAGCATCGAGGATGCCGAACCGTACTAGGGGGAGGTTCCGGAGTTCTCCGGAGTCCGAACAATCGGGAGGGCACGCGAGGAGTGCAGGAGAAGCCTTGCTGGCGTCCTCGATGAATGACTGATCCTCCGGATCCCAATCCCCCCGGCTGCCGGAACTTCAGCGCAGACCGCTTCTTCATAATCTGGCGAGGGATAGGAGGCCCCAACCCCCCTCACCCCAGCGTGCATCCCGCATCCGGCGACGCCGAGAGATCCGGGGCATCCTGCACCGGCCCCTCCGGCCCCCAGACCCTCCCCTCGTCCACCAGTTCCGTGTAATCGTCGAACCAGTAGGCCTCCGGGTTGCTCTTATAGACCATGAACCGCCCGAGATCCGCCGGGTCTGCCGCCTGGTTGTACTTGAAGTAGGTGTGCCTGTCCGTCTTCCCGAGCACCTCGATCTTCCCCGTCGCGTGAGAGATCACGAACCGGGCCCGTTTCGCAAGCCCCGAGCATATCGTGCGGGCCTGCTCGAAGATCCGGTATGACTCCTCCACCGGCACCGCAAACGTCCTGTTGCCGACCGACGGACGACACTGGAAGACGTAGTAAGGGTTCGCGCCGATGAACGAGAGTTTGTCGAAGAGCGCCGCAAGCACCTCCGGGTCGTCGTTGATGCCGCGGATGAGCGGCGTCTGGTTCATCACGACCGCTCCCGCATCCTGCAGGAGGGCGACCGCCCGGCATGCGGCATCGGTCAGTTCCCTCGGGTGGTTGAACTGCGCCATGATGTAGATACGCTTCTCGTCCATGCTGTAGCCCCGGATCATGTCCAGCAGCATCGGATCGTTGATGATCCGGAACGGATTGTATGCCGGCATCTTCGTGCCGATCCGGATGATCCCGACATGATCGATCTCGCGGATCTGCCGAACGATATTGAGCAGCCTCTCGGTCTCGAGGAACAGGGGATCGCCCCCCGTAAGGAGGACGTTCGTGATCTCCGGATGGTCCCGGATGTAGGCAAGCCCCGCGGAGATCTCGTTATTCACCTCATGCGCCTCCTCGATGAAGAGGCGCTTGCGGAAACAGTAGCGGCAGAGGCCACCGCAGACCTCGCTCACGAGCAGGAGGGCGGTCTCACGGTATTTATGCTGCAGCCCCGGAGCCCGGGTATACCGGCGCTCTGAGGACGGGTCAAGATCTCCCCAGGGCTCAAGCTCCTCGACGGTCGGGACGATCAGCCGGCGGATAGGGTCGGCCGGGTCTTCCCAGTCGATCAGCGAGAGGTAATAGTCGTTCGCACGGAACGCAAAGAGGTCGGTCACCTCCGCAAGGCGGGCGCGCTCCTCCGGCCCGATACCGGGGACCGAATCGAGCGAGGAGAGATAGATCGGGTTCACGGTCTCCTCCCCGATCGTATTCTGGATATCGTATGTCGTGTTCATGGAGTATCTCCCAGCCGACACTCTCCAGTGCAGGAAACAACCCGCTAACAGCCGGGGACAGGCGCACGAGAGCAGAGATCGCGAATGAAATCCGATCTACGCAAAGGTTCATGAGAGTTTCATGTTCTCGTACGGGAAACCGTCGCTCCGACCTGCGTCATTGAGTGTCGGATTACGTGATGTAACTCAAAAGGGTTCTGAGGATATTTATAATCTCGGTAGAGGACGAGATGCTATCGAAGCAGCGCCCGCCCCCCAATTAAATGCGGTGGATACCGTATCACTTCTTCTTCTTGGCCATGGAGAGGATATCCACAACGTATTTACCTTCTTTTTCCAGTCCGACGACGACCTCGTCCGACCGGGCCAGTTTATCGATGTTCAGTTCGTACGAACCCGGGCCGAGGATGCGGATGCTCTCGATACGCTCGAAGACCTCGATCTCCTCTTTTTTCCGGAGATCCAGCTTGACCTCAAGCACTTCCTCGCCCGTCTCCTGGGCGATCTCGTCGATGGTCTTCTCCTTCAGAACGTCGTCGTGTCGTTCGGCCTCACGGATGTAGAGAAACTTCTTTCCGCCGCAACTCGGGCATCCTTTCAGTATCTTCGTCGAACCGTCTTCGAACTCCCTGCCGCATTGTGTGCACTTGTGAGGCATCCCTTTCACCCCCGCTGTCCGTTCATCTCGACGAGGAGACCCATGCACTGATGAGATCCTTCTCCTTCTTGAGCGTCTTGAGCTGGTTCGCCGGCCCGATCACGGTCAAACGGGACTCGGAGCGTTTTCCACCGAGAAGTTTCGCCAGGAACCCGCCCTGGGCATCCCTGATCGGATAGGTCTCCATCTCGATCCCGGAGAACCCGTCCGGCGCGATCTCCCGCATCGTGATCTCGATGAGCTTGCTCTGCTCGTCTGGCGCAAGGCCCTTCTCCAGGATAACGATGTTTCCTTCCATAACGTCATCAAGGATCAGGCGGATCTTCTCCATCGATGTGAGGCGATCGAGACGTTCCGCAGAGATCAGGTCGATTTGTACACCCTGTATCATCTCCATCACCCGAAATATGTCGTCATCTTCTCATACAGCTCATCCACGTTGTTCCCTTCAAGACCCGATATGGAGATCACCGGGTGCTGGGGGAACGCACTCTTGATCCGTGCGGCGGACGCATCGGGGAGATCGTTCTTGTTTGCGACGATCACGACCGGGAGTTTCCGGCTCTCGATGATCCCGATGAGCATGATGTTCACCTGCTGGAACGGGTCCTGCGTGGAGTCGAGCATGTAGATGACGCCGTCGATATCCTCGCGGAGCCAGTGCATCGCCTCGGCAACGCCCTCGGTCGCCTCCCGGGCCCGCTTGACCGCCTCCTCCTTCTCGATACCGAACTCGACGAACTCGTTGTAGTCGATCTTGGTCGTCACGCCGGGGGTATCGACGATGTCGATGGTGACCGACCCGCCGTTCTGCCCGGTGATGGTGATATCCTCTTTACGCCGGACGCGCCGGGTTTCATGAGGCACCTCACTGACCGGGCCGACCGCATCGCCGATCCAATCTCTCACAATCCGATTCGCAAGTGTGGTCTTACCGGCATTGGGAGGGCCGTAGATCCCAATGCGAAAGGTTCGCTTCCTAAGGAGCGCCTTCAATAGCCCCGAGATCCTTCTTTTAGTACGAACAAAGAACGTCATTAAGCTCCCTCAGGCAGGCAGGAATTGCCTGTACTTAAGTGAGATGTGGCACTCACAAATAAATATAATTATATGTTCCGTCCGGCTGATTCTCCCTATTTTTTGCAGACAGACAACGTTCCCGGAGCGAGAGAATTCTTTTATACTGCTGAAACCTAGATAGACTTGCACCTGGAAAATCGGCCCTAATTGCGGCCAGATTAGGAGAATACCATGATGAATAATAGTGATACCATCCGTTTCGAGACACGCATACCGGTCAGGGATGTCATGCAGAGTCATCCGATAACCATCGATGTCGGTGAGACTGTCGCCCGGGCAGCGCAGGCTATGTGCCGCAACGAGGTAGGGAGTTGCATCGTCCTGCAGAACAACCTGCCTACCGGGATCGTCACGGAAGAGGATATCAACTGCAAAGTCGTGGCTAAAGATTTAAAACCGGGTGAAGTTCTCGTCAGCGAGATCATGAGCACGCCTCTGATCACGATCAGCGTCGAGAAGCTGGTCGGGGATGCCGCGGGAATGATGGTGAAGCACCGTGTCCGCAGGCTCCCCGTCGTTGAAGACCAGGTGGTCATCGGGATCGTGACGGTTCGAGACATCCTCACCGTCGCGGCCGAAGTGAACGAACTCCTCGCGGATCTCATCGAGATCAACCGCGAAGAGGAGTATGCCATGGGACTATGCGACCGGTGCGGGAATATGTCCGACGACCTCTCGAGGGTCGACAACCTTATGCTCTGCCCCGTCTGTCGGGAGGAGGAGCAGTTGTTATGAAGGTGGCCTCAGACCTGATGGTGGATATCCCCACCCTGCATTACGACGATTACGTCACAAAAGCAAGGAGCGTCCTCAGGGACGACGTCTTTCGTGAGGTCTACGTCGTGGACGAGAAAGACCGCCTGAAAGGGTATCTCGACATCACCGACGTCCTGCGAGTCATGGACACCAAGTCGAACGTCACGATCACGGGGTTCGTCCGGGAGGCCGCCCGGGTCGGCCCGGAGACCTCCCTTGCGGAGGCAGGCGTCGCGATCATGAATGCCCGCACAAACAGCACTGCAGTAGTCAACGAAGACGGCGTATACCAGGGAGGGGTGCTCTTCTCCGAACTCTTCCCCATCCTGATCTCGCGCCGCACCATCCCCGGCAGGGTCGAGGACGCCATGTCGCGAGAGCCCGTCACCTGCACCCCGGACGAGCCCATACACCGCATCTATAACCTGATCGTCGCAAGCGAGTTTACTGCATTTCCCGTGGTGCAAAAGAACGAGACTATCGGTGTAGTCTCCCGACGGGATCTCCTGCGCGCCGGGAATGTCCGCATATCGGTGAAGAACCAGGCGGACACCATCGTCGAGCAAGTGATGACGACACCCGTCATCTCGGTGACGCCGGACGACACGATCGCGACGGCGAGCCGGCTGATGGTCGAGCACGACGTCAGCATGCTCCCGGTCGTCGACGCGAAGAAGCGGCTCGTCGGCGTTATCGACCGGCATGATGTCCTCAGTGGCCGTCTGCCCTGAGGAAGACTCCAAAACCACGATTTCAAAGGAGGGATACCATGCAACCCAACTCGAATAATTCGGATAAGAAACCAGCCGACAGGCTCCTGAAGATGCCGGGCAAGCGCGAACGCGGGCCGGTCGACTTCAAGACAAAGATCGCCGAGCATGAAGGCGAGATCATGGCGATCGCCACAAGGGATGTCGTCGTGGCGCAGCAGACGACCACGATCATCCAGGCGGTCGAGATCATGACCCGGGAAGGGTTCCGCAGGCTGCCGGTCGTCGACGCGGGGACGCGCCACCTCCGGGGGATCGTGACCGTCGGCGACATCATCAACTTCATGGGCGGCGGCGACAAGTTCAACCTCGTGCAGGTGAAGCACGCCGGGAACTTCCTTGCGGCCATCAACGAGGGGCTCCGCGAGATCATGACGCCGCACCTGGTCACGATGCCCGTAACCGGAACCATCGGCGACGCGGTCGACATCATCGTCAACAAAAATATCGGCGGGATCCCCATCACCGACGCCGAAGGGGAACTGAAGGGCATCGTGACCGAACGCGACGTGATGAAGGTGCTCGCCACCGAGAACTCGAGCCGCAAGGCGGAAGATATCATGAACGCTTCGGTGCGCGTCACCGCCCCCGACACACCTATCGGCAAGGTCTGCCGGGAGATGGTGAAATGCCGGTTCAGGCGCCTTCCGGTTGTTGCCGATGACGTCCTCTGTGGGATCGTCACCGCCACCGATGTCATGAGTTATCTCGGGAAGGGCAAGGCTTTCGAGCAGCTGACGACCGGGGACTCCGCCGAGGTGATGGGGGTGCCGGTGCGCTCGCTCCTCTCCGGGGAACTGCACACCATCACGCCTGAGCGGAACATCCACGAGATCGCCCTCGAGATGATCCGGCGGCGTGTCGGGGCGCTCCCGATCATAGAGGACTCCCACCTTGTCGGTCTGGTAACGGAGTACGACCTTGTGAAAGCGTTTTCTGAGGAGTGATATGAAGATGCGAGCTATAGACGTGATGGCATCTCCGGTGTACGTCGTTGTACCGACCGACAACGTTGCCTATGCGCGAAACCTCATGCTCAAGCACCGGGTGTCGAGGCTGCCCGTCATGGAAGAGGACGAACTCCGGGGCATCCTCACCAAGAAGGATATCGCGTACCGGCTCAGGCAGACGGAACCGATGTGGCGGCGGCGTCCGATCGACCGGATCCCGGTCAGTATCCTGATGGCGCCCGACCCGATCACGGTAGCGCAACAGACCGGCATCCGCGATATCGCGACCATCATGCTGGATAAGGACATCTCCGGGATCCCCGTCGTCGAAGAGGGCAAGGTGACCGGCATCGTCACCAAACTGGATGTGATGCGCTCGGCCCATATCCGCGGGCTCACCGCCAGGGTCGGCGAGGTTATGGAGGATGCGGCCACGGTGAACCGGTATCACTCGCTCGACCACGTCATCGACACGATAAAGGGAAAAAACGATAAACTTATTGTCGTTAACGACAATGGAAGCCTTGCCGGCATAATTACAGAGAGCAACCTCGCATTTTACGAGTATCTGGACGAGCGGATGAACCTGCCCAGGAAAGACGTTACTCACCTCAGGAAGGAGGCGCCGGCGGGGCAAAAACGCTTCAGGTACGTCGTTGAGGTATCGGCAGTTGCAGAAGACATCATGAGCCGCCCGGTCATCACCGTCTCCCCCGGTGCATCCCTCCAGGATGCCGTCGGGCTGATGCTGGAACACCAGATCAACAGCCTCGTCGTCGTGGAGGACGACGATATCCGGGGCGTGCTCAAGAGAGATGATATCATCAAGGAAGTGGCAAAATGAGCGACAGATTTCAGGTACTTGTCAAAGACGTGATGGCAAAACCGATCACCATCGCCAAGTCCGCCTTTGTCAGCGAAGCGCTCGATAAGATGCTCGGTGAGGGCGTCGATCCGCTTATCGTGACCAATAACGGCACGGTCATCGGGACGACGTCACGCGCAGCAATCGCCGAGGCGCTCGGGAGCAAGAAGACCCAGGCGCTGAAGGCCACATCCATTCATGTCGCGAACACGGTCGAGGAGAACTTCACCTCCGCGTATCCCGACCAGAGCATCGACATCCTGGTACCGCTGCTCCAGCACTACAAGCTGGTCGTGGTCTTCGATGCCGAGCACCGCCTGATCGGGCAGGTGACGGCGGGCGATCTCCTGAAGGTGCTCCGCCCGGCGGGCGGCACCCTCGAGGTCATGGAACCGGCGCACACCATCCAGAGCGAGGAACGCGCCGTCCACCTCCGCCGCAGGATGCTTGACGGCGAGATCAACCGCTTCATCGTGGAGGACGGGGACACCGTCCTCGGCATCGTCACTGAGACCGATGTCGCGAAGGCGCTCCACGCGCTGAAAGATATCGTGGAGGATACCCGGCAGGAGTACCGGATCAGGAACCTGCTCGTGCGGGACATCATGACCACGCCCCTGATCTCGATGGACGCAGATACGGACGTCTCCGACGTCATCGACCTGATGCTCAAGAAGAACATCAGTTCCGTCCCGATCACGAGGAATAGCAGGATCACGGGCGTTGTGACCCGGAACTCGCTCGTGCAGGCCCTGTGAAGCGGCCGGGTACTACTACACTTTTTTTAGCGGGCGGCGGGACGGCCGCGGGGATTTTTTGGGAACGAGAACGGCATATTCTGTAGTCGTAACCCTGCCCGGGGGGCGGGGCGATGGGAAACCGTGTGCGATTCTTCGCCAGTGTCTTCCAGCCGGTGAACCAGGGGTGTCGCCACCGGGGGTGGTGGGGCATCCTCCCTCCCCTGCCTTAACCTATCCGCGATTCCTGTAGCCCCCACCCCGCCCGGCCTTCGGCCTCCTCCCCCGCCCACGAGGGGGGGCAGTGCGTGGGGATAGCCGATGGGAAGCCGTGCACGGTTCTTCCCCGGGTTCTCACCCATGCAGTGGACCGTGGAGGTATCGCCACCGGGGGAGGGGCTGACGGGGAGGGGGCACGCCCCCTCCCCTGTCTCTATTGCGTAAGGTCCTTCCTTTGTGGCCCCCACCCACTCCTCCCGACCCGCCACAATGACAGCCCCAATACCTCCATCCGCTTCGCTCCACCTAATGGGCACCAACCATTAATACGCCACAACCAGAAACAGTATCACGATATTTCCATGAAACCAACGCAGCCAGTCAAACCGAACAAGGATGTAACGGCCCTCTTAGAATCCATGAGCCGGACCGGCTTCCAGGGGAGAAAACTCGGGGAGTCGCTCGGCATCTGGACCAGGATGGTCAACGATCCCGACTGCACAATATTCATGGGACTCTCGGGCGCGATGATCCCGGCAGGCATGCAGAACGTGCTCATCGAGCTCGTCAAGCACCGTTACGTCGACGTCATCGTCTCGACAGGCGCAAACATCTTCCACGACACCTGCGAGCACCTCGGCGTCCGGCACTACCTCGGCCACCACCACGCCGACGACGAAGCGCTCTTTAACGAGGGGATCGACCGCATCTACGACGTCTTTGCATATGAAGAAGAGTTCCGGAGCATCGACGCGGAGATAGCCCGGTTCGCCGACGAGATAGCACCGTTCCGGGGCTCCTCGCGGGAGTTCATCCGCCGTCTCGGGGACTGGCTCCGCGAACGGCGGCCGGAAGGCCGGTCGCTCATCGCCACCTGCGCGGAATACGGCGTCCCGATCTTCATCCCCGCCCTCTGCGACTCATCCATCGGGATCGGCCTCGTGATGGCGCGCCGGAACGGGGTCGCCGTCGATGTCGACCAGATCGCCGACACCGACGAGATCACCCGCATGGTCGAGGAAGCGCAGAAGACCGGCGTCATCTACGTCGGCGGCGGCGTCCCGAAGAACTTCATCCAGCAGACCCAGGTCATCGCGTCGATCCATGACCAGGACCTCGGCGGGCACGCCTACGCCATCCAGTACACCACCGACGCCCCCCACTGGGGCGGGCTATCCGGGTGCACGTTCGAGGAGGCGATCAGCTGGGGCAAGGAGGCACCCGAATCACCCCGGGTCCAGTGCTTCTGCGACGCGACGATCGCGCTCCCCATCGTCGCATCGGGGCTGATCGGGAGCGGGATCGAGCGCGCCCGCCGCCCTTCCCGATCACCACAATGATTATTAATCAATGAAGCCAAAATAAATAGGCACAAGTCATAGAATGCTGTGTCTGGAGCAGCACCACGGGTGTTGCGAGTATCGAAAGATGCGAAGTTCTATGTTGAGGTAGCCAAGCCTGGTATGGCGCAGGTTTGCTAAACCTGTGTCCCCCTGGGACTCGAGGGTTCAAATCCCTCCCTCAGCGCTTTCACCGACAACGTCGATGATGAGGCGATCACATGGATGATGAAGAGATAAAGTACTTTGTTCGAGTCAGGAACACCGATCTCGACGGCACCAAGGCGGTGCACATCGCACTGACCGGGATCATGGGCATTGGTCCGCACACGGCGCGCACCATAACCGCTCTCGCCAACGTTGACCCCCGTGCCGTGCTCGGCAAACTCGACGACGAATCGGTCGCACGGATCGCAAACGCCGTTGACACCTACACCGAGAGCGTGCCCGAGTGGATGGTCAACCGCCAGAAAGACGTCTACACCGCGGATGTCCGCCACCTCCTCGGAACCGACCTCTCGATGATGAACGACGACGACGTCAACCGCATGAGGAAGATGCGGAGTTACCGCGGCATCAGGCACGAGACCGGGCAGAAGGTCCGCGGCCAGCGCACCAAGTCCACCGGAAGAACGGGCACGACCGTCGGCGTCAAGAGAAAGAAAGATTGAGTGGTGATTAAATGGGATATCCCGGAAAGAACTACAAAACGTATGCGACGCCCAAGCGGCAGTTCGAGAAGACCCGGCTTGAGGATGAAAAGCGGCTCGTCATCGATTACGGCCTCCGGAACAAGCGCGAACTCTGGAAAGCCCAGAGCGTGCTGCGGAAGTACCGTGCCGCCGCCCGTGAACTGGTGGCGCTGCGCTCGGGTGGGCTCAGCACCGAGGACTACCTGAAGAAGAAGGACGAGCTCGTCAACCACCTGTACCGCTACGGTCTCGTCGGCGAGAACGCCGATGTCGGCGATGTGCTCGCGCTCAAAGTCGAGCAGCAACTCGACCGCCGGCTTCAGACGCTGGTCATCCGCAGAGGACTCGCACGATCCCCGAAGCAGGCGCGCCAGTTCATCACCCACGGCCACATCGCGATCAGGGGTCGCCGGGTAACCATCCCGGGTTACCGGGTCGAGAGAGTCGAAGAGGCTGAGATCAGTTACTACGGCCCCTCCCCCCTCACGAACGACGTTCATCCCGAGAGAAGCCGTATCGCCCGCACAGGAATGAGGTAACACCATGGCAGAAGAGAAATGGGGCATCGCGCACATCTTTGCCTCCTTTAACAACACCATCATCACCGTCACCGACCTCTCCGGAGCGGAGACGATCACGAAGAGCAGCGGCGGTATGGTCGTGAAGCAGGACAGGAACGAGAGCTCCCCGTACGCCGCCATGCAGATGGCGATCCAGGTTGCGCAGAACGCACGGGACAAGGGAATCACCGGCGTCCACGTGAAGGTCCGCGCACCCGGCCGGGGCAAACAGAGGAGCCCCGGTCCCGGAGCCCAGGCAGCGATCCGCGCTCTTGCCCGTGCAGGAATGAGGATCGGCCGCATAGAAGACGTCACTCCGGTGCCTCACGACAGCATCCGCGGCAAGGGCGGACGGAGAGGAAGGAGAGTGTAATGGAGATAGCGTTTTCTCGACTGGATGAAAGAGTCGCCAAATTCACCTTGAGCGGCGTTTCGATGTCGTTCGCCAATATGTTCCGGCGGGCGATGATCAGCGAAGTGCCAACGCTCGCCATAGAAGACGTCCGCATCTACGACAACACGAGTGTCCTCTTCGACGAGATGCTGACACACCGCCTGGGACTCATTCCGCTCCGGACAGACCTCAAGGTCTACAAACCGCGCAGCGAGTGCACCTGCGAAGATGCCGGATGCTCGGCCTGCACCGCGACCTATACGCTCTCCGTCGAGGGGCCGAAGACCGTCAGCTCAAGCGACCTGATACCGCAGGATCCCGACGCCGCACCGGCGGAGGAAGGCATCCCCATCATCGAGCTCGCGAAAGACCAGAAGATCGTGCTCGAAGCACATGCGATCCTCGGCACCGGAAAAGAGCATGCCAAGTGGCAGGCAACGACCGCCTGCGGCTACAAGAACTACCCCGTGATCGCCATCGACGCGAGGTGTGACGGGTGCGGCATGTGCATCGACGAATGCCCGAGGAACGTGCTCGAGACGAAACAGGGGAAAGCCCGGGTCGTCGAAGGACGGCAGGAACTCTGTTCCCTCTGCAGGCTCTGCGAGCGGGCATGCCTTGCCGGCGGGATCGGCACCGAAGCGGCCATCCGTATCGACACGGACGCAGAGAGATTCATCTTCGTGGTGGAGAGCGACGGCTCAATGCCCGTCCGCGATATCATCGAGAGAGCGCTACATTACATACAGAGATCATCAGACGACCTGGTAGACGTGATGAACGAGATTACGGGAGAGGGGACTGAATGAAGAAGACAACCGAGAGTAAATCGAACCCCCGGCTGACCGCCCTCATCGTGACGCTGAAAGATGCGTCGCGCGTGCACGAGGCGGGCATCTGGCGCGAGATTGCAAAGAGGCTGGATGCGCCCCGGAAGAACTACGCCGAGGTGAACCTCAGCAAGATCGACCGGTACGCGAACGAAGGCGAGACGATCCTGGTGCCGGGCAAAGTGCTCGGCAGCGGCGCACTGAACCTGCCGGTGAAGATCGCTGCACTGGACTTCTCCGAGGCAGCGGTGAGCAAGATCACCGGCGCAAACGGGACGTGCATGACTATCGAGGACCTCGTCCGGGACAACCCGACGGGGAGCAGAGTACGGATCCTCAGGTGAGACGAATGGTTACAGTTATCGACGCAGAAGGATTACTGCTCGGAAGGATGGCCAGCATCGTCGCGCAGCGTGCGCTTGCCGGCGAAGAGATCGCCCTCGTGAACGTGGAGAAGGCGATCGTCTCCGGCAGCAAGGCACAGGTGCTCGCGAACTACACAACAAAGCGCGAGCGCGGATCCCGCGAGGGTGGCCCGTTCTTCCCGCGCAGGCCCGACCATATCGTCAAGCGCACCATCCGCGGGATGCTCCCCTACAAGCGCGAGCGCGGTATCGCGGCATTCAAGCGGATCAAGACCTACGTCGGCATCCCGATGGAGTTTGTCGGGATAGAGACGGAGACGCTCGAGGCGGCCCACGTCAACCGGCTGGGCAACACGAGATACGTGACGATCGGGGCGATAAGCAACAACCTCGGAGCAAAATACTAAATAGGGTGATGAAGTGGCAAAGATCATCAATTCAAGCGGTAAGAGAAAGACAGCAATCGCTCGCGCGACCTTGAAGCCCGGCAACGGCCGGGTCCGCATCAACTCCGTGCCCCTGGACATCTACGGGACGGAACTGATCCGCATGAAGATCGCCGAGCCGCTGCTGCTGGTTCCGAACGCGCTCGACGGTGTCGACGCGGCGATCGACGTCTCCGGTGGGGGCACGATGGGCCAGGCCGAAGCGGTCCGGACAGCGCTCGCGCGCGGCATCGTGGAGTGGCATAATGATCCGGCGATAAAGGACGCATTCCTCGCGTACGACCGGACGCTGCTCGTAAACGACTCGCGGCAGAAAGAGACCAAGAAACCGCACGGCCCCGGAGCACGCGCACGGTTCCAGAAGTCCTACCGGTGAACAAAAGAGATATAAGGGATGCTGGACCATTATTATGATACCCGTACGATGTTTTACATGCGGTAAGGTCATCTCTACAGCCTGGAAGGAGTTCAAGGAGCGGCGAGATGCAGGCGAGGATCCAAAACAGATCCTCGACGATCTCGGTCTGGAACGTTACTGTTGCAGGCGGATGCTGCTGACGCACAAGGAAACTGTGGAGGACCTGAATCCGTATCAATGAGAGGGGTCGTGGGGTAGCCTGGCCATCCTATGGCGTTCGGGATGCTGTGACCTGAGTTCAAATCTCAGCGACCCCATTTTATCATGAATGATTTTGAGGCTGCAAGATGGAATCTTATACCCGGTATGAACGGGCGCGAATTATAGGGGCTCGTTCTCTTCAGATCTCAATGGGTGCACCTGTTCTGGTCAAAACACCAAATACGGAGCCACTCGAGATCGCACTTGAAGAGTTCGATAAAGACGTGATCCCCATAACGGTGAAGAGAAAGTAGTGATCTGATGACGACCATCGAACAGATTATCTTAAGAACAATCCTGGATAGTCGCGGAAACGAGACCATCGAGGCCGAGATCTACACCGATTGCGGCTTTGGGCGGGCTTGCGCTCCGAGCGGTGCCAGCACCGGAACCTACGAAGCAAAGGTGCGGCCGCCGCGCGAGGCTATCGAGGATGCAGAGAAAAACCTGATTCCATCGCTCATCGATGAAGACACACGCGATCAGATCACGTTCGACGCACTGCTCAGGGAGAGCGACGGAACGGCCGACTTTAGTTCGATCGGTGCAAACGTCGCCGTAGCGCTCTCACTTGCGTGTGCAAAGGCGGCTGCATCGTCGCTCGATCTTGAACTCTTCCGCTACCTCGGGGGCACGTTCGCCGCCGAGACGCCTCTGCCGCTCGGCAATATCATCGGCGGAGGCGCGCATGCCCCGAACGCCACCTCCATACAGGAGTTCCTGGTGGTTCCCACCGGGGCCTCGGGCGCGACGGAAGGCGTCTTCGTGAACGCTGCCGTTCACAAGACCGTGAAGAAGATACTGCAGGAGCAGGGCAAACTCTCCGGGAAAGGGGATGAAGGCGCCTGGGCACCTGCGATATCTGATGCCGAGGCGTTCGAGATCATCGCCGAGGCGATCACCGCCGTCTCCGATGAGACGAACGTCGAAGTCAGGATGGGGATCGACGTAGCGGCAAGCGAGATGTGGGACGGCGAGCACTACCGCTACAAAGACGCGGTGCGGAGCCGGGAAGACCAGGTCGCCTACATGGCCGACCTCGTCGACCGCTACAACCTCATCTACATCGAGGACCCTCTCTTCGAGGAGGACTTTGACGCGTTCGCCGACCTGACCGAAGCGGTCGGGGACCGGTGCCTCATCTGCGGCGACGACCTCTTCGTGACCAACGTCGAACGGATCACGAAGGGCATCGAGACGGATGCGGCAAACTGCGTCCTGATCAAACCAAACCAGATAGGGACGCTCACCGACACCTTCGAGGCGATACGCCTCGCGCAGGAGAACGGCATGGAGAGCGTCATGAGCCACCGTTCCGGAGAGACGACCGACGCGACGATAGCACACCTTGCAACCGCGTTCGGATGCATCTTCCTCAAGACCGGCGTTGTCGGCGGTGAGAGGATAGCCAAATTAAACGAACTGATTCGCATAGAGGAGCTGATCTAATTTGACAGGAAACGAACTTGAGATTGAACTGAAAGAACCGCTGATGCCCGTCGAGGATTACCTTGCGGCAGGTGTGCACATCGGCACCCAGCAGAAGAGCAAGGATATGATGAAGTTCATCTACCGCGTCCGCGGGGATGGGCTCTACATCCTGGATATCCAGGCGACCGACGAACGGATCAAGACTGCAGCGAAGTTCCTTTCGCAGTACGAGCCTTCGAAGATCCTGGTCGTCACCTCCCGGCAGTACGGCCAGTACCCGGCCAAGAAGTTCGCCGATGCGATCGGCGGCATGGCGGTCGTCGGCCGCTTCATCCCCGGGATGCTCACCAACCAGCGCTTACACGGCTTGAACACCTACATCGAGCCGGACGTCGTCGTGGTGACCGACCCCATCGGTGATGCCCAGGCGATCAACGAGGCCGTCCAGACCGGTATCCCGATCGTCGCGCTCTGCGACACCAACAACACGACGAAGTACATCGATCTGGTGATCCCGACGAACAACAAGGGTCGGAAGGCGCTCTCGGTGGTCTACTACCTCCTGACAAAGGAACTGCTCCGTCTACGCGGTGTGACCACGTCGCTCACCCCCGAAGACTTTGAGACAGAGTTATAAGATCCGAAGCACAAGAGCTCGATCGTTGATGGATATGCGCCCATGCAGTGTAGCGGGAATGTTTTATCCTGCCGAGCCCAGGCATCTGGAGCAACTGCTGGAGACATTCTTCCAGAAAAAGGCCCCGGGGATACTATCCCGGGGGATCGTCTCTCCCCACGCCGGATACGTCTACTCGGGAGAGACCGGAGCCTGTGCATTCTCTACCATACCCCCTGATTTTGACGGCACGTTTCTGGTCATCGGACCGAGTCACCGTGGATACATGACCTCTGCCTCCGCCGTACCGTGGGAGACCCCGCTCGGGATCGTCGATGTCGATACAGAGTTCATCAATGCGATGGATATCGAGATAGACGAGGCATCGCACCAGAACGAGCACTCGATCGAGGTGCAGATGCCTTTCATAAAATACCGGTTCCCAAGAGCAAGGGCCGCACCCGTTCTCATGGGAGAACAGACCTATGAGGCAGCGGAAGACCTTGCGGAGCACCTGCTCCAGGCAATCGAGCAGACAAGACGGGACGTGCGGATCGTCGCTTCGAGCGACTTCTCCCATTACGTCCCGGACGAGGTGGCCCGGCGGCAGGACCTGCACGCGATCGACGCGCTCAAAACCCTGGACATACCCGAGTTTTACCGGCGGCTCCAGGAGACACACGCTACGGTCTGCGGCTACGGCCCGATCGCGACTATGTGCATTGTATGCCGGTCGCTCGGTGCAACGAGAGGGGAACTCTTACGGTATACGACCAGCGGCGACGTGACGGAAGACTACAATCAGGTAGTGGGGTATGCAGCGATAGCGGTGGTCTGATTGGCAACGTGGAGCGCGCCGGGCAAGGTATTCCTGTTCGGCGAGCATGCAGTGGTCTATGGAAAGCCGGGGGTCGCGATGGCAATCAAGCCACGCGTCTTCGTCACGGTGAGGAAGTCGCGCAACCCGACCCGGCCGAAGTCGCCCTACATCGACGAGTGTTTCAGGATGATGGGTGCCCGGGGCAGTGTCTACGTCCACTCCCAGCTCCAGAGTTCGTCGGGGCTCGGGTCGTCGGCCGCGGTGACGGTGGCGACGCTCTCTGCGATCAATGATGAGTTCGATCTCGGGCACAACCGCGAGTACATCGCAGAGACCGCGTTCGCCATCGAGAGAAAGGTTCAGAAAGGGCGGGCAAGCCCCACCGACACCTACGTCTCCACGAACGGAGGGATGGTGCTGATCACGGGGAACTCCAAGCGGAGACTGCCGCCCGAGAACCTGCAGGTCGTCGTGGGGAACACACTGGTGCCGCACAGCACCGCGAAGATGGTGGAACAGGTCGGGACGCTGCAGCGGAAACACCCCGAGATCGCGAACCCGATCCTGGACGCGATCGGGGCCCTGACGCTTGCAGCCCTCCATAACATCGGCAACCCGAAGGAACTCGGGCAGTATATGGATATGAACCATGCCCTCCTGGAGGCGCTCGGCGTGGGGCACCCGGCGAGCAGCAGACTCGTGCTTGCGGCGCGGGCAAGCGGCGCATACGGCGCAAAGATCACGGGGGCCGGAGGGGGCGGGTGCATCGTCGCTCTCTGTCCCCGACGTGCAAAGAGCCGGGTTGCCGGGGCGATCGAGGCCTGCGAAGGAAGAGCGATCATCACCTCGATAGATACGGAAGGCACGAGAAAGGAGAAGCATGACTGAGAGCGTGGTACTGAAACTGGGGGGGAGCGTGATCACCGACAAGTCGGGGAACTGCGCCATCGATCACGCCCGCCTGCGCGAGATTGCGGGGGAACTCGCTGCGCACAGAGAGACCGCTCTCGTGCTCGTCCACGGTGCGGGGTCGTGCGGACATCCCGAGGCCCGGCGTTACCGGATCAACGACGGTCTCGCCGGAGATAACGTCCCCGGCGTCTACGAGACGCATACCGCCGTCTCAACTCTGAACGCGGCGGTCGTCACCGCCCTGCGGGACGCGGGGGTCGAGGCGATCGGCATCCACCCTCTCGACCTCTGCCTCGCTGAAGACGGGCGACTGGTCTCGTTCGAGACCCGCCACATCGCCGAAATGACGGAACACGGCATTGTGCCCGTGCTGCACGGCGACGTGGTGATGGACCGTCTCCGGGGCTCCTGCATCGTCTCGGGCGACCAGCTCGTCACCCGGCTTGCCACCGCTCTCAGGAGCCGGCGCGTGGGCCTTGCGACCGACGTTCCCGGCGTCCTCGCGAACGGCGCAGTCGTCCCGCGCATCGACCGGGCTACCGCGGCTACGCTCGATGTCGGCGGGTCGGGAAACACTGACGTGACCGGGGGCATGCGAGGCAAGATCGCAGAGCTCCTGGCGCTGGCCGATGCCGGCATCGATTCACACATCTTCCATGTCTCGAAGATCGGCCGGTTCCTGGACGAGACCGGGCATGGCGGAACAACGATAACCATAAAGGAGTAACCTATGAGAGAAGAGACCGCCACGTCTTCAAGGAAACGGGAACACCTGCAGATATGCTGCGAGCAGCCCGTCGAGGCCGGCGACGCCGGATTTCAGGACGTGCGCCTGGTTCATAACGCCCTTTCCGAGTGCGACATGGACGCGATCGAGACGAAGACGCGGTTCCTCGGCGCGACACTCGGTTCCCCGCTCTTCATTGCAGCGATGACCGGAGGACACCCAGACACCCACGAGGTTAACCAGCGGCTCGCACGGGCCGCAGAACGGTATAACCTCGGCATGGGTGTCGGTTCTCAGCGAGCGGCATTGGAGAAGCCCGAACTGGAGGGGAGTTTCACCGTCGTGCGGGAGGAAGCGCCACATGCGTACCTCTGCGCGAACCTGGGGATCATCCAGCTCCGCGACCACGGCATCGAGTGGGCAGAGCGGGCTGTCGAGATGATCGATGCACAGGCGATCGCCATCCACGTCAATTCGCTCCAGGAAGCGATTCAGCCGGAGGGCGATCACAATGCAGAGGGGTGCATCGAAGCGCTGCGCAACCTCTGTGAGGAGTTCTCCTATCCCGTCATCGTGAAGGAGACAGGTTCCGGCATATCGGCCGGAACCGCAAGGGTCATCCGGGGCGCCGGAGCAAGCGCCATCGATATCGGCGGCTACGGAGGCACGTCGTGGGCGAAGATCGAACGCCTGCGCTCAAGCGGCCCCGAACTCGCCGATCTTGGGGAAGCGTTCCTCTCGTGGGGCATACCGACAGTGGTGAGCCTCCACGAGGTGCGGACGGCAGGCGGACCGATCATCGCAACGGGCGGACTGCGTTCCGGCATCGATATCGCGAAGGCCGTTGCTCTCGGGGCAGACCTCGGGGGCATGGCGCTCCCCCTCTTGAAACCGGCCATGGAGAGCGATGATGCGCTCTCTAGAACCGTCGAGGCGATGCACCGCGAACTCCGCGTGGCGATGTTCCTGACGGGATCCCGGTCTATAGCGGATCTCCGGCACGCCAGGACGTTTATAACCGGCCTGACCCGACAAATGATTGAAAACAGCGACTAACCACACAACATCTCAACAAGGAGACAACATGGATATTGAAATCATAGCAGTGGGCGGGTATAACGAAGTCGGCAGAAATATGACTGCCGTCCGCTGCGGAAAGGAGATTGTCATCTTTGACATGGGCCTTCGGCTCGACCAGGTGATGATCCACGAGGATGCTGATATCGAGAATATGCATTCCCTGGATCTGATCGAGATGAAAGCCATTCCTGATGACACCATCATGAATGGGATCGAGGGGAGCGTCAAGGCTATCGTCTGTTCGCACGGACACCTTGACCATATCGGTGCGATACCGAAACTGGCGCACCGTTACAACGCCCCGATCATCAGCACGCCATATACCTCGGAACTGATCCGGCAGCAGATTGCAGGCGAGCAGAAGTTCGGAGTGAACAACAAGCTCTTTGCCCTGAAAGCCGGGCAGCGCTACACCATCTCCCCGCACCTGACGCTCGAGTTCGTGCGCGCCCAGCACTCGATCATCGACACCGTCTTCCCGGTCCTGCATACGCCCCGGGGCGCGGTCGTTTACGCAAACGACTTCAAACTGGACCGGACACCGGTGCTCGGGGAACCCCCGGACTTTGCCCGGCTGCGCCAGATCGGGAAGGAGGGCGTCATCGCTCTCATCACGGAGAGCGTCAACATCGCCGACAACGGGCGGTGTCCGAGCGAGAAGATCGCGCGAGATCTCGTGCGGGACACCATCACGAGTTACGAGGACGACAAGAGCGCCCTCTTCGTCTCGACGTTCTCGTCGCACATCTCCCGTGTCAAGTCGATCGCCGAATGCGCCCATGAGATCGGCAGAAAGCCGGTCCTGCTGGGCCGATCGATGGAGCGCTACAGCTCGGCGGCGGAACAGTTGAAACTGGTCGCGTTCCCCGAGTCGCTCTCGATGTTCGGCAACCGGCGGACGGTTGACCGGACGCTGCGGCGGATCATGAAGACCGGAAAGGACAAGTTCCTCCCGATCGTCACCGGCCACCAGGGAGAGACGGGCGCCATCCTGACGAGGATCGTGATGGGAGACACCCCCTACAAGCTGGAGAAAGGCGACAAGATCCTCTTCTCGGCGAAGGTGATCCCGAACCCGATGAACTACGGTCAGCGCTACCTGGTCGAGGCCCGTGCCAAGATGGCAGGCGTGCGGATCTTCGACGAACTGCACGTCTCGGGTCACGCCTACAAAGAAGACCACTACGAGTTCCTCCACCTCTTGAACCCGCAGCACGTCATCCCGTCGCACGGCGACATCGGCATGACCGGCGGCTATGCGAGGTTCGCGGAGGAGATCGGATATACCCTCGGAAACGACCTCCACATCATGAGGAACGGGAAGAGTGTCCTGATTAAGTAGGAGAATCGATATGACGACGCTTGAAGACTACCTGGAGATGAATGCTGAGCGGATAGACAAGGCGCTTCACCGTTACTTCGGAGACGTCCACGGCGATCTCTTCCGGGCGAGCGCCCACCTGCTGCTTGCAGGCGGCAAACGCCTCCGCCCGGCGGTCGTCACCCTCGCTGCGGATGCGGTGAGGAAGGGGAGCTCGGACGACCTGCTCCCGGCGGCCCTTTCGCTCGAACTGACCCACAACTTCACCCTCATCCATGACGACATCATGGACGGCGACGCCGTCCGGCGCGGCGTGCCGACGGTGCATACGGTCTGGGACGAACCGACGGCGATCCTTGCAGGCGACGTCCTCTACGCGAAGGCGTTCGAGTTCATCTGCCTCTCGGAAGCCGCGGACGCCGCAAAGATCCGGGCGGTGAAGATGCTTGCCCGGACGTGCACCGATATCTGCGACGGGCAGAGCATGGACATGGCCTTCGAGAAGCGCGGGGATGTTGACGGGATGGAGTACCTGGAGATGGTCAGCAAGAAGACCGGGGTGCTCTACGGGGCATCCGCCGCCATCGGCGGGATCCTTGCGGGTGCAAGCCCTATCCAGGCCGACGCTCTCTACCAGTACGGGGTGAACAGCGGCATCGCCTTCCAGATACAGGACGATCTCATCGATCTCCTCGCGAGCAGCGATGTGACCGGCAAGGACCGGGCCTCAGACATCCGGGAGGGGAAGCAGACCCTGATCGCCATCCGGGCACGGGAGAAGGGGATCGATCTCGCCTCGTACCGGAGGAAACTCTCCAGTGCGGAGATCGACGACCTGATCGCCCGGCTCCAGGGGGCCGGCGTCATCGACGAGGTCAGGGCGATTGCCGTCGAACGGGCCGCCGTCGCGAAAGATGCGCTCTCGGTCATCCCGGACTCGGAGGAGAAGCGCCTTCTCATCGAGATCGCGGATTTCTTCATCGACCGAGGCAACTGATACCATGGAGTCCGATATCGAGCGTCTGCTCTTTATCTACGCTCTGCAGAACGCGGTGAAGCACGATAGCGCCCCGAAGAGCGGGACGGTCATCGGCACGGTGCTCGGCAAGCACCCGGAGTTCCGGAGCCGGGCGAAGGAGCTCGGGCCGCTCGCGGGGAAGGCGATCGTGGAGGTGGCGGCGATGAGCGCGGCGGAGAGGAAGAGCCGGCTCGAAGAACTCGCCCCCGAACTCCTCGCCGAACTCACCGAGACGCACGAACACACGCGGGTGCTCCCCGCGCTCGAGGGGGCGGAGAACGGCGTGGTGATGCGGTTCGCGCCGAACCCGAGCGGGCCGCTGCATCTCGGGCATGCCCGCGCCTCCGTCTTGAACGACTATTACGTCAGGCGCTACGGCGGCCGGTACGTCCTCCGGGTCGAGGATACCGACCCGAGGAGGGTCGATCCCGAGGCATACGCGATGGTCCTCGAGGACATCGAGTGGCTGGGGCTCGGGATCACCGATATCGTCTACCAGAGCGACCGCCTCGATATCTATTACGACTGGTGCAGGAAGCTTATCGAACTCGGCGGCGCCTACGTCTGCGTCTGCGACTCCGAACGCTTCCGCGAGCTCAAACTCAAAGGGAAGGCCTGTCCTTGCCGGGAGCTGACGGTTGAGGAGAACCTGGAACTCTGGCAGAAGATGCTTGATCAGGAGTTCTACGAGGGTGACGTGACCGTCCGGGTGAAGACGGATCTCACCCACCCCGACCCGGCGATGCGGGACTACTCGGCGATGCGGATCGTGAACGCGCCTCTCCACCCACGGGTGGAGAACACGGTCTTTCCGCTGATGAACTTCTCGGTCGCGGTGGACGACCACCTGCTCGGGATCACCCACGTCATCCGCGGGAAGGATCACATCGCGAACACGAGACGGCAGCGCTACCTCTTCGACTACTTCGGGTGGAAGCCGCCGGTCTACCGTCACTACGGCCGGATGGGGATATCGGGCGTCGTTCTCTCGACGTCGGGGATGCGCGAGGGGATCGGGAGCGGTCTCTACACCGGCTGGGACGACATCCACCTCGGGACGATGCGGGCGATCGCGCGCCGGGGTATCGAGCCGGAAGCCGTCCGGAACGCCATGGTCGATATCGGGATCGGGGAGACCGATATATCGTTCTCGTGGGAGAACCTCTACTCCCGGAACAAGGAGCTCGTCGACCCGAAGGCGAACCGCTACTTCTTCGTCCCCGGCCCGGTCGAGGTCACGGTGGAGGGCGCCCCTTACCGCGAGGCCCACGCGGCGCTCCACCCGGGCGATCCCGCCCGCGGGGTCAGGACGCTCGTCGCCGAAGGGAGGATCCTCCTCCCGCGGGCGGATATCGAGGGGAAGAGCATGGTCCGGTTGAAAGACCTCTACAACGTCGCTATCGCGTGGGACGGAGAGATACCGCGGATATCCTACGCAGGCGACGCGCTCGAGGACGCCCGGCGCGAGAAGGCGCCGATCATCCAGTGGCTGCCGGCGGATGCAAAACTCCCGTGCACGCTTCTCCGGCAGGACGGGAGCCTCGAGGGGTTCTGCGAACCGTCGGTCGCCGGCGAGGCCGATAGCGTCGTCCAGTTCGAGCGGATCGGGTTTGCCCGGATAGACTCGGTCGAGGACGGCCGGGTGAGCGCGTATTTCGCGCACCGGTAAGATAATTCATTTTTTTGGAGGAGAGGTGCCGGCCCGGAGCGTTACGGCCGCGCCCGCCCTGTATCAATCCCGTGTGAGCCCTGCGGGATCCATCTTCCCGATTCGGGACCCGGAATGCCGACAGCCATACGATACCACGCCGGCGGCCGGAGTACGTAAAAATCTCTTTTACCTCGATTGAGCGGCGAAACCGAGGATCAGCACCAAATTCCTGCAGGTTTCGTACAATCGTTCGCACGACTGTCGGGAGTTCGACGGAAGAAGACGGGAGCACCCAGACCGAAGGGTTCCCGTCCAGGATACTTGGTGGAGTCAAAGCCCAGGCCGCACGCTTCAGGGCGCGCGACGCGCCGGGGGGAGACGCCCCCTGCAGCCGTTCCAATATGCCTTCCGCAGATCGGTCCTCTTGTATGAACTGCCGCCGGGCGGCCTATCGCCTGCCGCAAAGGGTGGCCGGGATCGAAACGGGAGGTGCCACACCTGGTGCGGAGAAACCTTTCCCAGGTGGCGGCTGGCGTTCACGAAACAGCCACAAAGGTTGTGAGAAAGATCCCAGCCCGGGACGGGTGTTACGAAAACCGGATAAGATAATCTAGTTTACTTTTGAGGAAAATCAAAATCTATTTGTTTACCCTGCCAGAGACATATACCGCATGAAGTTGCCGGAACTGATGGCAGGGAGAAACGATGCCTGATATCGATCTCCTCCTGGCGCGGGCAAAAGAGTTCCACGGTGATATATGCCCAGGTATCGTGCTCGGGACCCGGATGACGATGATCGGGATGCGGGAACTCAACATGGACCCGATGGTGAGAAACAGGGATCTTATCGTGTACGTGGAGATCGACCGCTGCCTCACGGATGCAATCCAGGCGATCACGGGGTGCTCGCTCGGTCGCCGCACGCTGAAATACCGGCCCTACGGCAAGTTTTCCGCCACGTTCATCAACCTCGCGACACAGGATGCCGTCAGGGTCTCGGCCCTGGAAAAGGAGCGGCCGGAGAATCCCGGTCCCGAGGATATGAACGAAGCAAGAAAGATGCTGCGCGACGCACCGGAGGAGGATCTCTTCAGGGTGCAGAGGGTCAGGGTCGTGATCCCGGAGGGCGATCTCCCCGGCTTCCCGAAGAACCGAACCCGCTGCAGTAGGTGCGGCGAGACGGTTCTTGACGACAAAGAAGTTTTAGCGGAAGAGGCGGTTCTCTGCGGGAACTGCGCCCGGGGATCGTATTACACGGAGATAGAGTGATCCGGGGTGGGATCACCCTTCTCCCACCAGATATGAGCCGAGCGCGAACAGCCCGGAACAACGTACCCGGAACCGTCCGGAACCGCCCGTTCGAGAAGAAACGCATCGACGATCTCCCGCTGCCAGTCCTCCTTAACGGAGAGATGAGTGTAGTAATCCTCTTTTAGATCTTCAAGACCGGAGTAGCGCTTGCTCCTGTCCCGGCTCTCGACCTGCACGTTCGCATAGATTCCCAGCTGGCAGAGGACGTTCCACAGGACATCGGCGTTCGCTTCGCTGTAATAGGGCTCGCCGTGCAGCGCCGGCCAGAGCTCGTCGTTGCCTCCTGAAGCGGACGGAGAGGAGAAGAACCAGTAGAGGTGCACCGCGTGCCTCGCCGCCGCATCCATCTTCAGGAGACTGGTGCGGATATCGCCCATGACAAGAGACCGTGAGGCAACGACGACGTCGTGCACCCCCGCCTCCTCCGGGCCGACATCCTCCCAGCAACCGCGGATCACACGGATCGGGGGAGCGTTCGCCAACCGGCGATACTCTTCCATCGCCGCACCCATGGGGGCCGATGGTTCGACAACCGTGACCCTGCAGTCCGCGAGAGCAAGAGGAACCGCAAGGGTCCCCGGACCCGCGCCGATATCGAGGACCGACGAGCCCGGCGGGATCTGCATCCCGGCGATCTGGCTCTTGATACGGGACTGGTCTCCCGAGATGACATTGCGGACAAACCGGTCGACCACATCCTGGTCCGACCAGAACTTCCCGCGTTCTTCGCCCATCTTCTCCTTCTGCGCACGAGAGCGGGCATGCTGTTCGTCCCACAAACGGACGTAGTCAATCGTGGTGCCGGGGGCACCGGGGGTTTCATACTGCATATTACCTCAGGATAAATCACAAAACGTGGCCGGGTCTCTCTCCTGCACCGGGGGACTTCTCCCACCGGATATGGGCCGTCTTCGATGACCCCGGGATACAGAACCCGGTCCTGGTCCGCACGATCCGCTCATGCACAAACGTCGCGACGATCTCCCGTTGCCGGTCGTCACGGGCATACAGGCGCCGACAGTAGTCGGCAACGGCCTCCTCCTCGGTCGGGTAGCGCTGCCCTTTATCCACGTCTTCGACCGTGAGATCCGGGTAGATCCCGAGCTGGCAGAGACAGTTCCAGAGGAGATCCGCCTTCGGCTCGGCAGCGAACTCGCTTCCGTGGAGTTTCGACCAGAGGCTGAAGTTCGCCCCGGTCCACGCGGCCGGCGTCAGGAACCAGAAGAGGTGTACCGACCGCTTCGCTGCCGAGTCAATCTTTTTGAGGGAAGAGGCGATGTCGTCAAACGCGAGCGAGAACGAAGCGACGACGACATCGTGCACCCCCACCTCCACCGGGTCCGCATCCTCCCACCGGGAGGGGATCTCCCGGATCTCCGGAGCACCGGCGATCTCCCGGTACTCCTTCATCGCGGCCCGCATCCCGGCGGACGGCTCCACGACCGTGACGTCGCAGCCCGCGAGAGCAAGGGGGACGGCGAGGGTTCCCGGGCCCGCGCCGATGTCGAGCACCGTTGACCCGGGAGGGATCTGCATCGCTGCAATCTGGTCAACGATACGCGACCGGTCGCCGTTCATCAGCCGGTCCACAAACCGGCGGATGTTTGCCGGGTCTTCCCAGAAACTTCTGCCGTCATTCCAGGTCTCCTTCTGGCGGTTCGCCGCCTCGTGACGCTCGTTCCAGAGAGCGATGTGGTCGACCGCCATGCAACTCACCGGTTACGCCCCCTCCCGGCAACAACCGCTGCCGCGGCGAGACCTGCAAGAAAGCCGAAGAGCGGGGCCGGGGCCTGCGTGGTTGCCTGTGCCGACGCAGAGGCCGGGGCGGGTCTTGCATACACCATCAGGTCGTCCAGCTCCGCATCCGTCAGGTCGTATTTGAAGAACAGCGAGTAGAACTCCTTGACGCGATCGTCGATATCGTAGTCGAAGACGTCCGGGTACATCAGATTGCCGAGCCAGATCATCGAGAGCAGCCGCTGAATCGACGGCGGGCCGCCCATCCAGTTGTAGGGGCCGTTAGGCGCCTCATACACATTGCCGCTCTTGACCGCGGAGAGCGACTGCCACATCGGGTCGGTCATGATCGCGTTGTACTTGGCATGCCCGTCGGCATATTCCACGATGATGTAGTCGGGATTCAACTGGATGATGTCCTCCATTGTATACTCGTCGCCCGTCCCGCTGCCGGTCTTCGCGGGCTCTGCGAGGTTCTCGCCGAGATAATCGATGACCTCGGCATGGTACGACCCTTCTCCGATCATGGATACGGAGTTGCCGTCGATGATGGTCACGTAGATCAGGGATTTTTTATTCTCGCCGACCTCCTTCATGCCGACATCGAACTCGGCGAGGAGTGTGGTGACGTAGTCGGAGAGTTCCTGGCCGCGCTCCGGGCGGGAGAGAAGTTCGCCAAGTTTCACGTAGGAGCCGGGAATATCCTCGAGTCTGTTCTGGGTGACGAACGCGAACGCCACACCGGTCTTCGACTGAATATCATCGAGATCCGCCTTCATGGTCTGCTTTGCCTCGCCGATATCCAGAACCACGTCGATCTTGAGCTGCTTGTTCAGCTCCATAATCGACTCGGGGTTCATGGTCGAGGCTTTGGAGCCGTAGAACTGGCCGGTGACCGGGAGCGTCAGAAGCCGGGGATCGATGTACTTCGCCTGGGCATCGGTAAATTCGCTCGAGACACTCACGAAGAGGTCCTGATCGAGCGAGTAGAGCACGATCTGTGTCAGGGGGCCGGACGGCGAGACCGCGTCGATCTCGACCGGCAGGGTAACCTCCCGGCCGACGTCGTCGACGAACGTCCGGGTCTCCCCGGCGTCGGCGGCGCCGCAGAATGTGACGGCGGTGCCGGAGAGGAGAACAAGAATCATGAGGAACTTCATCACTGTCTTCATACGTGTACCTCCCGAGAACGGGAACTGTATACACGAATGATCTGGATAATGTTAAACATAATACTTTATAATTTTGAGTAAGTAAAGAAAAATACATTAACCATCGTGCCACCCACTTAAAGTCACGCTATCCATGCTTCCCGATGCCGCCGTCGATCGGAATACAGAGTTTGTGGCGGCGTGAGCCGTACTGGTAATCCTCGATATGTACATCCACACCATAGACATCCTTGATCAGGCCTGCGTCCAGGACACCCTCAGGCGTTCCTTCGGCGATCACCCTCCCGCCGTAGATCATCAGCGTCCGGTTCGCGTACAGAAATGCATGATCCGGGTTGTGGGTCGAGAGGATGATGATGTAGCCGTCTCTCGCGAGATCCGATATCCGGCACATCACCCGGAACTGGTTGCCGTAGTCAAGGTTTGCCGTCGGCTCGTCCATAATCAGGATCTTTGCCTTCTGCACAAGCGCACGGGCGACCAGGGCAAGCTGCCGCTCGCCGCCGCTGATCTCACCGTATCCTGCATCCCGGAGATGGGCGATCCCAAGGTTCTCCATCGCCGCGTACGCCTCATCGATGTGGCTCCGGTTCGGCGTACCAAGCAGACGCACCTGATTGGTCAGGCCCATCAGGACCACATCCAACACCGTGTAGTTGAAGACCGGATGCGTCGACTGGGGGATGTAGGCGACATGCTTTGCGATCTCCTTGTGATCGAGCGTCTTGATATCCAGACCATTCAGCCGGATGCTGCCCCGGTAGTTTCGCAGAAACCCGAGGATGCACCGGAACATCGTGCTCTTCCCGACGCCGTTCGGCCCGAGCACGGCGAGGAGGTCTCCCTCCTTCACCGAGAACGAGACATCGTCGAGCACCAGGCGGGTGTGCCTCCCGTAGGCGAAGGAGAGGTGGGAGATCTCCAGACTCATGACCGTCTCCCCCCCATCATCAGCAGATAGGCAAAGATCGGCGCTCCGACAAACGCGGTGAGGATGCCGAGCGGCACCTCGGTGGTTGCGATCGTCCGGGCGAAATTGTCCACCAGCAGGAGAAACCCGCCGCCCATAATAACCGCCGCGGGAATGATCCTCCGGTAGTCGTAGCCGAAGATCATCCGGCAGAAGTGCGGGATGACGAGGCCGACCCAGCCGATGATGCCGGAGATGGAGACGGCGACCGCCGTAACGAGCGTCGCACAGAGGATCACGATCAGCCGGAGTAGGTGGGTGTTGATCCCCATGCTCTTCGCCTCGTCCTCGCCGAGGGTGAGGACGTTCATCCTCCAGCGGAGCAGGTAGAGAGGGATGAGGCCGATGATGATCACCACGCCTGCAAAGTAGACGTCCTCCATGGTCGCGCCGGCAAGACTGCCCATCAGCCAGTAGGTGATGGCCGGCAGTTGATCGTTGGTATCGGCGACGAGTTTGATGTAGGAGGTGGATGCGGAGAAGAGGCTGGCGATGAGAATTCCGGCAAGGACCATACCGAGGGTGGGGTTTCCTCTCGTCAGGCGGCTGACCGCATACGCGGTGCCGACCGCAACAAGGCCTCCGGCGAACGCGAAGGCAGTGATCGCCCCGGTCCCGAGGTAAAAGTAGATGGCAAGGGCTGCGCCGAAACCGGCACCGGCGGATGCCCCGAGGATATCGGGAGAGACAAGAGGATTCTGGAACATCCCCTGGTATGCGGCGCCGGCCGTCGAGAGGGCGGCCCCGACGAGAAGCGCCGCGAGAATCCGCGGCAGGCGGATGTTAAAGACGACGCTGTACATCGACTCGTCCCAGTTCTCCGCCACGGGTATGAGCGGCGAGAGGAGAATGTACAGGATATCGTTCAGGACCGGGACGTCCAGCGACACGACGAAATAAGCGACCGGCGAGAGGAGGATGAGAACGGCGTCGGAGACGTCGAGCGAGAACCTGCCGACGGCAAACGACCCGACGAAGCAGGAGACAGCGGCGAGTATCAGAAGGATGAACCGGAACCGGTAATCGGGCAGGTCCCGGTCTGATGCGGACGGGGTCGATGCTGCACCGGCTCTCTGCAACCGGGTCCCCGATAGAGCGCCGGTTGGTGCCGTATGAGATGGTCTCGTCGGTTCCGCATCAGCCATGTAGGGTTATTGATTCTCCTCCATAGTTAAGTAAATATGCTTTAATCTACAGGTTTGTTAACCTAAATTAATTTACAGTTCGCACCACCGGAAATAAGGATCGGTCGAAGAGAGCGGCGGGGTCGTCTCCCGGCGCAGGCACCGGTCCCGGTGCCCGACTGCCTGCGCCGACCCAAAAAAGTAAGTTCAGGGAGTCCCCAACCGGCGGAAGGTCGCCTTCTCCGCGGATCTGCCGAAGAAATGATACCCGGAGCCGCCCTCTGCAATCGTATCGAGCACCACGCCGGGGCGGGTGACGATATCCCCACCGAGTATCGTTACGCCGCGCCGGAAGAATGCGTCCGGAAGCATGCTGGCGGTCGGCCCGACGACGACTATCGAGGCGCCGGGGCGTGCAGATGGAGTTGTCATGTTCCCGTTTTTACTCGCATCTGCTCATAGAACTAACTTGTGGGAAGAAGAAAGGAACGACCGGATGGGTGCCGGCGCTGCTCCGGGGCGCTCACGAACGGGGAGCAGCCGACTTCTCTGCCCGGCGGGCAAGCTCCCGGAGCACCGCCCGTGCGAGATCCACGTTCCCGTAGTCCCGCTCCCGGACGACGTCCGCGACGCAGGCCGGCACCTCGACGACCCGCCCGGCCTCCCGGATCTCTGCTTCGAGCGCCGCGAGGTCCCGCCTCTCCTGCATCCGGTCCCGGTGCCAGGCCGCCGACTCCCGTTCCGGGTCGATCGAGAGGACCGTCTCGTAACACTCTACCGCCTCGTCGTAGCGGCAGATCAACCCGAGCACCCAGCCCCGGCTCTGCCAGGCGAGAACGTGCTCCCGGTCAAGGCTGAGCGCCTTGTCGCAACAGGCGACCGCACCTTCATGATCCCCGAGGTGCGCAAGAGCGTAGCCCTTCCGCTGCCATGCCGTCGCGTCTTCGGGGTCGAGGCTGAGCGCCTTATCAAAGCAGGCGGCCGCCTCGCCGTAGCGGCCGGCCTTGATGAGAACAAAACCCTTCCGCCTCCACAGGACGGGGTCGTCAGGAGAGGACTCAAGTGCCTCATCGTAACAGACGACCGCATCGTTGAAACATCCGGTGGTACAGAGGACCCGACCCCTCCGATACCACCGCTCAGTATCCTCATCTCCTGTCGCCATCGAACCAGAAAGGGGGACCAACCCATAAGAAGATAACCCGGTCGAACACGAAGTACGTACACATGACAGAGAGGATTCTTGTTGCCTACGCCACCCGTTACGGCTCGACCACAGAGGTGGCAGAGGCGATCGGCGACGAACTCCGCCAATCAGGCGCCGATGTCGATGTAAGGCCGGTGAGCGAGGTCCGGGACCTCTCCCCATACCGGGCCGCCGTCATCGGAAGCCCGATCTACATGGGAAAGTGGCTCCCCGAGTCACAGGTCTTCATCGAGAAGAACCAGCACTACCTCCGCACCATCCCGGTCGCCTACTTCGCCGTGGGCCTCACGGTCACGGACAGAAGCCCCGAGATCCTCAGGAAAGCGGAGGCGTCGATGGACGCCGTCAGGATGCTCGTCAACCCGGTGGAGGTCGGTCTCTTCCCGGGCAGACTGGAGAGCGGCGGTCTCTCCTTCACCGACCGCACCATCATCAAGATGATCCGGGCAAAGACCGGAGACTTCCGCGACTTCCAGGTCGTCCGCGCCTGGGCGCAGGCGGTCTGCCGGAAGTTCGTGCCGGCGTGATCGGCGGCCACAGAAGCCTCCCTTTTCTCCTCAGGGGTGTCGCACCGCACAAAAAAGTGCTTATAGGACGGTCGCTCACCTCTATGGGAATCATAAGGTGAACCGGGTGAATAAATATTCTTTTGTCGCCAGAGTGCCCGATAAACCGGGTACGCTGCATCGCGTGGCTGAGATCGTCAAGTCCTACTCCGGTAACATCATCCGCATCCAGTACGACCGCCGGATCGATCCCGCCACGGTCTTCTTTGAGGTTGCCGCAGAACCGGAGGGCTACTCCCGGATGAAAGAGGACCTCCATGCGCTCGGCTACCTCCAGGAGTCGCTCCCCACCCTCGGGTTCCTCAAATTCTCCGTACACGTCCCCCACGAGCCCGGATCCCTCTTCGAGCTCCTCACCTACATCACCAGGGCGGGGGCGAACATCGCCTACATCGACTTCGACGACCGGCGGTGCGACCCCGGCAGAGTCACCATCAGCCTGAACGTCGAAGAGAGTGCGATCGTCGAGGGCCTCCTCGACCGGCTGAAGTCACGCTACCGTCTGGAGATCCTGGAGTACGATACCACCGGCGAGAATCTCGACGACACCGTCTTCTACGTCCGGTTTGCCCAGGCGGTGCGGGGGCTGATCGGGACGGCGGAGGACGAGTTCCTGCTCTCCCTCCTGCAGGACGTCAACCATATCGTCCAGGAACTCAACAGCCTCGGTCAGGATCCGAGAGAGGTCTTCGAGTCCATCCTCCGCACCGGCCGGACGCTCAAGAACACGACCGGTGATGAGTTCTACGCCGACGTCCAGCGGATCGGCCTCACCGACGACGTCGAGGTCTTCTGCTTCCAGATGCCGGGCGGCGGGAACATCTTCCTGCTCCGCGCCCCGGGCGAGACGGTGATGATCGATACCGGATACGGGGTCTACCACGAAGACGCGGTCCGGATGTTCCGGCACTACGATATCGGAGATCCGGGGAAAATCAGGCGGATCTACATCACCCACGCCGACGCCGACCACTGCGGGGCGGCGGGATTCTTCGACGCAGAGGCGTATACGCACGCCGGGTCGCTCGAGATCATTCGCCGGGCAAACCGGGCCTACGGGTCGCGCAGCGAATCCTCGATCCTCGAAGAGGTCTACACGACCGTCATCAATCTCTTCTCGCAGTTCACCCCCCCGAAGAACCCCGAGGTCTTTGCGGCGGAGAAGATCGGGATGCGCTCGATCTTTCCCGTCCTCGCACGCTTCAGGGTCCACGACCTCGAGTTCGAGGTGCTGGAATCCCTCGGCGGGCACATGCACGGCCAGGTCTACTTCTTCTGCCCCACACACGGGATCATCTTCACCGCCGACACTCTGATCAACTTCGGGAGCCTCGACGAGGAGCGGAAACGCTACAACTCGCTCGCCGACTTCCTGGTGACCTCGGTCAACGTCGACAGCGACCGTGCACGCCAGGAGAGGAAGGCGCTGCTTGAGTTGATCCGGGAGACGGACGAAGAGCTCGGTCCGGCCGGTCGCCGGTGCCTGGTCGCATGCGGCCACGGTGCCATATCCATCCTCTCTGACGGGAGACTGGAGGCGGTCGGGGGGATCGAGCGCTATCGGGCAAAAGAGCCGGGAGAAGGTTAAGAGGCGGCCGATCCCTGCTCGGCGAACAGGGCGATCAGCGCACCGATAACGAGCATGACCCCGCCGACCATCAGCACCAGAGACTCCAGCTGGGTGAGGAGGAGGAGGGTCGAGACGATCCCGACGGCCGGGATGACCGGGAGCCTGCCGATGTTGCCCGGTATCCGGAACGGCCGGGCCACGTCCGGCGCGCGGTAGCGGAGCAGGATCACGGAGGCGTTGATGATGGCAAACGTCACGAAGAGCGTGAAGTTCGTGACGCTTGCAACGAAGTCGATCTCGCCGACAAAGAGGAAGACGATGGAAGCGAGTGCAACGGCGATGGTTGCCGCCCAGGGCGTCCGCGTCCGGGGATGCACCCGGGCGAAGACCGAAGGAAGCGAGGATGAGGTGGCCATCCCGTAGAGGATCCGGGACGACGCCATCATCATCAGGAGGGCGGTGTTTGCGGTGGCAAAGAGGGCGATGACGGAGATGAGGGTGAACGCCGCAGGGCCGAGAGCGACGGCCGCGACCTCGGCGAAGGGCGCCCGGGAGGCAGCGAGCTGTTCCCACCCGACGACCGAGACGGCAGCGAGTGAGACCAGGATGTAGAGGAAGACGGAGATGACGAGCGCGATGATCAGGGCGCGGGGGATGGTTCGTTCCGGGTCTTTGGTCTCCTCCGAGAGTTTCACGATCTCCTCAAACCCCATGTAAGCGAAGAAGACGAGTGCTGTGGCCTGCAGGAGACCTGGAACCCCGAAGGGCATCTCAAGATAGTCTACCCGGCCAAGGTACGGGAGGCCGATCAGGATGACCATGACGATCCCCCCGACCTCGATGAGCGTCATGGCGATGGCGGCCCGGGCGGTCTCCTTGATGCCGTAGAGGAGGACCCCGGCAAGGACGAGAAGGAGGAGGATCGCGGCGGGGAGAGCCGGGACGCCGAAGAGGTCCGAGAAGTAGCCGGAGAACCCGAGCGAGACGGTCGCGGCCCCGAGGATCCCGGAGAGGGCGATCAGCCACCCGACGACGAAGGCGAGCCTCCTCCCGAAGGCGTTTTTGACATACTCGAACTCGGCGCTCGCACGGGGGTACATCGACGAGAGTTCGGCATAGCCGAGCGCGCTGAAGCCGGCGATGGCCGCGGCGATGGTGAACGTCAGCCAGACGGCGTTTCCGGCCAGGCCGGCCGCTTCCCCGAGCAGGGCGTAGATCCCGGCCCCGAGGATGATCCCGACGCCCGAGAGGGTGGCCGCGGGAAGGCCGAGTTCGCGCCGGAGTTTCGTTCCGGGAGCCGGGGTGGGCCGGTCCTCGTTTGGCATGTACAATCCCTATGCACCTGGAGCATTTATGGATATCCGGAAGCCCCCGCCGGAGGATCGGCATGATCCGCCGTCCAGCCGGGGGTAGCGTTGCCGGAACAAGAGGAGAGGCCGCGGGACGGAACGGCGCATAATGTATATATACCTGTCTCGCGCCTCATGGCCTTCCCTGCAAGAGCGGGGGGAAGTGACTCGATGGCACAGAACATTATCGATATCCTGAAGCAGGAGCACGAGGTGGTGCTCTCGCAGCTCTCGGAACTCGCGAGCACGGGCACGAGCAGCCGGGAACAGAAGTACAGCACCATGAAGGAGAACCTCATTCCGCACATGATAGGGGAGGAGCAGGCCTTATACCCGAGACTGATGGACTCGGGGATGAAGGAGATGGCCCTCGAGTCGATCGAGGAGCACAACGCGGTCAAGACGCTCCTATCGCAGCTCGACAGCGCATCCACATCCGAGGAGGACGTCTGGGTGGCGAAGATAACGGTGATCCAGGAGAACGTGAAGCACCACATCAGCGAGGAGGAGGAGCATATCTTCCCCGAGATGCAGCAGAAGATGAGCAACAGCGACCTCTCGAGTATGGGGAGCAGCTACGAAGAGGCAAAGAAGAGCGCGATGCCGATGGCGGCACGCTGAGCGATCGGGCGAAGGTATCGGCACCTCTCTTTTTTTTGGCCGGGACCACCCGGGCGAAACCGTTAAGTTCCTCATCCCCTATTCTCCCCCGGACGGAGGACGTATATGCCGCAGATTCTTGAACTGATCCGGGATGACCACGATCTCATCAGAGTGCTCTTCGACGATCTCGAGAGCAAACAGGAGAGCCGGGACGTCCGGTGCATCACATTGCGCCGGGAACTGACGGGGCACATGTACGCGGAGGAGGCCACACTGTATGCATGGCTCCAGGATGTGGTGCCGGAAGAGATCCGGCGGTCGCTCGACGAACATGATGCTGTTCGTGCTGCGCTTGTACGCTTCGAGAGAATACCGCTCCGGGACGACGCCTGGATGCCGGGGCTCCGCGAACTGAGGGAGGAGATCGAGGCGCACTTCGCGACGGAGGAGGGGAGGGTCTTTGCTCTGGCGGAGCAGCACCTCAGCCAGGACAACCTCTTTGAACTTGGCGAGACGTTCCGGCAGGAGAAAGAAGCGGCAGCACAGACTGCGGTGGTGTGACCTCCCCGCGGTGAAGGGAAGGGTTATGAGAGGTTCTCCCTGAAACCCCCCGGGTGCCGTGACCGGAACTCCTTCCCTACCTGCATCACGAGAGCAACGGAATGCGGAGAAACTGGAATATCAGAAGGAGATCTCCCGTTGGCAAGAGGCTGATGAAGTAACGATCACGCCCTGAATTCTCACAAGCATCAACGTAATGAACCATCAGGTCACCCGGGTACCTCTGGAGACGCCATGGAAGCCGGGCGGGAACGGTCTCGCCGCCCCCGCCCAACCTATTCTACCGCTCTTCTTTGCCACGCCCTCTCTGCAGGGGCTAATTCATCCCGGACCACCAAATGAAATTTAGTTGACATCACCGTAAAGTAAACCACTTGCACAACTATTATCCGCGCAGAAGTCTGAGTGAACTGCCATGGATGTTCTCATCACGAGTGGGAGGACGATCGCCCAGGGCGGAGAACTCTACTACAAAGACACGCCCCGGTACTCCGAAGAGACGGCACGCTGCTTCGTCAACCCCTTCGATCTCCTGGAACTCGGCGCTGCGGCAGGCAACTCCCTCCTCCTCTCGACCGCCACAGGAGAGGAAGTCTTCATCGCCACACCCTGCGATGATCTCGTCTCCGGAACCGTGTTCATCCCCTGCGGGCCGCACGCGAATGCCATCCTGCACGCGACCACGCGGGGAACCGGTGCCCCGGACTACAAGTGGCTGAAAGGGACGGTGACCCCGACACAGAGACCTCCGCGGTCGGGCTGGGATATCCTCATCGAGGAAGGCGGGGCTGCATGCCCTCCGGTCCCGGCACTCCCGGGCGAGGAAGACGGCGAGGTCGTGACCGTCAGCGATGTCGTCTGCCCGCTCTGCGGGTGCCTCTGCGACGACCTCGTCGTGAAGGTCGGGGGCGGGGCCGTCAGGTCGGTCGATAACGCATGCTCGCTCGGCTCGGAGAAGTTCCTCTCGCAGAGCCGTCTTACGCACCCGATCGCAAACGTTGGAGGTGCCTGGAGAGCGATCGACTTTCAGGAAGCGATTCGGTATACCGCAGAGGTGCTCGCCGACGCCGAGCGGCCGCTCCTCTTTGGGTGGAGCGGGACTTCAGCGGAGGCACAGTGCATCGGCATCCATATCGCCGAGGCGATCGGGGGCGTCATCGACAACTGTTCGTCGATCTGTCACGGCCCCTCGCTCCTGGGCATCCAGGAGGCAGGTCACCCGGGGTGCTCGCTCGGTACCGTGAAGAACCGGGCCGACGTCGTGATCTACTGGGGCTCAAACCCGATCGAGTCGCATCCCCGCCACCTCTCCCGGTATACGACGTTCGTCAACGGGAAGTATCGGGAGAACGGGCACCATGACCGGACCCTCGTCGTCGTGGATATCAGAAAGACCGATACCGCGAAGCTCGCCGACGAGTTCATACAGATCAAGCCGGGCGGGGATTACGCCGTCTTTTCAGCCCTCCGGGCGATCGTCCGGGGTCACTCGGACACCCTGCCCGCAACCGTCGCCGGCGTCCCGCGGGAGCGGCTGATCTGGCTCGCCGGCCTCTGCAAAAACGCCCGGTTCGGGGCGCTCTTCACGGGGATAGGCCTGACGCAGTCCCGGGGCAGGTACAAAAACGTCAGGAACGCCATCCAACTTGTCGACGAACTCAACCGGCATACGAAGTTCACCCTGACACCCATGCGCGGGCACTGGAACGTCAACGGCACCAACCAGACGTTCTCCTACCTCACCGGCTACCCCTACGGCGTCGATTACTCCCGCGGGATACCCTACTACAACCCCGGCGAGACGACGGCGGTCGATCTGCTCCGCCGGGGCGAGGCCGATGCATGCCTCATCATCGGCGCCGATCCCGGGGCGCACTTTCCGAGGAGGTGCAACGAGCACCTTGCGACGATCCCGACGATCGTCATCGATCCCTTCGTCTCGCTCAGCACCTCCTTTGCAGACCTCCACATCCCGGTCGCATGTGTGGGGATCGACTGTGAGGGGACGGGTTACCGGATGGACTCCATCCCGATCCGGATGAAGAAAGTTCTCTCCCTGGGCCTCCCGACCGACGAGGAGGTGCTCTCGCAGATCCTCGCCCGGGTAGAGGAGAGGCGCCAGCCGTACGGCGTAAACGTCCGGAAGAGAGTCTCTTCGGAAGCGCCGCCGGTAGCATGATGTGAGCCACAGGAGTAAAGGCAAATAGTTCGACCTGCGACAAAAGTTAAATATACTCCACCACTAACAGATAGAATGGTGCCGTCGCAGTGGCGGACATCCTTGAGATCCGATCTTTAAACCTCAATTCCAGACACCGGGAACGGGGAAGAGCCCAACCGGGCATCGTGCCGGATGTTCCGGAAGGTGCGCCTCAACAGGGCGACAGGGATTGTTCCCGCTCTTCTCCACCCCTGTCTTTCGGTTTTATGATAGTATTAATGGTTAAAACATGCGTTACGCAAAAGAAGAGCGATCGATAACAGGCGTTCGCACGAGAAAGTAACAGAGTAGAAACTCAAAGAACAGTAAACTCAAAGAACAGTAAACTCAAAGAACAGTTTTCAAAGTTAAAGGAAGGTAATAGCAGCGAGTTGTGTTTCCCGAGGGCTCGCGCACCTCAGTACCGCACATCACGTGGGAGGGCTTAACTTCTGGGTTCGGAATGGGTCCAGGTGTTTCCCCTCTGCTATGGCCGCTATTACCAAAGCCAAGGCCCGGACTTGAACCGGGGTGTAGTTGATCTGCAGTCAACCGCGTGGCCGCTCCGCCACCTTGGCAAGCTGTGTTGCCTTACTATCTTCTCGCCCAATCTATTTAAGGGTTACACCCTTACCAGATTCGGCCGTAAGGCATCACCGGTGCGTACTCTGGATTTCGTCTGAGTTCAACGGACGGCATTGGACGTTAGTATCCGCGGACTGAACACGTCGTTGCCTTCGTGCTTACATCCCGGACCTATCAAACGGGTCTTTTACCCGTGTCCTCAACGGAGTCTCTTTTCGGGTCAGGTTTCAAGCTTAGATGCTTTCAGCTTTTATCCCTTATCGCGTAGCTGCTCGGCATTGCCCTGTCGGACAACCGATCGACCAGAGGCGACGACGGAAAGTTCCTCTCGTACTATTTCCATCTTACCTTCAGACTCCTTACACTCCAGATAGATAGTAACCGACCTGTCTCACGACGGTCTAAACCCAGCTCACGATCCCCTTTAATAGGCGAACAACCTCACCCTTGGCCGCTGCTGCACGGCCAGGATGGAAAGAACCGACATCGAGGTAGCAAGCCGCCGGGTCGATATGTGCTCTTGCCGGCGACGACTCTGTTATCCCCGGGGTAGCTTTTCTGTCGTCAATGGCCCTCATCAATAAGGCTCATTGGTTCGTTAGACCCGAGTTTCCTCTCGCGATTACTTGCTATGCGTAATCGCGTCAGGCCAACTTATGCTCTTGACACTCTCCTGTGAGTTTCTGACTCACATGAGTTGACCATAGGGCACCCTTGATATTTTTTCGAGGGTGTGGCGCCCCACCCAAACTGCCTACCTATCGTTGTCCTCAAGTTAGAGTAAGTGTTACAGTAAACCAAGGATGGTGTCTCATTGTTGGCTCCCCACCCCCCGGAAGGGGTGGATCGACGCCTCCCATCTACGCTGCGCAAGGAATACCGTAACACAGCGACAGGCTGCAGTAAAGCTCCACGGGGTCTTCACTTCCCATCTGGAGTCCCTAGTCTCTGCACTAGGATAAAATGTTCAACGGCCTCGTGTTAGGGACAGTAGGGCTCTTGTTAATCCATTCATGCAAGTCGCCAATTAAGCGACAAGGTACTACGCTACCTTAAGAGGGTCATAGTTACCCCCGCCGTTTACGAGTCCTTCGTCCGGTTGAACCCGGTGTTCAGATACTCGCACTGGGCAGGAATCAGTGACTATACTAATCGTTTCCGAGTTGCAGTCACCTATGTTGTTATTAGACAGTCAGAGCCCCCTGGTCACTGCGACCTGCCTGATCACCAGGCAGGCACCCCTTCTCCCGAAGTTACGGGGCTAATTTGCCGAGTTCCCTTAACACGATTAAACCGACACGCCTTAGCCTTTTCAGCTAGGGGCACCTGTGTCAGATCTCGGTACGGACATACGTCTCCCTTTTCACGGGCTCCAGGAATTTGCCGAGTTACCCCATCACGCCTTCACTCGCTTCTCACCATGGCGG
Source organism: Methanobacteriota archaeon (assembly GCA_023393455.1). GTDB lineage: Archaea > Halobacteriota > Methanomicrobia > Methanomicrobiales > Methanoculleaceae > Methanoculleus. The sequence continues at coordinate 122,668 of JAEWLJ010000015.1, read as the reverse complement.
TACTCCACGAGTTTGAACGCTTGGACAAGGCGACAACCTTGCCCGGCATATCCCGAAGCGTCAGGGCAGTAAACTGCTACAGACGCATGGTACAGGAATATTAACCTGTTTCCCTTTCGCTGTGCTCGAATTACGACACAACTTAGGACCGACTAACCCTCGGCTGACGAACATTGCCGAGGAAACCTAGCCCCTCCGGCGGTTGGGATTCTCACCCAACTTTGCTTCTACTAATGCCAGAATTCTCAATACTACCCGGTCCACAGGAACTTACGCCCCTGCTTCTGCCCAGGCAGCACGCCTCTCTACGCCATCACACAAAAGTGTGGTCCGTGGTATCTGTAGTAGGTTTTAGCCCCGTCCATTTTCAGTGCCCCAAACCTCGACTGGTAAGCTGTTACGCACTTTTTAAAGGATAGCTGCTTCTGAGCTCACCTTCCAGTTGTCTTTGGCCTGGGACGCCTTTCAGTGTTGACACTTAACCTACATTGAGGGACATTAACCACGGTCTGGGTTGTCTCCCTTACGCATTACAAGCTTACCCCGTAATGCGGACTGCCAGCCTTCTACGACGACGGGGAATTTGGAGTTTGACAGGAGGGTGAGGGATTTCTCCCCCAGCTCCCCCAATCAGTGCTCTACCTCACCGTCTATCTCCAGCCAGGTCATGCTACGGCATGTTTCGAGAGGAACCAGCGGATGCCCAGCTCGATTAATCTTTCACTCCTATACGCAGGTCACGCGAATGATTTGCATATCAAAACCGCCTGCGGTCCTCCACGCGCCTTTCGGCACGCTTCGACCTGCCCACGCATAGATCGCTAGGCTTCGGGTCTTATCCTGCAGACTCCACGCACTTTTAATACGTCGTCCCATGCCCGAAGGCTACGGACCTGTTGGTTTCCCTTCGGCTCCCCTTTTGGGTTAACCTTCGCCTACAGAATAAACTCTCTGGCCCGTTCTTCAAAACGTACGTTACGACATCGGCAACCACGCCCGTACTACCGCCTCGCGACGGGTTCCTTCACGTGGAAGATCCTTTCACGCCGTAACTCACCATCACCTATCAGTTTCAGGCACTTTTAACCACCTTTCAAGGGTTACTTTTCAGCCTTCGCTCACGCTACTAATACGCTATCGGTTTCGAGTAGTATTTAGTTTTGGAGGTTGATGACCCCCAGATTCCCGCGAGAATTCCGACCCGCGGTACTCAAGACACTACCAGGATACCTCGGCTTACATGTACGGGACTGTCACCCTCTTTGGTGCCACATTCCAGAGGACTTCCATTTGACCTTGGTACCCAGATGGTAGGCTTACTACACCACATCTCCCTTGCGGGATTCAGTTTGAACTCTGTCGTGTTCGATCGCCTCTACTAACGACATCTCGGTTGATTTCTTTTCCTCCCCCTACTAAGATGTTTCAATTCGGGGGGTTCCCGATCCTTACGGATCAACACCGAAGTGTTAGGATGTCCCATTAGGGAATCTCCGGATCGTAGACTCCATGCGTCTTCCCGGAGCTTATCGCAGCTTGGCACGCCCTTCTTCGGCACTCGAACCGAGCCATCCACTGATAGGCATATCGCCATTCCGTTGAACTCATTTAACGTCCAGAGTACGCACCTATACACAGCTTCGTCAGGTCAAAAGACCTTCAGCTCTTCCCCGGTGATTCACATCTCCGGGTGCATTGAAGGCAGGAAGAGATGCTTCCTGCCCAGTGGACTCAGGGGGATTTGAACCCCCGGCCTCCGCCTCGCAAAGGCGGCGCTCTTCCAACTGAGCTATGAGCCCTAACTTTCCGTTGACATCGGCAATTTTACGTTTTGTTCAGCAACCGCTTAAAACCCAAGTCGATTTCTTTAGGAGGTGATCCAGCCGCAGATTCCCCTACGGCTACCTTGTTACGACTTAACCCCCCTTGCGGAACCTAGATTCGACTGCGGCAACGACCGCAGCCTCATCCAAACCCCACTCGGGTGGTTTGACGGGCGGTGTGTGCAAGGAGCAGGGACACATTCACCGCGTTATTTTGAAACGCGATTACTACAGATTCCAGCTTCATGTGGGCGAGTTACAGCCCACAATCCGAACTACGGACAGGTTTAGGAGATTGCCTTCACCTTTCGATGTCGATACCCATTGTCCTGCCCATTGTAGCCCGCGTGTAGCCCGGATAATTCGGGGCATGCTGACCTACCGTTGCCCATTCCTTCCTCCCCTTTAGCAGAGGCGGTCCCAACAGTGTCCCCACCAATCCGGGGATCGTGCTGGCAACTGTTGGCGTGGGTCTCGCTCGTTGCCTGACTTAACAGGATGCTTCACAGTACGAACTGACGACGGCCATGCACCTCCTCTCAGCTAGTCATGCAGAGTCTTCAGCCCGGCAATCATTCCGCTGTCTTATCCGGTGAGATTTCCGGCGTTGAGTCCAATTAAACCGCAGGCTCCACCTGTTGTGGTGCTCCCCCGCCAATTCCTTTAAGTTTCAGCCTTGCGACCGTACTTCCCAGGCGGTACGTTTCACGGTTTCCCTTCGGCACCTCGACGACTCGTGGTCGTCGATACACCTAACGCACATCGTTTACGGCTGGGACTACCCGGGTATCTAATCCGGTTTGCTCCCCCAGCTTTCGTCCCTCACTGTCGAAGCCGTTCTGGTGAGGCGCCTTCGCCACAGGTGGTCCCTCGAGGATTACAGGATTTCACTCCTACCCCCGAAGTACCCCTCACCTCTCCCGGTTCCAAGATTACCAGTATCTCTTAGACGCCCGACAGTTAAGCTGTCGGATTTCCCAAGGGACTTAATAACCCAGCTACGAACGCTTTAAGCCCAATAAAAGTGGCCACCACTCGAGCCGCCGGTATTACCGCGGCGGCTGGCACCGGTCTTGCCCGGCCCTTTCTTCAGGTGTGCTTTAGACACCTGGACAGCCTGCATATACAGGCACTCGAGGTTCCCTTATCACGGTTGCCCGCATTGTAAAGTTTTCGCGCCTGCTGCGCCCCGTAGGGCCTGGATTCGTGTCTCAGAATCCAACTCCGGGCTCTTGCTCCCACAACCCGTACCGATTACTGGCTTGTTGGGCCATTACCCCAACAACAACCTAATCGGCCGCAGATCCATCCTAAGGCGCCGGAACTTTGAGTTACAGAGCATTCCAGCATCTGTAACCTATAGGGTATTATCCCCAGTTTCCCGGGATTATCCCCTTCCTTAGGGCAGGTTATCCACGTGTTACTGAGCAGTACGCCGAGGGCCGAACCCTCTCGACTCGCATGGCTTAATCGAACCCCGATAGCAGTGGCCTCTGGCAGGATCAACCAGAATTTGAAATACGCACACTTACTGAACTTGGAAGAATTAGCGGTTACTGAACAAATTTCCGCATTGCCAATGCCAACGTCAGAATCAACCCGCACAATGGCGGTCGTGTTGATTCTCCATCATCAGGATAACAATGTTTATTCTATGAGTATTTAAACATATGTTTCCTGCATCGGATTCGAGAACGAGTCTCGAATCTTCATATCCTTTTGAGTGCAGGGAACTCGGCCCGACCGGGTCGCGAGACTTCCCCTGCGAGGGAATTAACGTTTGTGATTCAACACATATAAACGTTTTCATCCACCCACAGGATCCGCGCCAGAGATTCCAAGTTGAATCCCCGGCCCGAACGAGGAGTTCCCCCGGAATTTTGCGTTCCGGGACCTCGCGCGTTTCACCTGTGCAGGAACATATATTTGCGAGTTATCGCATATAAACATTTGCTCCCACAGAGGTTTCAGGCCGGAGATCTGTATTCCCCGACCGGCACACCCGCATCGCGGGTGTGCGAGATCTCTTGTGAGAATACAAGTTGAATCTCTGGACATATAAACATTGTCCCCTGCATCAGACCCGAACTAATTGTCGAGCCCTCACAGCGGTTGAAGAGACACAGGATCAGACCACCCCGAGGGGCTGCACGATCCGACGCCCTGACAACACAGCCTTACAATGTTATCATCAATGCTATATGAACATTTCCCTGCATCGTCGGATCCAAGCACGCGGCTTAAACCCCCATAAACGTTGAGACTCCGGGCGTTCTGCACGCATTGTGCAGAATTCACGCGGATTTGACTCCCAACTTGACTATTACATGTTGACGGCAGAGGTATTTAAACATTTACCCCAACCTGTTCGGGAAAGCGGGATCGGCCCGCAGAATAGTCCGGCTTCGCCCCTCAAATGACCTCGGCGGGAACCCCGTGCGCAGGCAATACCCCATGCGCGCAGTACCGTCAAAGACGAATCCGACATAATTACCGGGATTACTCCACGAAAAACCTGATGATATGAGACTTTCCCCGGCTGTTCCCGCCCACATGCGGGTCCAGAATACGACTTCCCATAGAGTCTCGCCACGACTGCCTCCGCCCTGCGCGGGCGGGGGGAGCACGAAGCACAGGTGGGGCCGCCCCACAGGCGTCACAAGAGGGGGGAGACAGCGGAGGTGTCCCTCACCCACGAGCCGCCACCCCGGGGGCCACAGCACGAAGAGATGCATACAAGAGAGGGCCCTGTGCGAGAACAGGCCGGGTCAGGTGCCAATCACGCCAGGGAAGAGGGACACCCGGAATAAGGCTTTGTCGGAGCCGATAGGGGAGATCTTGGGCCGGGTCCACCCGAAAGCGAGTGTCAGGCATGCCGGGCACCACCCAAATTATCGCGGGAAAAAAGCGACCGGCGTCATCAGGCTGGAGATTACATCTCCCGATCAGTCTCTCCGGTATCGCTCTCCGGGATCCGCTCGCCGACATAGATCTCACCGAAGAACTCGTCCTGCCAGAGCGCGAGTTCCCCCTCGAGCATCAGGAACAGGAGCGGGATGTAGACCTCACGGCGGCTCCGTCCCATGGTGCTGGCGAGATCGCCGAGCGTCAGGACAGCCCCGTTCGGGGCAACGCGCCGGAACTCCTTCATCACGCCCGAGACCGCGCCCTGGTATCCCTCATCGTGCGCCACCGCCACCACATCCCGCGCGTTGAGGTCGAGATCCGGCTCTCTCACTACAGGGACGCGTTTCCGCTGCCGGCGGCGTTGCTCCTTCTCCGCCGTTTTGAGCTGCTTGATCAGTTCGTAGAGCGTGACCGGCGGGCGTTTGCGCAGATTCTTTCGCCCCAGGCGGCGCTGGATCTCGCGCTCCAGGCGACCGATCGGCTCGGCCTCCCCGGCCGACTCGAAGTCGAACCCGAGATCCTCGATCGACTCGTCCTCGTCGTCGAACGAATCCTCGTCCTCTTCTTCACCCCAACCGTCGAAATAATCCGACTTCAGGCGCAACAGGCACGCGGCATAAAAGAGCGTCCTCCCCGAGATCCGGAGATCCAGTTCCTTCCTCCGGTCGAGTTCGGCGAGGAACCGGTCGGTCACGTCCACGATATCGATGTTCCAGGGATCGACCTCCCCCCGCTCGGCCATGCCGGCCAGGATCTCGACTGGTTCCTCATCCATTGTTCTGCACACCGGTCACATAGGTGCTCTTGTCCGCGCGGATCGTCACGCCCACGATGCGGTCGGCACGCTCAATCATCGGTTTTCGGAGCGAGACGATGACCGACTGCGCGTTCCCCGAGAGCTCGCTCATCATGGCAGCGATGCGGCCGACGTTGTTCCCGTCGAGGAACATATCCACCTCATCGAGCGCGTAGAACGGCGCGGGCATGAACTGCTGGATGGAGAAGATGAAAGCGAGCGTGGTGAGCGACTTCTCGCCCCCCGAGAGCGAGGAGAGGAGGTGCACCTTCTTGTCCCGCGGCTGGACCGCAAACGTCATCCCGCCGGAGAAAGGATCCTCTTCATTGTCGAGGACGAGCCTCCCACTCCCGTCGGTCAGACGCGCGAATATCTCGCGGAAGTTCGTGTCGATCGCAGTAAACGCCGTCATGAAGGCGTCGTACTTCATCTTCTCAAACCGCTCGATCCGTTCGAGGAGCATCATCCGCTCCCGCGAGAGCACCTCTTTCTTCTCCGTCCGCTCCTCGACACGGGCAGAGACCCGGTCGCACTCCTCGATCGCGAGCATGTTCACCGCACCGATCTTCTTGAGCGCCTTCTCGGCCTCCGCGATCCCGGCGTCGATGGCGGCGAGAGCGAGATCCGTCTCCACATCGCCCGCCTGCTCCTTGAGCACCGCAAGTTCCGCGAGAAGCGAGTGTTCCCGCTCATTGAGAGCGTCGATCTGCATCCGGATCCGCTCCATCGCACCCGAGAGTTCAAGCGAGCGCTGGTCGAGCACCCGGATCTCCGCGAGAACACGATCGCGCTTCTCGTGCAGGCCCGCGAGTTCGTCAGAGAACTCCTTCTGGCGCGCCTCGAACTGCACGATCAGGCGGCGCTGCTCCTCGATTTGCTCCTGCGTGGCCGTGATCTCGTCACCGATCTCCTGGTTCTTCGCCTCCAGACGGCTCCGTTCCGCGCCAAGTTCCTCGATCCGGTTCGCGAAGTGCTGGCGCTCACGCTTCACATCGGTGATGTCAGCGTCCTTGTTCCGGAGCCGGCGCTCGATGTCCTCGACGGCTTTACGGATGCTCTCGTAGCGCTCGCTGAGCACCGGAACCTCGGTGTCGTCGAGTCTCTTCTTGAGGTCGTCGATCTCTGCCGAGACCTGTGCGATCTCGCCGGTTATCCGCTCGAGATCGCCCTCGAGCCGCGCAAGCTCCTCGCCGCCGTTCTTCGCGGCATCGAGCATCTCCTGCAGGCTCTCTTCGAGCGTCCGCTTCTCGCCGGAGAGCACCTCGATCCGCTTCTGAAACTCGTCCACCATCATCCGATAGCGCGCAACCTGCTCGTCGATCGAACTCCGCTCCGCCCGTTTCGCCTCCGCAACCACGGCAAAGCGGCCGGTGGACGCCTCGATCTCGCCCGCCTCCCCCTCGAGTTCGGCAAGCTTCGCGCGGGTCCGGGCGATCTCGTCGTCGACCGCCACGCCGAACCCGCGGACCTTCTTCCCCTGGGAACCGCCGGTCATGGCGCCGCTCCTCTCGACGACATCACCCTCGACGGTGACCATCTTGTACCGGCCCATCATCCGCCGCGCACGGTCGAGGGTATCCACCACCACCGTCGCGCCGAAGACGACACGGAACGCGCGGTCGAACGCCGGGTCGTACTCCAGGAGATCGACCGCATAGCCGACGATCCCGGGATCGGCCTCGAGCGGCGAGAGGATCGGGGGCCGAAGTTTGTTGAGCGGCAGGAACGTGACCCGCCCGAGCCGGTTCTCTTTCAAGTAACGGATCGCATCGGACGCCACCGAGTCGGTATCGACGATGATCCATCTGAGCCGGCCCATCGCCGCCACGTCGAGCGCGGTTGCGTACTCCGGCGGCGCCCGCCCGAGCTGCGCGACCGCACCATGGACGCCGTCCATGTCGAGGACGGCCTCCATCGCCTTCCCGCCGGCATCGCCGTGCGCCTGCTGCTGCGCCTCAAAGCGCATCAGGTTCTGCTCGTTCTCCCGGATCTCCTTCTTCAGCCGATCGAGTGCCGAGCGCCGCCCAAAGAGCGTGCTCTCCGCCTCGGAGAGATCCCGCTCGACCTGCCGCTTCTGTGCCTCGCAGTCGGCCATCGAAGAGGAGTACTCCGCTACCTGCTCCTGCTTGTTCGTGAGTTCCTCATCGATCTGCTTGAGCCGCGCGTCCAGGCGTTCCCGCTCTGAGGTCCGCATCCGGCTCTTCTCGATGAAGATATCCTGCTCGTGGAGAATCTTGGACCGGAGCTCCTTCTTGCTCTCCAGATCCTGCATCTTTGCGAAGAGTTGGTCTTTTACCCCTTCGACCTCCTTGCTCCCGCTTGCGATGCGATCCTCGACCTCCTGCATCTCATCGCGCTGCGTCGCGAGTTCCATGGCGAGGTTCGCCCGGTCGATCGAGAGGTTGCGGATCTGTACGGCGCATTCCTCGACCTTTGCCTCGGCGCGTTTGCCGTCGAGATAGATCCGCTGGACAGCCTCGCCATTCTCGTCGCGATTGACCACCAGCCGCTCGATGTTCTTCTCGCCGAGCTTGATCGCGCTTCGCGCCTCTTCGAGTTTTCCGACGAGTTCGAGATACTCGGGGCCGCTCTTGTGGTTTATCTCCTCTTCGACTGCCTGCTGGCGCCCGTGCGCCTCCTCGATCTCGTTGTGGACGGCCTCGACCTCGCCTTCGACGCGTGTGGTCGCCGCCTGCTGATCCTGCATGAGACCGTGGAGGGTGCCGATCTCCTGCTCCTTCTGCCGGACGAGCGCCGCACCCCGGCACTGCTCGAGGTGCTCGAGGTCTGTCTGCCACCGCCGGTACTCCATCGCCTGCTCGCGCTCATGCTGGAGCGCGTCAAGTCGCGCCACAAGCTCGTTCAAGAGGAGTTCCTCGCGTTCGAGCCGCTCCCGCACCACCTCGAGCTCCGAGAACGCCTGGCCGCGTTTCTGATCGAACTCGGCGACACCGGCAATCTCGTCGATGATCTTTCGCCGCTCGCCGTCGGTCATCTCCATGATGCGGGTGATGTCGCCCTGCATCACGACGTTGTAGCCCTCTGGCTTGATCCCGATCTTCGCGAGGAACTCGATGATGTCGGCCTGCTTGCAGAGACGGCTGTTGAGGTAGTTGTAACTGTAGTATCCCGCCGACGTCCGCTTGATCCGGCGGCGGATCACCGTTCCGTCCGAGAACGTGATCGTCACCTCGGCGGTGTTCTTCCCGGAGTTGACATTGATGAGATCGGTCAGCTTCTCGGCCCGCAGCCCTCGCGCACCCGAGAGGGCCAGGACGAAGAGGATGCTATCGATGATGTTGCTCTTTCCGGATCCGTTCGGGCCTGAGACGACGGTAAATCCTTCGAAAAAAGGAATTTTCGTCTTTCTGGCGAAAGACTTGAAGTTGTCGATCTCAAGCTGCGTGATGTACAAGGACGGGGCTCCCTTACCTATCGATCGAGGTCGACGGTGTCGTCCTCTTCAGCCTGGATGACATCATCGACCGGACGGGCCTTCTGCTCGACGAAGAGCTTGCTTTCGGCCGGTTTGCCGCCTTTCCCCCGGCCCTTTGCCGCGGCGGCCCGGGACCCAACGCTGGCGACGATGTACTCGGAGGATCTCCTCGGCTCCGGCTTCAGCGTCCCGTCGTTCTGCATGATGAGTTCGAGATCCCGGTCGTCCTCGGCAACGGGCGCGGGCTGCCGCCGCTCCACCTGACGCGCGGGAGCCTTCCGCTCCACGGCACGCACGGGGCGCGGTTCGGCCTCGGCGCGCGGTTCCGCCTGGAGCGTAACCACGGGCTTCCTCGCTTCTGCCGGCACCGCAGTCACCTTCCGGCGCTCATCCGCGTCCCGGGCGAGTTTCATCACGATCGATTTGATGTCGAGAACCTCTTCCGTCAGGCCTTTGATCACGGCCTCCAGTTCCCTCACCTTCCTCTCCAGGTCACGCAGGCGCTCGTCTCCCGCCTCCGGTGCCCGGGAAGATACATGATCGTCTCCCAGACCTCTCATAACATCCTCGAACTCCCGCACCTTCCGCTCCAGGTCGCAGAGGCGTTCGTCCCCCGCCTCCGCTACCGGCAGCTCTTCTCGCTCTTTCATCGTCTCCATCTCCTTTTCGCGTTCCGCAAGTTCCCGCTCAAGAAACCGTATCCTTGCATCTTTCTGCGCCATTATCTCCCTCAAACTAATCCTTGATAATAATTACGTAATAATATTACTATAGATCCCCTGAATTAAGAAGTATTACATTTTATCCGGGGCGCAACCGGGGAGATCCCGGCGTCCGTAGCGGATGCTGAGGAAGCACTATGCGTCCGGGCACGTGTAACCGGCCCTGTATAAAAGAAAGCATATTACCTCAACGGGGCAACCATTTTTCTGCATGTCTAATCTGGCAACCTTCGATCCGGAAGTCGCAGGCCTCATCGAGGAAGAGCGCCTGCGCCAGGTCAACGGGCTGGAACTGATCGCCTCCGAGAACGTCGTCAGCAAGGCGGTTCTCGAAGCGATGGGTTCTATCATGACCAACAAATATGCCGAGGGATACCCCGGCAAGCGCTATTACGGCGGCTGTGAGTATCATGACGTCGTGGAGAACCTGGCGCGCGACCGGCTCTGCGAACTCTTCGGCGCCGAGCACGCAAACGTCCAGCCCCACTCGGGAAGCCAGGCAAACCAGGCGGTCTACTTCGCCTACCTCGGCTACAAGGACAGGATCCTGAGCCAGAGCCTCACCCAGGGCGGCCACCTCTCCCATGGGTCGCCGGTCAACATCACCGGGCGCTGGTACTCCATCTTCCACTACGGCGTCGATACCGAGTCGGAGACGCTTGACTACGCGGCGATCGAGGATCTCGCACGAACGGTGAGTCCGCAGATGATCGTCTGCGGCGCAAGCGCTTACCCGCGCGAGATCGACTTCAAGGCTTTCCAGGAGGTCGCCGACACCGTCGGCGCGCGATGCATGGCCGATATCGCCCATATCGCCGGGCTCTGCGCGACCGGACACCACAACTCTCCCGTAGGAGTCGTCGACATCGTGACGACGACGACGCACAAGACCCTGCGCGGCCCCCGCGGCGGCGCCATCATGTGCAGCAACGAGGACGCGGCCGCGATCGACAAGTCGATCTTCCCGGGGATGCAGGGCGGCCCGCTGATGCATACGATCGCGGCAAAGGCGGTCTGCTTCAAGGAGGCCCTGACCCCCGCGTATAAGGACTACTGCGGGCAGGTCGTCAGGAACGCAAAGACGATGGCCGATGTCCTTGCGAGCGAAGGGCTCGACCTCGTCTCCGGCGGCACCGACAACCACCTCATCCTGCTCGACCTGACCGGGGTCTCGACGAACGGCCAGCACCTCACCGGCCTCGCGGCCGAGGTCGCGCTCGGCGAGGCGGGGATCACCGTGAACAAGAACACCATCCCCCGCGAACAGCTCAGCCCCTTCGTGACGAGCGGCCTCAGAATCGGCACGCCTGCCGTCACCTCGCGCGGCATGAAAGAGGAGGAGATGAAACAGATCGGCCACTGGATCGCCCGGGTCGTGAAGGATATCGCAAAGGATAAGACCTCAAAGAAAGCGATCACCGAAGTGAGAGAAGAGGTTATTGCCCTCGCGAGCAAGTACCCCCTCTACCCTGAAGTAGCATGATACTCGACGGCAAAGCGGTCTCGGAGAAGAGGCTCGAGATCCTGAAAGAGAAGATAGATGAGTCCGGGCTCTACCCGCGCCTCGCGACTGTCATCGTGGGCGAAGACCCCGCGTCGCAGATGTACGTCCGCATGAAGCACCGGGCGTGCGAGCGCGTCGGGATCGGGTCGATCGGGATCGAACTCCCGGCGGACGCCACGACCGGGCGGGTGCTCGAAGCGGTCACGCGCCTCAACAACGATCCCGAGATCAACGGGATCCTGGTCCAGCTCCCGCTCCCCTCCGGGGTCGATACCACCCGCGTCATCGAGGCGGTCGCGCCCGATAAGGACGTGGACGGGTTCCATCCCTGTAGCCTCGGGAGGCTCTTCTCCGGAAGCCCGGTCTTTGCACCCTGCACCCCGCAGGGGATCATGACGATCCTCGATGAATACCAGATCCCGATCGCAGGGAAGCGGGCGGTCGTCGTCGGCCGGAGCATCGACGTCGGCCGGCCGATGGCCGCCCTGCTCCTGAACGCCGACGCGACCGTCACCATATGCCACTCAAAGACCGCAAACCTCGCAGCGGAGATGCGAGCGGCCGACATCCTGGTCAGCGCCATCGGAAAAGCGAAGTTTGTCGGGCCGGATATGGTGAAGGAGGGCGCGACAGTCATCGATGTCGGCATCAACCAGGACGAGCAGGGCAAGCTCTGTGGCGACGTCGATTTCGAGGCGGTGAAGGACCGGGCGGGAGCGATAACCCCGGTTCCCGGAGGCGTCGGCCCCATGACCATCGCGACGCTGATGGAGAACACGTTCATGGCGGCCAAGATGAGGACATGCGACAACACCAGTGTTTGGTAAACCGTCTCCGGATCGGCGGCGGCGCCCCGGCTCGGCTGATGGGCGTCATCAACTGCAGCCCCGAGTCGTTCTACCGGGGCTCCTATATCCCGGCAAAAGAGATATACGACCGCGCCCTTGCCATGACGGCGGCGGGCGCCGATATGATCGATCTCGGGGCGCGAAGCACCGCCCCGGGCTCTTCTCCCATCACCGTCGCCGAGGAGGCGGCGCGGGTGGACGCGGCTCTCTCGGAACTCGACGGGACCGGGATCACCCTCTCGGTGGATACCCGGCACCCGGAGGTGCTCGAGGTCTGCCTCCGCCACGACGTCCATGCGGTGAACGATATCTCCGGGCTTGCCGAAGAGCGCTACGCGCGGGCGGTCGCCGACTCCGGGCTCCCGGTCTTCGCGATGGCGAGTTGCCGGGAGCCCGGCGACGCCGCCGGAGTTGCCGCTACACAGAAAGCCCTCGAAGCGGTCGTTGGCCGGTGCGTGCGCCTCGGGATCGAGGAGTACGTCCTCGACCCCGCGGTCGGGCGATGGGTTCCCGAACGGACGAGCGAGGACGACTGGGAACTCTGCCGGAACTTTCACTCGTTCATGGAGTTCGGCCGCCCGGTGCTTGCCGCGGTCTCGAGGAAGACGTTCATCGGCGACCTGCTCGGCCGCCAGCCCGATGACCGGCTCGCGGGCACCCTCGCGCTCACGACGATGCTCGTCGACGCAGGTGCGGCCGTCGTGCGGAGCCACGACGTCCCCGAGACCGCCGACCTCCTGCGGGTCCATGCAACGATGAGGCAGACATGACGACACCTTCATTCTCGATATACGGTCTTGCAACCCCCCTGCTCCGCCCCGGCGACGACGTCGCGGCGCACCTGTTCTCTTCCGTCGAACACTCAGCCGCCCGCGGATTCGAGACGGGCGATGTCGTGGTCGTCGCGGAGTCCGCTCTCGCCACCGCCGAAGGGCGGGTCGTGAGGCTCGCCGATGTCGAGCCCTCGGCGGAGGCCCTCCGGCTCGCCGAAGAGTATCATATGGACCCCCGCCACGCCGAGGTGGTCCTCCGGGAGAGCGACCGGATCGTCGGCGGGATACCCGGGTTCCTGCTCTGCATGAAGAACGGGACCCTCCTCCCGAACGCGGGGATCGACGCCTCGAACGCCCCGGAAGGCTCGCTCGTCCTCCTCCCCCTTGACCCGGATGCGTCCGCCGCGCGTATCCGTGCGGCGATACGGGAGCGGTCGGGTGCGGACGTCGGGGTGATCGTCGTCGATTCCCGGACACACGCGATGCGGCTCGGGTGCTCCGGGGTCGCGATCGGGTGCTCGGGCATCCCCTCGGTGGTTGATGAGCGCGGGAAAAAAGATCTCTTCGACCGCGAACTCGAGGTCACGAAGAGGGCGGTCGCGGACTGCATCGCCTCCGCCGCCGAACTCGTGATGGGCGAGGCAGGAGAGTGCGTCCCCGCGGCCGTGGTGCGGGGAGTCGGGCTCCCCGTCGGCGATTACGCCGGGGTCGAGACCATCGACGCTTCAGAGTGTCTCTTTATGGGCGTCGCGCTGCACGCCGACCCGTCCCTTCTCGTCGATGGCAAGAGAGAACCCTGAGTTCTCCAGGTACTCCCTGCTCTTTCTCCCTTTTCCGTGGATGAGGATCTCAACCAGGTCACCTTTCTCGTCGATATCGGTCGACATCCGAAACGAGTCGATCACCTCGACGGAGAAGTTGCACTCCTCGGCGATCCGCATATGGTCGAGGAAACTCGCGCCGTAGTAGTCGGCACGGAAGCACTGCGGCTTTTTCAAGAATATGATGTTCGTCCCGCCGCCCCGGCCGGGCACGATGGACATATCCTTCTCGGTTCGGATCAGCCGCTGGATATCCCCGGCCGTCACCAGGGGGATATCGCCCATGATGATGAGCGCAGGGCAGTGGAACTGCTTGAGCGCCCAGTTGATGGCATCGTTGAGCGACTCCTTCCGGACAGCGATGAGGGCGTTCTCATGTTTGAAGGGGTGGGTGCAGAGGAGGGTGGCGCTGCACCCGGACTTCTGCACGGCGGCGATCACGTCTTCAAGCATCGCCCGGGCAAACGCTTCCCGCTCTTCCTGGTCGAGGATGCAGGAGAGGCGCGTCTTGGGGTTCACCGGCTTAAAGGGGATGAGCGCGTGGAAGTACATCGAGAAACGATTGTCGGGGCTGCATCAAAAAGGCATCGTTTTCCCGGCGGCGGGGGAAGGGCGGGCATGCTGATATCGGGAACTCCCCGCCCGACCGTACCGCATCCCTCCGGCGCGGCGCTCCGGGGCTCTGTGAGGCGCATAGGGCCCCCGTTCCCGAAGGTTCATGTAAGGCGGTGCCGACATGTACCCATGCACCGGCGCGTGATCACCTACTCACGAAACGCGTTCCTCCCCCTGACGACGGTCTGCCAGAACCGTTGCGGCTACTGCTGTTTCCGCACCCCCGTCAAGGAGGGGTGCGTCATGCCGCCCGCTGAGGCGATCCGGACGCTGGACGCAAGTGCGGCGCTCGGGTGCACGGAAGCGCTCTTCACTTTCGGGGAGCGGCCCGGCGCGGTGCCGGGCTTTGGCGCGGTGCTCGGGCGGCTCGGTTACGCGGACATCCTCGACTACGTCTACGACCTCTCACTCGCGGCAATCGAGCGCGGTCTCCTCCCGCACACCAACGCCGGCATCCTCACCTACGCCGAACTCGACCGGCTCCGCGAGGTGAACGCGAGCATGGGGCTGATGCTCGAGACGACCGCGGACGTCCCGGCGCACCAGAACTCCCCGGGGAAGGACCCCGCGGTCAGGATAGAGATGATCGAGAACGCCGGGAGACTCTCGATCCCGTTCACGACCGGGATCCTGCTCGGGATCGGCGAGACGATGGACGACCGCGAGGAGTCGCTCCAGGTCATCGCCGACCTCCACGCACGGTTTGGTCATATCCAGGAAGTCATCGTCCAGAACTTCTGCCCGAAACCCGGGACCGCGATGGAGGGTGCGGCGGTTCCCGCCCCCGACGAGATCTGCGCGACGATACGCCTCGCCCGCGAGATCCTTCCCTCCGACGTCGCCGTCCAGATACCCCCGAACCTCGCGGACGCGTCCCGCCTCATCGGGTGCGGCGTGAACGACCTCGGCGGGGTCTCCCCGCTCACCGTCGATTACGTCAACCCCGAGCACCCCTGGCCGCAGATCGACGAACTCCGGCGGATCGCCGGCGATGCCGAACTGCGCGAGCGGCTCTGCATCTACCCGCATCACATCGAGCGGGGCTGGTACTCCCCCCGGCTCGAACCCCTCATCCGGCGGCTCGCGGAGAGGGTTGCCGCACCAGACCGGAGCGCGGGTGCATAACCTCATGACAAATCCCGGACAACACCTATCAGGAGATTCGACCATGAAACAGGCTGACCTCCTCTACACAGGGAAGGCTAAATCCGTCTACCGCACCGACGACCCGGAGGTATACATCATGAAGTTCCGGGACGACATCACGGCGTTTGACGGCGGGAAGAAAGATACCCTGAGCGGCAAAGGGAGATACAACGCGGAGGTTTCGACCTTCATCTTCGGGTACCTGGAAGAGCACGGGATCAGGACGCATTATCTGGCGAGCATCGAGCCCGGCGTCGTCGCGGTGCGCAACCTCACGATGATCCCGCTCGAGGTGATCGTGAGAAACGTCGCGGCCGGCTCGATCGTGCGCAACTACCCGTTCCGGGAAGGTGCCCCGCTCGACCCGCCGTTGATCGTCATCGACTACAAGAGCGACGCTCACCATGACCCGATGTTGAACGACGACCTGATCTACGCTCTCGGTCTCGCCACGCCCGAGGAACTCGACCAGATCAAGGCCATGGCGCTCGCGATAAACGAGTTGCTCTCGGATTACCTCGACCTGCGCGGCATCACCCTGGTCGACTTCAAGATGGAGTTCGGCCGGTACAACGGCGAGATCGTCCTCGGCGACGAGATCAGCATGGACTCAATGCGCCTCTGGGACAAGGAGACCGGGACGTCCCTCGATAAGGACGTCTACCGGTTCGGCAAAGGGGACGTCATGGAGACCTATGCCGGCGTCGCGAAGCGGATCCTCTCGGCGCCCTGGGGCGAGCCCGCATGAACTGCACCGCCGTCGTCGCCATTGGACCAGAAGTGGGAATGCCCGGAGTAAAAATATTTAATTCGGTGATAGCCTATATCGAAGAGTACAGGCGCCGGTAAGTTGTACAATTGGAGTTCTAATCATGAGTGAAGAAGGGATTAAAGAGGCGCGGACCAGGGCAAAGGTATACGCGAAGGAGAAAGGGTTCGTCTTGAACGTCGACGAGAAGCAGCTCGATGCCGTCCTCCGCGGGCTCGCCCGGAACAAGGAGCGGTTCGGGGAGGCATACTGCCCCTGCAGGCTCCGGAGCGGCGACCCCGAGAAGGACCGGATCATCGTCTGCCCCTGCGTCTACCACGAGGAAGAGATCGAGGAGCAGGGTGCCTGCCACTGCCGGCTCTTCTTCAAGAAGGGCGAGTAACTCTTTTTTTTGGGCCGCCGCCAGCCCCACCCGGACATCCGTGCCCGGGGGGCTACTGCACCGGAGACCTCACAGAGCGAACCCATCTGCCCCTTCAAGAGCAGGAGGCACCAGGAACTGTGACCCCGGGACACCCCCCGCTCACCTCCGGTTTCCCCGGCTGTGCCTGAGGACGTTGTAGACCGCGTAGAACCCGACGATCACCGCAAAGACGTAGCCCAGCGTTGCGAGCGTCGAGACGTACCCGGGCACGGGAACGTCGGCAACCCGGAGCACCAGCGACGAGCCCACGATGACCGCGGCGACCACCACCCCCACGATGATCTTGTCGCTCGTCCGGTCGATGACGCCGACGATCTCTTCAAGGTCATAGTTCTCGAGTTCAAGCGTGATGGTGCCCTCCGAGAGTGTCTTGAGCGTCTCGTTCACGTTCCCGGGGATGGCGATGAGGTTCTCGGCCGCACCGACGATCGACTGCATCGCACCGGTCACGTTATCGGGGGAGAGCCGTTGCGCCGTAGCGATATCGAGGAGGTACGGCCGGATCCTCTGGTCGAAGTTGAACGAGGGATCGAGCCGGGTACCGATGTCCATCACCATGACGATCACCTTCATCATGATCATCAGGGTCGACGGCACCCGGATACGGTACCTCCGAAGGGTCTCGGTCAGGCCCCGGATCGCCGTCCCGAAGTTCACCTGCTCGATCTTCGTCTCCCGGTAGTCGAGCAGGACCACATAGAGATCGTCTTTCACCCCATCGAGCACCGCCGGATCGATCCGGACGTCGAGTTTCTTGAGCGCCGAGATCACCCCGGCGACGTCCGTTCCGCTCATGGCGAGGAGGAGGTCCACGAAGACCCGCCGCCGCTCCGGGCGGAGGACGCCGACGATACCGTAGTCGAGGAAGACGACCTCGCCCTGGCGTGTCACGAGGAGATTGCCGGGATGGGGATCGCCGTGAAAGAAACCGTCGACGAAGATCTGCTTGACGTAGGCCTCGAACCCTGTCGCGGCGACATCCCCGGGGGAGAGGCCGAGGGCCTGGATCGCCTCGACGTCATCGATCCGTACGCCCTCCATATAGTCCATCGCAAGCATGGCAGGGCCGGAGAGGTCCCAGTGGATGCGAGGGATCCTCACGCACGGCAGGTCGGCGAGGTTCCGCCTGAGACGCTCCGCGTTCATCCCGTCCTGGGTGAAATCGAGTTCGCGCCGGATCTGGGTCACGAACTCGTCCACCATCCCCTCCGGGTTGTAGACCCGCAGGTCGGGGAAGAGCGCGTTCGCCCGCTTTGCGAGCGATCGCAGGATCGTGATATCGGTCTCGATCAACTCGGCGATCCCCGGGCGCTGCACCTTGAGGGCGAGGATCCGGCCGTCCCGCGTCACGGCGCGGTGCAACTGGGAGAGCGAGGCCGACGCGACCGGCTCCGCCTCGATGATATCGAAACATTCATCGAGGTTCCTGCAATGCTCTGCGATCACCGGCCGAATATCGCCGTAAGGGACCGGAGCGACCCGGTCCTGGAGTTTCTGCAGTTCCTCGACCATCTCGGGGGGGAGGAGTTCCCGGCGGGTGCTCATGATCTGGCCGAACTTGACATAAGTGGGCCCCAGTTCCTCGATAGCGAGCCGGATCCGCTCGTAGGTCGACTGATCGGGCTTCCTGGTCTTCCCGAACCCCCGCAGCCGGTCTCCGCCGGGAACGAACTCTTCGACGAGAATCCCGAAGCCGTATTTGACCAGCACATCACCTATCTGGCGGTAGCGCTGGAACCGGGTGACCATCGGGGATGAATCCGCACTCCCGATACTTAAGGGATGGGGCGATTCATCCCCGGGTGGGGAGCCGGCCCCGTACGAGGGACTTCCAGGGGTAGGGGACGAGGAGGAAGAGCGGCACGGCGAGGACGATCGCGAGCGGGATCGTGGTGAGGCCGAGCGTGAGCGTCGAGATGTCGGCGATCCAGCCGGTGACGGAGACCCCCATCCCGCCGACGCCGACCGCGAGCCCGAGCATCAACCCGGAGACGAGCCCGACGTTTCCGGGGGCTATCTCGTGGGCCATCGCGACGGTGACGGCGAAGGTCGACCAGAGGATGAACCCGAAGATCATCAGCGCGGCGAGCGAGACGATGCCCCCCGTGGTGAGGAATACGACGAACGGCGGGATGGCGGCGACAAGCCCGAGGATTGTGTACTCTTTGCGGCCGTAGCGGTCGGAGAGCGCGCCGCCGACGACCTGCCCCACGACCCCGGCGATGAGCATCCCCGAGACCAGGATGTTCGCGGTCACGAGGTCGAAGCCCCGTATCGTGAGGATGGTGGGGAGGAAGGCGACCGAGCCGAAGATCGCCCATGCCCGGAGGCCTGATGCCGCGACCAGAAGGCCGACCGCCCGGTAGGAGGGGCGGGTAGCCGGGACAACGGGGTCGGGAACGGCGCTGCGGTCGGGGGCGGGGAGGATGCGCCGGAGCACCACCGCCATCACGAGGCCGGGGACGGCGAGCAGGGCGAGGCCGGGCAGGCCCATCAGCCCGACGGCGATCCCTGCGCAGATGGGGCCGATGGCATAGCCCAGGTTCCCGCCGATGACGAAGTAGGAGGTGATCCGCCCCCGGCTCGCGTCCCGGGTCAGGCGGCTGACGGTGCCGAGCGCGCTCGGGTGGAAGAAGGCGTGCCCGAGCGCCGCGACGGCCACGGACGCGAGGATGAGGTAGTAGTTGTCGAGCAGCCCGACGATGGAGATGAAGACCGCGCTGATGGCTACGCTCGTGCCGATGTGGACGGCGAACCCCCGGGTATCGAAGACCCAGCCGACGAGCGGCTGCACGAACGACGACGTGAGGTTGTAGACCGTGACGATCAGCCCCGCGAGGAAGAACGAGTAGCCCTGCTCCACGATGAGGAGCGGGAGGATTGCCGGGAGGACGGGCGAGTAGAGGTCGGTCACCAGGTGGGCGGCGGAGAGCCCCCAGACTGATCTGGTATTGGAGGTCACGGTATTAGATCCGTCTCAAGTGTATGACCTCTACGGTAATATCCACCCGGTCTTTACGGTGGTGCGCAAACGTCCGCTTCATCGGGAATGCGCACCGGATCACCTCCTCGATCTCCGCCCGGCCTTCGGTGTAGGCGGCGACGAAGGGGGTCGATCCCTCGTTGAAGATGCCGTAGACCTCGCCCGCGAGTTCGAGCGCCCGGTCGATGAACGGCCGATCGGCGTGCGCTTTCTGCGCCCCGAACGGAGGGTTCATCACAACGGTGTCGCAGGCGAGATCCCCCCAGTCGACACCGGGGTCGCGGACGTCGGCGACCAGGAACTCGATAGAGACCCCGAGCGTCTCCGCATTCAGCCGGGCGACGGCTACCGCGGCGGGATCGATATCGGTCCCGGTCACCGGGGAGGCGCCGAGGAGCGCCGCACCGCAGGCGAGGATTCCCGTCCCGCACCCGAGGTCAGAGACCGCTCTTCCCTCGATCGCCCCCTGCATCGCGGCGTGGTGGAGGAGGCGCGCCGCCACCGGCGCCGGGGTCTGGTACTGTTCGAGCCTGGCGGTCGGTCGCTCGAACCCCGCGAGGCGCTCGAGCCGCATCTCAAGGTGGCGCAGGTTCATGGCGCGAGATACTCGTCGATGGCATAGTCGTCCCAGTCCCGGACGCCGCAGAGGATCTCGAACTCCGGCGGGGTCAGCACAGGGACAGGGAACCTGACCTGGTCGTCGTAGGCGAGCCGGGGGCAGGCGGTGTTCACGTAGACGGCAAACCCGAGGTCGAGCATCTCGGCAGACGAGACCTCGCGCATGGCGACAATCACCGCCCGGTCTGAGAGGGCGGCGAGCCGTCGCGCGAGGTCCAACCGCCGCTGCCCGCTCTTCGTGCTGACGATGATCCCGTAGTTCGCGGCGTCCCGCGCCTTCTCCATCACCGCGGCGCGCCGGCGGACCAGGCGGTCGGCGTCCACCACCTCTCCCTCGCCGGTGTAGGGGTCGAGCGCGACGACGCGAGCCCGGGTCGCGAGCCGGATACCGATGGGGTGAAAGACCCCGGTGCCGACGAAGAGGATCTCGTCTGCTCCCGTCGCACGGGCGGCGGCGAAGTTGCACCCGAGCACCTGCCCGGGGATCGGGGTGCGCCCGTCACCGGGAGCGAAGATCGCCTCGATGCCGCGATCGGCGAGATACGCTGTCATCGCGCCGAGGAGGTGGACGTGCTGGACGGTGGTGACGAGGCCGATCCGGCGGGCGGTGAGGAGAGGAAGGGCGCGCTCGAGCACGGTTACGTCGAAGTCGAACTGGACGGGCTCGTAGAGTACATCGGAGCGCTCATCGATTGGAGCGTGGCCGAAGTGCACCAGGACGTCCGCGAGCGCGAGGGCGTCGAGCGCGAGGTCGCAGGCCCCGTAGCAGGGGTCACCGCTGACGATCACCTCGAACCCCTCGCGGCGGAGGGCGGCGGCCGTCCCCGGCGCCTGCCGGGCGAGCCCGGCGGGGAACTGGAGGGCGACCGACCGTGCCCCGCGCTCGCGGAGCCGTTCGATGAGATCAGAGATAGGAATCAACGACACGCACCTGCGTCTCGGAGACCTCAATCTTCACCAGGGTCTTGAGCGGCCGGCCGATATCCGCGTCCCCCCGGCCGATGACGACGCAGATGTCGGCGATCTCGGCCCCCGTAACCTCAATCGCACTGATGAGAGCGCGGAGCGTCCCGCCGGTGCTGCAGACGTCGTCGATGATCACGACCCGGTCGCCCGGATTGACCCCATTCAGGTAGAGCTCACCCTTCGAGTAGCCGGTGACCTGGTGGACCGCGACCTCGCCGGGGAGGCCGTAGGGGCGTTTTCGGACGACCACGAGGGGGATGTCCGTCATCATCGAGAATGCGACGCCGATGTGTATGCCCATCGCCTCGCAGACGACGATCTTGTCGACGTCTTTGAGGTCGAGGTTCCGCACCATGGCGCACCCGATCTCGCGGAGGAGCGCGGGCTCGAGGAGCGGCACCCCGTCGGTGATCGGATTGATGAAGTAGTTGTACTCTCCCCGCCTCATGACCGGGGAGGTTTCCAGAGAATGGATCAGGCGTTCAAGCATCGATATCACTCATATCTACTAGGAACCGCTCGATGACGTCGCGAGTGACGTGGGGCATGCAGACGATCCGCATATGCCCGTTCCGGGTCGTCGAGACCCGCCACCCGGGGGGCGTCCGGTCGCAGGAGAATGTCGCCACGTTGACGTCGGGGGAGACGGCTCTCGGGCAGCCGAGCGTCTCCATCCCCTCGATCAGCCTCCGGGTATTCTCCATGCACCCGGCGACCACCGATCGCATCCCGTCCATCCCCAGGTACTCGAGGACGGCGACCGCCGCGGCCACCGACGCCCCCGGCCGGGTGCCGGCAAGGGTGCACTCCCGCTTCACCGTCAGGTAGGGGGTGTCGACGTTGAGGCACGCGAACCATTCCGGGTTCCGCGTAAGAAGGCAGCCCGCAGGGATGGTGCTCATCCCCATCTTGTGGGGGTCCACAGAGATGGAGGAGACGCCGGGGAGCCGGAAGTCGAACGGGACGGGCTCGTCGAGGAACGGGACGACCATGCCGCCGAACGCGGCGTCGACGTGAAGGAATAGATCACGATCGAGGGCGATCTCCGAGAGCCGGGCGATGGGGTCGACCATGCCGTACTCCGTCGTCCCGACGACCCCGACGAGCGCGATCGTATCGTCGTCCACGAGGCCCTCGACCGCCTCCGTGTCCATCCGGAACGCGTCATCGAGCGGCACCGTCCGCATCTCAAGTGACAGGATGTCGCAGGCCTTCGTGAACGAAAAGTGGCTTGATGCCGGGACGACGACGTTCGGGGACTTCACCGACTTTTGTTTCTTTGCGATCCGCAGCGCCTGGATGTTTGACTCGGTTCCGCCGCTCGTCGCGTATCCCCCGGCGTCCGGGTGGTGCATCAGGGCGCCGAGTCTCCGGACAAGGAAATCCTCGAGCGCGGCCGTCCCCGGAAAGAGCCCGGGGTCTCCGAGGTTGGTCTCGAGGAACATGGCATGCGCCCGCGCCGCGACCGGGTGCGGCGGCGTGCACATCGAACTCAGGATATTCCGGTAGCCGAGGTCCTCCTGCCGTCGGGCGAGGAGGAAGGAGAAGAGATCCTCCTCAGGGCAACCAGTTTCACGCATTTCTTCTCGCCGCATCAAGGAGAATCTGGCGCTCTTTGCGCGCTACGGCCTCACGGATACGGGGGACCGCATCGATGTTCGCCGAGACGCTGGAGATGCCGTGCTCGACGAGCCACGTCACCATCTCGGGGTCGGATCCGGCCTGGCCGCAGATGGAGCACTCGACGCCGTTCTTCCGGCAGACACCGATTGCGTAGTCGATCAGCCGGAGAACCGCAGGGTGCTTGGGCTGGTACATATCGGCGACGTTCTCGTTGTTCCGGTCGATCGCGAGCGTGTACTGGATGAGGTCGTTCGTCCCGAACGAGGCGAACCGGATCCCGGCCTGGATGAACTCCTCGACCATGAGGGCGCTGCCCGGGACTTCGATCATGACGCCGAGGGTCGCGTTCTCCACGTCGACGCCCCACTCCTTCATCATCGCCCGGGCCTGGGTGAACTCGTTCGGGTGGTTGACCATGGGGAACATCACGCCGAGGTTGTCGTAGCCCGCCGCCCAGAGCCTCTTGAACGCCTCCACCTGCAGGCGGAACTGCTCCGGGCTCCGGAGGTCGCGGCGGATGCCGCGCCAGCCGAGCATCGGGTTGTGTTCGAACGGTTCTTCCTCTCCGCCCTCCATGTTGCGGAACTCGTCGGTCGGGGCGTCGAGCGTCCTGACCCAGACGGGCTTACCCGGGAAGGCGTCGAGGACGGTCTTGATGCCGCCGTAGAGTTCGGCGATGAACTCCTCCTCAGCGTCGTGCTCGATGTACCAGCCCGGAGTCTTTGCGAGGCCGAGGATGAGGTGCTCGATCCGCAGAAGGCCGACGCCGTCCGCGCCGGTGGCGGCGGCACGCTGTGCGGCCTCGGGCAGGGAGACGTTCACCTTGACGAGGGTGCCGGTGATGACCGGGGCAGCCGCTCCCGCTGCCGGGGCGGCTACCGGGGCGGATGCCGCGGGCGTCGCGACCGCACCCTCGTAGATGAGGCCCTTCTCGCCGTCGACGGTGACGACCTGACCGTCCCGCAAGAGTTTCGTCGCTTTCTTGGTCCCGACGACCGCGGGCGTCCCGAGCTCGCGGCTCACGATGGCCGCGTGGCAGGTCATCCCGCCTTCGTCGGTGACGATGGCGCTGACCCGGCGCATCGCCGGCACCATGTCGGGGTTGGTCATCTTGGTGACCATGATGTCGCCGTCCTTGACGGCGCTCGTGTCCTTGACGTCGCGCACGATGACGACCCGGCCGCTCGCGACGCCGGGGGAAGCCCCCTGGCCTTCGACCAGCACCACGCCGAGAGAGCCTTTCTGCTCCCCTGCAGACCCGCCGTGGGGGATCTCGGGGCGCCTTATCGTCGTTATCGGCCGGGACTGGAGGATGAAGAAGACGTCGCCAACGATCGCCCACTCGACGTCCTGCGGGATGCCGTAGTGATCTTCGGCGATCTTGCCGAGCGTGGCGAGGCGTGCCACCTCCGCGTCAGAGAGAACCGGCGCGGTACGCTGTTTCGCAGAGAGGGTGACGGTCTTCGTCCCGCGCTTGCCCTCGGGCACGATCATGATCTCCTTCTCGGCGATCAGGCGGTCGACGACCCGTTCGGAGCGCAGGTCAAAGACGTAGTTGTCGGGGGAGACACTCCCCGAGACAACGGCCTCCCCGAGACCCCAGGAACCCTCGACGATCGTCAGGGGCTCGCCGGTGACAGGGTGGGAGGTGAACATGACGCCGGACTTCTCCGAGTGGATGAGTTCCTGGACGACGACGGCGATGTTCACGCTCCGGTCGTCGAACCCCTGCTTTGAGCGGTAGTAGATGGCGCGCGCGCCATACAGCGAGGCCCAGCATTGCTGGACGGCTTCGAGAAGGTCGGTCTCCCCGAGAATATTGAGGAAGGTATCCTGCTGACCAGCGAAACTGGCATCCGGCAGATCCTCGGCGGTAGCGCTCGAACGGACGGCGACGACCGTTCCATCCGTCCCCATCCGGTCGTATGCCTCGACGATCTCCTCGCGGATCTGATCAGGCATCTCGACGTTGAGGACGAGGGCCTGCACATCCTTCGAGACCGATTCGAGCGCTCCGTTGTCGTCAACGTCCAGACGCTCAAGCCTGCGGAAGAGTTCCTCTTCGATCCCGGTTTCGATAAGAAACTTTCGGAATGCCTGGGCGGTCACCACAAATGCCTTCGGCACAGGAAGGCCGATGGCCGTCATCTCGCCCAGTGAGGCTCCCTTTCCGCCTACAGAATTGATATCTTCCTTTTTTATTTCTTCGAGCCACAGAACGTTGGGCATTTCCTTCATGCTCGCACCACACATATACTTCTCACCATTACATAAAAGATTTCGGAGGAAAAAGCATCAATACATATGATGTTGAAATAGTATGGGTTGAACCGTGAAATATAGAGTGCTGGTCAGCGACCCGCTGGCAGAGGAAGGGATTGAGATCCTGAAGGAGTTTGCCGATGTGGATGTCAACACCGGGCTGACCGAGGATCAACTTATTGCGAGTATCGGAAACTACGATGCCCTGCTGGTCCGCTCGGGGACCGAGGTGACGGCGCAGGTCATCGACGCGGGAGCAAAACTCAAGTTCATCGGCCGTGCCGGCGCCGGGGTCGACAATATCGATACGGAAGCCGCGACGAGGAGAGGCATCATCGTTGCGAACGCTCCCGAGGGAAACACCCTCGCGGCGACGGAGCACACGATGGCGATGATGCTCTCGCTCGCGCGCAATATCCCCCAGGCGACCGCATCCTTGAAGAAGGGCGAGTGGAAGCGCTCGAAGTTCATGGGCGTGGAACTGAACGACAAGGTCCTCGGCATAATGGGATTCGGACGTATCGGGCGCGAAGTGGCAAAACGGGCACAGGCACTGGAGATGAAGATCATCGCCTACGATCCGTTCATCACGCAGGAGAAGGCGGCAAGCCTCGGCGTGGAGATGGTGCCGCTCGACGAGCTCTTCCGGAAGGCGGACGTCATCACCGTCCACACGCCGCTGATCAAGGAGACCCGCCACGTCATCAACGCGGAAAGCATCGCCACGATGCGCGACGGTGTCCGGCTGATCAACTGCGCCCGGGGCGGGATCATCGACGAGCAGGCGCTTGCGGACGCTATCAAGAGCGGCAAGGTCGCCGGTGCGGCGCTCGACGTCTTCGAGAGCGAACCGCCGACGGAATCCCCGGTCCTCGGCCTTGAGCAGGTGATCGTCACCCCGCACCTCGGGGCGAGCACGGTCGAGGCGCAGCAGAACGTCGCGATATCGGTCGCGAACCAGTGCATCAGCGTCCTTTCGGGCGGTCCGGCGAAATACGTGGTGAACGCGCCGATGATCCCGGCGGAGCAGCAGGCGCTGGTCGAGCCCTACGCGGTGCTCGCGCAGAAGATGGGCAGGCTCCTCATCCAGCTCACCGACGGAAGGCTCGAGTCGATCAAGATCACCTACGGCGGCGAGGCCGCAACGCTCCCGAACACGAAGTTCGTCACCCGCGTCATCTTAAAAGGCATGCTCGATCCGATCCTCCAGGTGCCGGTCAACATCGTGAACGCGGAGTTCGTGGCAAAGGAGCGCGGCATCCGCATGAGCGAGACGACGACGGAGGAAGCGCACGGGTTCAGGAACATCATCAGCATCACCGCGAAGACCGACAAGATGACCGAGTCGGTGAGCGGGAGCGTCTCGGCCCCGGACCACGCGC
This sequence comes from Methanobacteriota archaeon, assembly GCA_023393455.1. Classification (GTDB taxonomy): domain Archaea; phylum Halobacteriota; class Methanomicrobia; order Methanomicrobiales; family Methanoculleaceae; genus Methanoculleus. Next base: position 96,250 of record JAEWLJ010000015.1, on the reverse strand, counting down.
GGATCGTGAGCATCGGCGGTTACCTGACCGACCTGACCCCGACCGGCCACGTTGTCATCTCCCGCCACACCGACAAGCCGGGTATCATCGGCAAGGCCGCGACGATCCTCGGCCGGGTGAACGTGAACATCGCGGGGATGCAGGTCGGCCGTCACAAGCCCGGCGAGGAGGCCCTGATGGTCCTCACCGTCGATTCTGCGGTACCGGCCGAGGCGATGGACGAGATCAAGAAGATCGACGGCATCCAGGCGGTCAAGCACGCCGAGATCTGATCGGTCCCGTTCAATCACCCTTTTTGTGCTGTGTGCCGGCCCCCGATTGGGCGGAGCCGGGACGGAAGGGGTTTGGATGAGAGGAATTAATTTATACCCGGAGCGACAACCCTATTAGGCAGACACGGGCTCGTGGTCTAGCTGGTTATGACGTCGCCTTGACATGGCGGAGGTCTCGAGTTCGAATCTCGACGAGCCCATCACTGTTTTTGAAACGATTGCTTTCTTGGAGTTCTTTCTCCGGAGATGCATCCCCGGATAAGGTTGATAAATCCAGTATTTTCATGCCTCTCGTCACACGATGGTGCCTTCCCCGGAGCATGATCCACGGTCTCCGCATCCCACCGGGTTTTTGCTGGCTGTCCACGCGCAGTTTCTCCCGCAGTCTCCACTCACTCCTTCCCATCCTCCAGCCGGAGCCGGATGACAGGGCGTGCAGTCCCCGACAGCCCCGCCACGACCGCTCACGATCACTACCGCCCACCACGGGGCACCGGGATACGCACCGGCGGCCCTACTTCTGCAGCCTCTCCAGGAGCTCGTCGAGCCGTGAGTAGGAGTCCTTCATGCCCTCCTCCATATCGGACCCCATCATCCCGTCGCGATCCTCCACCGAGAGGAAGACCGACCGGCCCGTGAACCTTGTCCGGTTGCCGGGCAGTTCCTCGAACTTCCCTTCTTCGAGGATGACATGCCCGGACTCCGGGAGCCCCTCGTACTCGAAGGTCTGGATGATCCGCTCAGGAGGCGTCAGGTCGTGGTTCACTCCGTGGAACCCGTACTCGTTACCCTCCTGATCCTTCTGGATATACCGCCAACTGCCGCCGCTCCGGGAATCGAACGCCTCTATCGTCGTGGTGAACCCTCGCGGGCCGATCCACTCCTTATAGAGTTCCGGGTCGGTGTGGGCCCGGAAGACCAGGTCTCGGGGAGCGTCGAACTCCCGGACGACGACCATCTCCTGCTTTCCGGGCTCCGCCATGATCCGGGTAGGATTCTTCTCCACCAGGGCCTGCCTGCCCTCAACCGCACCGCGGCCCGCGGCCGGTTCTTTGCTCTTCTGGAGTTCCTGTGCCATTCTGTCCATCTCCTTTCGCATCCCCCGGGGCCCTCATCATTGTTATAGATTATCGGCCGTGCTGCAAAACACCACCCTGAGCGGTCGAGACTGTATAGCGAACCCGAACGGTGTTTGATTAACGGCAGAACTCCTTCACTGTAGCGGCCCTCGCCGCACCCGTCCCTCCCCGAGCACCCATCCGGCATACGGGACGCGGGAGATGAGACGCACCGCCGCGTAACTCGCAGCCACCGCCACGATAAAGATCACCGGGTAGGTGAGCCCGTCCGCCCACGAGAACCCCGTGAGAGAGAACCAGAGGGTCGCGGCGGCGGCGATGACGAGCGGGTGGACGAGGTAGATTCCGTAGGAGTGCTCCCCGAACGACCGGGCGGCAGCCGCCGGGCGACCGCCGGCCCTATCCAGCCACCAGGCTGCGAGGACGAGCGCGGCGATGACCGGGACGTAGTAGAGCGGCTCCAGGACCCGGTAGATGCAGAAGACCGCGAGCGTCGTGCCCTTGAGGCTCTCGTAGTGGATCGCGCTCGCGACCCAGATGCCGCCGAGGAGGAGAGCACCCGCACCGGCCGCGGCGAGGACCCACGCCGGTGAAAGCGATCGAAGGGCCGAGCGGAACCCCTCCGTATGCCGCGCGACGTGGATACCGAGGACGAAGTAGAGGAGGTGTGACGGGAAGAGGCGGATCAGGACGGTATACCACTCAGGGCCCAGATACGCTCCCGCGAGGTGGGCGCCGACGTTCCAGAGGATCTGGACGAGAAAGAGCGAGAAGAGGAGGAAGAGTGCCGTTCCGGCCCGGTCAAAGAGGTCGTAGCCCCGGGCGATCAGCGGGAAGAGGAGGTAGAGCTGGATGATCAGCGCAAAGAACCAGAGGTGGTAGGCGCCGGTCCCGAGGAGGAGAGCTTCTATCACCCTCTCCAGGGAGGGCACGCCGGCAAACCCGATCGTCCCCTCCACACGCACAACGAGGTAGAGGGCGGTGAAGAAGAGGTAGGGCAGGAGGATCGTCCGCGCCCGGCGGCGGTAGAACTCACCGGGCGAGTAATCGCCCGTATATCGCGCCGCGAGCACCCACCCGGAGACGAAGATGAAGACCGGGACCGCGAAGTGGGCGGCGATATAGATGAAGACATCGAGGAGAGCGAGCAGGTTCACGGCGGAGATCCGGGTGTAGTTCATCGAGACGTGGACGGCGATCACGGCGAGGGCGGCAAACCCCCGCATATATTCGACCTCCCGGAACCAGACCAAGCCACACCTCTCCATCGCCCGCAGGACACTGTACCATGGCAGGCGGGGCATATAACTGCCCGCACACGCAACGGGTCGGGCACTAATAATACAAGAAGAGACACCATCATATCCAAGAGAGTTGAGTCCATGCAATACTCGGAAGGGCAGGTCGGCAGGGTCTTCACCGTCCGGATCGACGACGGGGAGGACTTCATCAGGGAGATCAAGCGATTTGTAGCGGCGATGAACATCCAGAACGGGACGATCCAGTTCCTCGGCGCCGTCCGGTCGGCAACGCTCGTAACGGGGCCGAAAGAGCCGGTCATCCCGCCGTCCCCGCGGGCCGAGGAGATATTCGGGGGCTGGGAACTCCTCGGGTTCGCGACCATCTACCCCGGGGAGGACGGGCCGTCCATCCACCTCCACGCAGCGGCGGGGAAGGGGATACGGTCGCTTGCCGGGTGCCTCCGGGAGAAGGCAGAGGTCTACCTGGTGGTCGAGGCGATCGTCACGGAGTTCGTCGGCATCTCCGCCAAACGGATCCTGGATCCGAAAACGGGTGTCAACCTGCCGGTCTTCGACCGGATACTCCCATGACCGGACAACCGGAATTCCTCCCGATGACGGTCGCGGAGGCGGAACGGCTCGGCATCGACCGGTTCGACGTCGTCCTCGTCACCGGCGACGCCTACGTCGACCACCCCTCCTTCGGGACGGCGCTGCTCGGGCGGGTCCTCGTCGACGCCGGCTACTCGGTCGGGGTCATCGCCCAGCCCGACTGGAAGAGCGATGCCGACCTCCGGCGCCTCGGCGAGCCCGGGCTTTTCTTCTCGGTCTCGGCGGGAAACGTCGACTCACTGGTGAACGCCTTCACGCCGAACCTCAAGCGCCGGAGTTCCGACGTCTACTCGCCGGGAGGGAGACTCCTCCGCCCCGACCGGGCGACCCTGGTCTACACCGACCGCATCCACGCCCTCTTCCCGGAGACGCCGGTCGTCATCGGCGGGATCGAGGCGAGCCTCCGGCGGTTCGCCCACTACGACTACTGGTCCGACTCCGTCCGGCAGGCCATCCTCGCCGACGCGCCTGCCGACCTCCTCGTCTTCGGTATGGGCGAGCGCCAGGTGGTCGCGATCGCCGACCGCCTCGCCGCGGGCGAGAGAGACCTCACCAACATCCCCGGCACCGCCCACCGGGTCGACCTGAAGACCTGGCGGGGCATGGACCAGTCCGGCTACGTCGTCCTTCCCGGCTACCCGGAGGTGAAGGAAGACCGGTATGCTTATGCGAGAGCGTTCGCGCTCCACTACAACGAGCAGGACCCGTTGAGGGGCCGGAGAGTGGCCCAGCCGCACCCGAAGACCGTCGTCGTCCAGAACCCGCCGGCGATGCCGCTCTCGGGCGACGAACTCGACCGGGTCTACGAGCTCCCCTACACGAGGAGGCCGCACCCTTCCTACACCGAACCCATCCCCGCCCTCGAACCCGTCAGGTTCTCGGTCGTCACCCACCGGGGGTGCTTTGGGGCCTGCTCGTTCTGCGCCCTCACCCACCACCAGGGGCGGATCATCCAGAGCAGGAGCAGCGACTCGATCGTCCGGGAGGTGGAGCGGATGGCCAGGATGCCGGAGTTTACGGGCGTCGTCCAGGACGTCGGGGGGCCGACGGCGAACATGTACGGGATTCACTGCGGGCGGTGGGAGACTGCGGGCACCTGCCCTGAGCGCCGCTGCATCGACTGCCCCACGCTCGACCGCAGCCACGAGGAGCAGGTTCGCCTGCTCCGCCGCATCCGGGATATCCCGGGGGTGAAACGGGTCTTCATCGCCTCAGGCATCCGCTATGACCTGATCCCTCCGGAGGAAGAATACCTCGCGGAGATCTCACTCCACCACGTCTCCGGACACCTCAAGGTCGCGCCCGAACACGTCTCGGAACGTGTCCTCGCCCGCATGGGAAAACCCCCCCGCGAGGTCTTCGACGCCTTCCGCGAACGGTTCGAGGTCCTCCAGGAGGGGAAGAAGAAACGGCAGTATCTCGTCCCCTACCTCATGTCCGGCCATCCCGGGTGCCGGATCGCCGATATGGTCGAACTCGCCGAGTACGTCCGGGACACCGGGCTCTACACCGAGCAGGTCCAGGACTTCACGCCGACCCCCATGAGCATCTCGACGACGATCTACCATACTGGCCTCGACCCATTCACCCTCAAAGAGGTCTATGTCCCGAAAGGCCGGGAGAAACGGGTCCAGCGGGCGCTCATGCACTACCGCAACCCGGCGAACTACGGGTTCGTCTGCGAAGGGCTCCGCGCCGCCGGGAGGGAGGACCTCATCGGGAGCGCGTGGCGGTGCCTCGTCCCGGCGAGACGAAAGAGGAAGTGAGGGTATCAGCGCAGGGCTGAACCGACGGCGAACCCGGCGGCTATTGCGAGCGCCCGGTTCGGGATCCGGGGGATCACGAACGTCGTCACCACGAGCGTGGCCGCGAAGTTGGCTGCCGTCCCGGGGGTGAAGACGTCGCTCGCCATCCGCATCGTCGAGGAGCGCCATGCATGATGAGGCGACGAAGGGAGCGCTACCCGCCCGGCAAGATCGGCCGCCGTCCGCATGGTCATCGAGCGCCATGACTCCGGCTGTGAGACGCTCTTTCTGCAGGTCATGATAACCAGTGGGTGCAAAAGATTACTTATTTCTATGGTCGGCGAACCGCTTGCGGATCCAGCGCATGTGGTTTTGGTGGCAGGAGGGGCAGAGGGCTGTAAGGTTCCCGAGGGTGTGAGGTCCGCCGCAGATCACCGGTTGCCGGAGGTCGAAGTATGTTGATACGACATCGAGCGGGGTACCGCACCCGGCGCACAGGTTATCCTGCCGCTCAAGAACGGCCTGGACAGCCTCGTGCGTGAGATACGCATCTCCGATAGGCATGTCGTCGAAATGCACCGCGGCATGAATCCCACGCCCAGATATCACGCGGAGAAATTATTTTTCCAGACGATATACCTTACGGCCCTGCAGCATCCGAAAAGAGAGATCTATACCGGTGAGCAAGATGCAGGCGTATTCCCGACCGGAGTTCAGGGGGGAGAGGCTACCAGTTCGGCCGTCCCGTTCACCAGGCTCATCCCCGACTCCACCAGGTCCATCAGGCGTTCGAGATCCTCGCCCCACGTTTCAAGCCACTCGGGGACGTCGCGGGCGAGCGAGAGCAGGTCGCCGCCAATTTGCGCGATCCCATCGATAAATTCCCCGATCGCTTCGGCCGTCTCGAAGACACGCTCCGTTGCGTCGGAGACGGCGGGCATCCACGCGCTGGTGGCCGCTACGACGACGGCGAGGAGCAGGGCGAGAGTGATCGTCCTCATGGCGTCACCCCACCGGCCGGAGCGCCAGTGAAGCGGATTACAGGCGATCCGTTCTGCATACAGATAGTATGCGGCACCGGACGTTATCAAGCCGCTCGCCCCGTGGTCCTCAATAAACTGCTGCCGCTATCCGGTGAAGAAAGAGAAAAGTCCAATTACCCAAAACGGAAGATAATCAGGCATGCAGTACGAGATCACTGGAGACAACCTGCAGATGGTGACCCTCCGCCTCGCCGCGGGCGAGAAGGTCTGCGCCGAGGCCGGCGCAATGGTCAACATGAGCGGGAACATGCAGATGACCACCAACATGAAGGGCGGTCTCTTCAAGGGGCTCAAACGGATGATGACCGGCGAGGGGCTCTTCATGACGGAGTTCGCCCCCGAGGGAGGGGACGGATTCGTCTCGTTCGCCGGGAACGTCCCGGGAAAGATCTTCACCCTCGACATCAACGGGAACGAGTTCATCGCCCAGAAAGATGCGTTCCTCTGCTCCGAGAAGGATATCGACCTCGACGTCGCGTTCACGAAACGCCTCGGGTCAGGCGTGTTCGGCGGCGAGGGGTTCGTCCTGCAGCGCATCTCCGGTAGCGGGAAGGCGTTCCTCCACTGCTGCGGCGACATCATGGAGATGACGCTTGCACCGGGTGAGGTGGTCAAGGTCGAGACGGGGCTCGTCGTCGGGTTCGAGAGCACCGTCGATTATAACATAGCGCTTGCCGGCGGCGTGAAGACCGTCTTCTTCGGCGGCGAAGGGCTCTTCCTCGCTACCCTGACCGGGCCGGGCAAGGTCGTCATACAGTCAATGAACGTCGCGAAACTCGCGAACGCCCTGATGCCCTTCCTCCCCACCCAGAACTCATCGGGGCAGTAACCTGATAGTCCGCGAGACCCAAGATCTGGGTATGAGATCCCCGACGGCGGGTATCGTCATGGTGGTGCACGGCCCCGAGGCCTTCGATGCCGGCGACGTCGGGCGGCTGACCACCCTCCTCTCGCCCCGGCGGGTGCTGGTCGCGGGGGTGATGGCCCGGACAGCCGCCGAGGAGTCGGGGCTACCGGTCGTCTGCACGGACGAGCGGCCGAGCGTGGTGCTCGCCGCCCTCTCCGGGCGGGCCTTCCTGGTCAACCGGGGAAAGACCCCGGAGTCGGGCCGGATATTCGGCGAGATCATCGCCGGCAGGCTTCCGGGGCTCGTCCACATCGAGACATCGAGCGGGACCGTCTACTGCTGGAACCGCGGCGACGTCGCGCTCGCGGAAGAGATCGCCCGGTTGACGGGGTACGCCCTCGTTCCCGTATCGAGCGAGGGCGCCCGGCAGGATGGGGTGCGGGAGATCCGGGGATGCCTGCCCGGGGAGGCGGTCTTCGTGAACGGGATCGTCATCGGGACGGCGACGGCGGAGACGGTCGTCCTCGCGAGCGAGGGGGGGGCCCTCCGTCCCGTCTCAGGGCTCGATCCGAAAACGCACGGGTTTGAGAAACTCCTCCGGGCGGGCCTTCCCGACATCCAGAGAGCATGGTGCAAGAGCGGGCCGGTACGGAGGGCGCCGCCCGGCCGGGGCGAGCGCGCCTGCCGCGCAGGAAGGATCGCGGTCATCGACCACTGCGGCCACACCCTCTATGGCGAGCTCGGGGAAGACGTCTGCGGCGTCCTCACCGTCGGCGACGACACCACCGCCGTGTGCGGGCATATCTGCTCGCATTCCGGCATCCCGGTCTTCGGCGTGGTTGACGGGGACGGCGACGGTATCGTAGCCCCCGGGTACGCGCCCGGATCGGTGGTGGTCGAGGTCCGGGTAGGCCGCGACGACGACGTCGGGCGGGAACTTGCGGCCGTCCGGGATCTCGAGACCGGGTCGTGGGAAGAGTGGGTCGGAGAGACGCTCCGCATCCTCGAAGGAAGGGTGCGGGTCGTCGTCGACCTTCGTGGAGGATGAGCATGCAGTGCGCCGAGTGTAAGGGAAGGGGGTTCTGCGGGCTCGAACGCTGCCCGATCATGAGCAGGTTCTACGCGCAGCTCCCGGTCCGGCAGAGCGACCGCTACCAGGGGGCCGCGCCGTCGGTCTTTGTGGGGAGTTACGGTTACCCGAAGGTCGCGGGCGGCCCGCTGATGATCGACGACGCCGACCACCCGCCGGACTGGGTGGCGCGGGGCCTCGGGATCGAGGAGATCGTGGGGCTCCGGGCACGGACGATCCGCGGCGCCGGCGAGGCGAAGAACCTCGCCGGGAGCATCCAGGAGATCGCGCTCTCGAGCAGTCCGCTCGACGTCGAGGTGCGGTTCGTAAAACCCGTCGCCTTCGACCTCCGGTTCGACGGGACGATCACCCCTGTCGGGCTCACCGGCGCCATCAAAAAGATGGACGTCCTCGAGAACGCCCGGGTGGACCGGGCGGTCGACCGGGTAACCTCCGATACCGATCTCGGCGCAACCGAGGCCTGCGAGATCCTCAACACCTCGGGCACCGACGTCTACCGGATCACCCAGCTCCTCACCGCCGGCCTCCTCGGGGGCGAGAAGAAGCGGCACGTCGTCCCCACCCGCTGGGCGATCACGGCGGTCGACGACACCGTCTCAAAACAGCTCAAGAAGAAGATCGCCAGATACCCGCCGCTCTCCGGTATAGAGGTCTTCTCCGCAGCGCTCTACGGCAACCACATCGTCTGCCTCCTCGTCCCGGGGGACTGGAAGTTCGAGATGATCGAGGTCTGGGGAAAACAGTCACTCTGGGGCGGCGGGAACGAGTCGATCACCGTGGACGGCGAAGGCGCGACGAAGTCCGGCTACTCCCCGATCGCGGGGGCCTACTACTCGGCACGCCTCGCGGTCGCTGAGTACCTGGAGAGCGTGCGCCGTTCGGCGCGGGTGCTTGTGCTCAGGAACGTCACCGGCGAGTACTGGGCGCCGCTCGGCACCTGGGTCGTGCGGGAGGCGACGCGGAAGGCGATGCAGGGCGAGAAGACGGTCTGCGCCGACCTCCGGCAGGCGACCGACCTCGCCTCCCGGCTGATCGGGTTCGCTCACTGGCAGCCCCACAGCAGACTCATCCCGGAACTTGCGACGCAGAAGACGTTGTTTGATTTTTAGCACATTAAAGAGTATTATTCAACGGATAAAACTCCAGATAGGGGTTAATCTGCGCGACTATGGACGAGATCACCTCGGAAATTATGTCTCAGGTTCCGCATCGATGGTAGCGGAACCAGAAGTAGTCACTCCAGCCCCCGAATGAATCCTAATCCTCGCAAGTTGATTATGTATCCAATAAAGAGCCCCACGCCTGCCAAGACGAGCCCGACCTCCAGGTTCGCAAACCCTGCCGTCCCAATGAACCAGCCGAGATAACCCCAGATCGCAGTGAAGATAAATGCCGCCAAGATTGTGACTATAGGATATTTCCATATCAGGATCAGGCCGATCAGGGTGGCTGCTCCCAGAAGTATTGAGTGGAAATACCACCCTATGAAAACGGCCAGCGCAATCAATTCTACGCCGAAAATTCCGGAAACTTGGGCATTCTTAGAAACATGGGATAAGCCCGACCGAATATCCCCTCGCATATTGTTATGTAGAAGAATAGGAAAATAAACCTACCTGAATGCGCCGATAGTGTCCAGAAAATCTGGGTGAGGTTGTAGATCGGAAGGATCATGTAGCCGGTTAACTCACGCAAAGCCGCGAAAACCGCGAAGAATGGTAGATGGGTGTGCAATGCTCCTTCATGGCTTCGCATAGGCTGATAGTGAGGGGGAAGGTGATATATTCTATAGTGATCCCTGCCCGTTCCTCTGCCGCCCGTAGCGTTCCGCGAGGGAGTCGAGGGTCTCGGTCTCGTCGACGCTCTTGTCCTCGCGCACCCGGACGAACCGCGGGAACCGGAGCGCGTAACCGCTCTCGTAGTTCGGGCTCGTCTGGATCTCGGAGTAGCCCACCTCGAAGACCACCTCCGGCTCGAGCGTCACCTCCTTTCCAGAGCGGGCGATCACCCGGTCCTTGAAGAGGGCATAGAGCTCCGCGAGGACTTCGTCCGTGATCCCGGTCGCCACCTTCCCGACGGGGAGGAGCCGGCCCTGGTCCTGCACCGCGAGGAGGAACGAGCCGAACGTCCCGGCCCGCCTCCCTTCGCCCCACTCCGCCCCGACGACCGCGAGGTCGAGCGTCTCGACGCCGGGTTTGACCTTCACCCAGAGCCGGCCCCGGACACCGGGGGTGTAGGGCGCATCGAGGACCTTCACCATCACGCCTTCGTGCCCGAGGTCGAGGGCGTCGGTGTAGATCGCCTCTGCCGCGGCCGCGTCTGTGACCCGGAACTGCGAAGTGACATGCTCGCGGAGCGCCCCTTCGAGGGCTTTACGCCGTTCTGCGAGGGGGCGGTCCATCAGCGTCTCGCCGTCCAGGTAGAGGATATCGAAGACCCTCGGCACGAGCTCGATCTTCTCCATCATCGCGTCGACCTCGTGCTTGCGCCGGAACCGCCGGATAACATACTGGAACGGCATCGGCCTCCCGTCGCGGACGGCGACCGCCTCTCCGTCCAGGATGACGTCGTGGTCGGTCGCCTCCCGGAGGAGGGTTACGATGTCGGGGAGGCTCTCCGTGACATCCTCCAGTCTTCGCGAGTAGATCCGGCAGACGCCTCCCACCTTGTGGAACTGGAACCGGCTCCCGTCGTACTTGTACTCGACCGCCACCTCGCCGTGGTCCTCAATCTGGGCGGCGATAGTTCCCGCCTGCGCAAGCATCATCTTCACCGGCCGGAACGGCTCGAGCGTCACCCGGGAGAGCGCGTCGGGGTCGCGCCGGGCAAGGAGGGCAATCGCCCCGAGATCGTTCATCGCCTGGTGGGCATGCTCGACCAGGCGGACGTCGACCTCGAAGGCCTTCGCGACGGCGTCGCGGACGTTTCCTTCCCCCACCCCGATCCGGAGTTCCTCGAGCATCAGCCGTGCGAGATACCGTCCCTCGAGCGGCCGGGCGTTGCCGAAGAGCCACTGCGCCACGCGAAGTTTCTCCCGCTGCGACCGCTGCCCCTCGGCTGCCGCAATCCGCTCGAGCTCCCGGTAGACCCCGGTGAGATCGAGTTCCTCGGTGAAGAACGACGTCTGCTCCTTGCGTGCGAGGAGCCCCTCGACGGCGAGACCCGCGTCGCCGGTCGTGTTGATCGCCTCCCGAACGGTCTCCCGCTTCGTCCCGACGACGTAGGCCACGGCGTCGTAGAGGAGGTTCGGACCCACGCCGAGTTTTTTGGTGCTCCAGTCGGGGAAGACCCGGCCCATGACGAACCGGACGAAGACGGGGAGCTCCTCGTCGTCGAGTCCGGGGAGGACAGCGGCGACCTGCTCGATCATATCGAGGCGCCCGGGGGTCCCTTCGAGACGTTCGCAGACGCGGGCGAACTCCAGAAACTGCATACCCATAATCTCTGAAGTATTTCCCGGCGGGGCCAATCAACCCTTCTATTGAGCACGATTGATGTGGGAGCACCGCCCATCTCTATCCATGCACCAGGACGAAGAAACGAAAGAGATGCTCCGTGACCTCCTCTGGCTCAACGCCCTGATAGCCACGGAGCTCATCCAGATCACCGAGAACACCTCCCGGATCCTTCGCAAGGCAGATCCACCGGAGTCCTGCATCCTAGAGCACGCGGCTCTCCGGGAGACGGCGCTCAAGATCGCCGACCGCTACAAACCCGACACGATGCTCCGAAAGCACGTCGCAGAGCACCAGTAAAAAATGTGACCGCCGTCAGAGAGCGGCCGGCACCAGGCCGGCATCCCTGACGACGAGATCCGTCGTCGTGATCGCCTCTTCTGTCAGGTCGATGGGGGTGGTCGTCCCATTTGCCGGATCGACGGTGCTCGCCGTCTCCCCGGGCTCTCCCATGCCGGGGACGGTGAAGCCGTAGCCCTCCGGCGGGACGACCTCGACGGTGTAGTTCCCCGGGGGGACGCCGCTGAAGATGTAGAGCCCTTCGCAGGCGTGGGCGAACGTCTCGGCCGTTGCTAGCTGCTCCCCCGCGGTGTCGAGGAGGTGGACGACGACGCCGCTTGCACCCCGCTCGCCGGGGCCCTGGACGCCGTTCGCGTCGGCATCTAAAAAGACCGTCCCCCCGATCGTGCCGAGGGTCTTCTCTTCTCCCATACCGGGGACGGTGGCACCCGCCGTCGAACCGAAGACGAACGCTGCTATGATGATTCCAAGAATGCTGATATACCTCATCCGATTCACCTCACCTGCCCGGGCGCTCCCGGGCATCTAACCCCCGGCGATTGGTCACCGCCGACAACACGTTCCGGCGGCCGGACGGGGCGAAATTTTTCCGGCCCGTTCTCTTCCCGGGGTTCAGGCCACCAATGGTGTTTATAATATATTAATATTCTTATAAATTATAAGATGAGCTTTGCGAGAGCCGTGGACGTATCCAGGCGGTTCAATGCAAAATAGTGGGTGATCTCGCGCCCATCACCCTGGAATGGCCGGGGCGGAGAGGCGGCCATCGAGGAGCCGCGCAGCCCCGTTGCCGTCAGCGACCTGTCCCGGGCCCGTCAATCATCCCGGTCGTCGTCCTTGTCGTCCTTGTCATCTGCACCATTGTTGTCCTCATTCACATCATCAGGAGCCGCCGTACGAGCATCGTCTTGCTCCCTGCCGGACCTGTCAGCGGTCTCGTTCTCCCTCTCCTCGCCGTCATCGTCGTCCTCTTTCGCGCCGCCGACAGCCGCATCAGGAGAATCGTCCTGCTCCTCACCGGCTCCACCAACGGTCTCGTTCGCTGATAACGGGGCCACATTCCCGGGGTTCTGCGGCGTAACGGTCACATCGACCATCTCCTGATCGTCGCCATCGTTCTCCCGCTTATCATCCGCTCCTTCCCCGGGGCCGCCCATCTCAGTGTTGCCCACGCCTTCCTGCTCTCCGGCCGGAGTCCGGGCAGGGGAGGCGGGGACCAGCCCCGCATCCCTGACGACCGTCTCACCGCCGCCGACCTGGAACCGGGTCGTCGTGCCGGTCACCGGGTCGGCATGACTGTCCCCGCCGGTGCTCGTGAATATGTAGCCGTCCGGCGCGGTGAACGCTACGGAGTACTCCCCGGGCGGGAGCGGGCCGAAGAGGTACAGGGAGAAGTGGCGGTCGTGATACCCGGTGCGGGCCGATGAAACCAGGTTCCCGCTCGCATCCATGAGGCGGACCTCGACGTCCGTCAGGCCGGTCGTCTCGCCCATCTTGAGTCCATCAGCGTCACCGTCGCTCCAGACCGTCCCGAGCACCCATCCATAGGTCTCTGCCGGTGTCGCCGGGTGGTTGCCGATGAAGCCCGCGTTCAGGGTCTGCCGGTCAACCCCGCTCTCAGCGAACGCCACGATATCATCCAGGGGACTCGCATCGCTCCCCTTACCGGAGACGGTGCAGGAGTACCCATCCGGGAGGACGAACTCCACACCGGCGTAACCGACGGAGGGGATGGTCCCGAACCGGTATGACCCGTCCGGGCCGGTGGCGGTATGATCGATCATGCTCCGCTTCCCGATCAGCCGGACGCTGATGCCAGGGATACCCGGGTCGCCGGGATCGCGGGCGCCGTCACCGTTCATGTCGAACCAGACCGTCCCCGAGAGCGAGCCGTGGTTGTCATCGTTGTCGTCATCGTGGTTGTTGTCATCGTTGTCGTCATCGTTGTCGTCGTCATCGTCATCGTCATCGTGGCCCAGCTCTCCGGTCCGGGTTGGTGTGGGCACCACCGTCGCCGTCGGCGTGGCCGTGGGAGTCGGCGCCGCGGTCACGGTGGGTTCCGGCGTCGCTGTTGCTGTCGCGGTGGGTTCCGACGTCACCGGCGGCTTCTGGGGCACGATCGGCGCTTTCGGCGGCTTGATGGGGGTTGCCGTGGGCGCGGGCGTCGGGGTCACGGTCGGCGGCGTCGGTGCAGGCCCCAGTTTCACCGCCCAGGCATCCGTATTCGCCGGCCCGTCTCTCTCTGTCGCGTTGAACTGCCCTGCGAAGACGTACTCGCCCGGCACGGCCTCGATGAGCGATGCGGCCTTATCGCCAGGGTTCTCGCCGCCGAACGTCCTGCTCCACGCCACCGCTCCGCCGGCGTCGGTCGCGACCAGCCAGGCGTCGGTGTCGTTTACCCCCGGGTAAGCTGTCTCCCCGGCGAAGAGGTAACCGCCGTCCGCGGTCTCGATGACGGCTGCCGCCGTCTCGTTCACGCCGAAGTCGCCGTAGATCCAGTTCCAGAGGGTATCCCCGTCAGGCGTGAACTTGATGAGGAGGGCGTCGGTGTCGGCCGTCGTGTTATCGGGCCGCTCTGTGAACGTCCCGGCGACGAGCAGGTTCCCATCAGAGGTGTTGATCACCGCCCGCCCGGCATCGTCGTCGGGGCTGCCGAACGTCCGGTTCCAGACCTCGTCACCCGACCCGTCCAGCCTGACCACCCAGACGTCGGCCATGCCCGCACCGGAGGACTCGGTGCTCCCGACAACAACATAGTCCCCGCCGGGAAGCCGGGTGACGGCGTTTGCGGCGTTCTCCCCCACCTCGCCGAACGTCCGGTTCCAGGCCTCGTCCCCGGTCTCGTTCACCCTGACCACCCAGGCCGAGGACCCGTTGCCCTCCCGCGGCCCGATGGAGCCGACGAAGACGTAGCCCCCGTCCCCCGCCTCGACGACCGCTGCCGCCGTGGCGTTGTCGCCCGCTCCGCCGTAGGTCCGGTTCCAGACCTCCTCGCCGGAGAGGCCTATCTCCATGAGCCAGGCATCGGTGTCCACCTCAGTCCCGTTCGTGACGAACGTGAGGTTCCCGGCGAAGAGAAGGTTCCCTCCACCGGTCCGGATGATGGAGTGTGCAGCATCGGCCTCCTCCCCGCCGTATGTCCGGTTCCACTCCTCGCCGCCGTCCGGCGCGACCCTGACCACCAGGGCGTCCGTCTTCCCGCCAGCGAGAGATGCCGTCTCCCCGGCAAGGAAGAACCCGGTTCCGCCGGGGTCGGGGACGATCGCGTATGCCGCGTCGTAGGTGTCGGGTTCTCCATATGTCCGGTTCCAGATAACCACAGGATCTCCAGCCTGTGCTCCTGCGCCCGTAACAAGCGCAAGTGCCGAGAGCAGGACAATCCAGAAAAAGATACCGCGTCGCATCATATGTCTCTCCTCATCTCCACCCCGAGAACAGGGATGCGCCCCGTGCCGGGGACGGCCCGATCCGGATGAAACCGGGCCTCCGGCAGAGCCTTCGGAACTCACGCCGCCGCAGGGTCTGCACTTCAATGGCACAATTAATATAATAATCTTATTTCAAACACGGCCCGGACATTCCCCGGCATCCTGCCCGGGGGCACGACACTGTTCCACAACCATCAATACGCTTATCAACAAATCCTTGATAGAAGACACGTATGAAACTCTTGCTTGCGATTGCACCTGAACAGTTCAGGGACGAGGAACTGGAGATCCCGAGACGGACCTTCGAGGAGGCGGGGATCGGCACCGACCTCGCCTCTACGGCCGCCGGCACGTGCACGGGGATGCTCGGGGGCACCGCGGAGGCGACCATGGCGTTCGAGGACGTGAATGACGACGATTACGTCGGGATCGTGGTCGTGGGAGGAAGCGGCTCGGAGAAGCACCTCTGGGGAAGCGAAAGGCTCCAGGAGCTCGTCCGGTCGTTTTTCGAGGAGGGCAAGGTCGTCGCCGCCATCTGTCTCGCGCCGGTCGTGCTGGCACGAGCGGGCATCCTCGCCGGGCGGCATGCGACGGTCTACCGGACCCCGATCTCGGTCGCGGAGATGGAGAAAGGGGGAGCGAACCTCCTCGAGATCCCGGTCGTCGCCGACATGCAGATTGTAACTGCGAACGGCCCCGCTGCTGCCGCCCAGTTCGCCGATACCATCATAACGAAACTGGAATGCTAGACGATACGGAGAGCGGCGGCGTGAGCCCTGCAGACTGCACCCTGGTGATCCCCGCATACAACGAAGAGCGGCGGGTCCGATCGGTCCTCGATGACGTCTCGGGCTTCAAGGGCGATCTCGTCTTCGTCTGCGACGGGGCCGACGCCACCGCTGAGATCGTCGACGCGTTTGCGGCCGATCACCCGTCGCTCGCGATCCGGTGCCTGACCTACCCGACCCGGCTCGGAAAAGGGGGAGGAGTTGTTGCGGGCATGAAGGCGGCAGCCACGCCCTTCGTCGGCTACATGGACGCGGACGGCTCGACCGCGCTATCCGAGATGGAGCGGCTCTTCGACCGCCTGACCACCGCGGACGGCGCCATCGGGTCGCGCTGGGTCCCCGGCTCCGTTCTCCCCGTGCGGCAGGGGTTCCGCCGCCGGGCCGAGAGCCGTCTCTTCAACTTCATGGTCAGGGCGCTCTTCGGTCTCGACTACCGGGACACCCAGTGCGGCGCAAAGGTCTTCCGGCGTGAGGTGCTCAACGCGGTTCTCCCCTCTATCCGGTCGACCGGGTTCGAGTTCGACGTCGAACTCCTCTGGCGGCTCCGGCAGAACGGCTGCCGGGTGGAAGAGGTCCCGATCACCTGGGAGAACCGGGACGAGTCGAAGGTGGCGACGACGGACGCAAAAGCGATGCTGCTCGGGATGATCCGGCTCCGGTTCGGGTAGTCCGCCTCCCTCTCTCCTCCCGGAACAGATCGCCGGGTTTTAAGCCTCTTTACGTGGATGGATTCCTGACGGTGATCCGGTGCTTGAGAAGACGATCTTCGTGGAAGAACTGAGCGGGGGCGTCCAGGTCGACGCGCCCTTCGTGGTGGACGCCGCAGAACTCCGGGATAAGCGGGGCGGCAAGTATATCCAGCTCGCCATCTCCGATAAGACCGGCCGGGGGACCTGCAAGGTCTGGGGGACGCCGGATCTCAGCGCGGGAGAGATCGAGGCGTTCTGCCGGGCTATCCGGCCGGGCGAGGTCTACCGGATCCAGGGATATGCGAAGGAGTTCAACGGCACCTGCGAGGTGAACGTGAACGACGGGATCGCGAACCTGACCGACCCGGTCCGGGGAGACCTCCTCGAACCCTCCTGGTTTGTCCATGCACCCGCCGACGACGAAGGGGTCCGCAAGGGACTCGGGCGCATGACCGCCCGGATCGAGGATCCGGGTGTATTCTCCCTCGTCTCACGGGTGATGAACGATACGCCCGGGTTCTTCGAGGCGCCCGCGGCCAAACGCCGGCACCACGACTATATCGGAGGGCTTGCGGAGCACACCCTCGAGACCGCGGAGATTGCGGCGAACCTCGCGGGCGCGGTCTCGCGGTCCCGGATGGATACCGACGTCCTCCTCGCCGGAGCGCTCCTCCACGACGTCGGCAAAGCCTCCTGCTTCTGCCGCCGCGGGTTCTCGTTCGTCGCGCTCCCCGACTACACCCTGGTCGGGCATACGGCGATCGGGGCCGCAGCGCTCATGAAGTTCTCCGCCGGGGTCGATCCCGCGCGGTTCAGCCACATCCTCCATATCGTGATGTCGCACCACGGCCCCCACGGCGATGTCCAGCCCCGGACGCCCGAGGCCTGGGCGGTCCACTTCGCCGACAACGCGAGCGCATCCCTCCGGAGCGTCTGCGACGATGCGAGCGGCCTTGGCCCCGGGGAGGAGCGGCAGGGAGCACGGACGCGGCAGATGGTCTACCGGTTCTGAAGGGCACACACAGGTATAAACCACATGACGCTATACCAAAAATAACAATTTTTAGGGGTTAGATCCAGGAATACCCTATTATTCTCTGAGTATAAGGGGTTTGTGATCCTCGCGCGAGGAGCCACGGTGACAAACTCACGCCCCCTTCAGGTACGCCTCCGGATCGCGCTCGAAGAGCTTCTTGCACCCCGGGGCGCAGAAGTAGTAGGTCTTCCCCTTATACTCGCTCGTGATCTTCGCCGTCGCCTCATCGACGTCCATCTTGCATACCGGATCAACCGCCATGTGCACCAGCCTCCAACATGATTCCTCTCTTCACCGGAGGTATATATGTCTTGAGCATCAGCGAGAGCGAGACGACCGTCACCGACGAGAGGGCCATCGCGAGCGCCGCGTACTCCGGCCGGAAGGTGATGCCGAAGAAGGGGTAGAGCACGCCTGCCGCGAGGGGAATGAGGGCGGCGTTGTAGGCGAACGCCCAGAAGAGGTTCTGCTTGATCCGGGTCATCACCTTCCGGGAGAGTTCTATCGCCGCGACGGCGTCGACGAGGTCGTCCCGGACGAGGACGATATCCCCGCTCTCGATCGCGACGTCCGTCCCGCTCCCGATCGCGATCCCGACATCCGCCTGCGCGAGTGCCGGGGCGTCGTTGATCCCGTCACCGACGAAGGCCACGACCTCGCCCCGCACCTGGAGGGCACGGACCTCCTCGGCCTTCTCCTGCGGCAGCACCCCGGCGTGGACGTCATCGATCCCGACCTCGCGGGCGATGGCGTTCGCCGTCCGCTCGTTGTCGCCGGTGATCATCATGACAGAGAGGCCCATCCGTCTCAGTTCCGCGACGGCGGTCCGCGTCGTCGGTTTGAGGGTATCGGCGATGGCGAGGATGCCCGTGAGTTCGCCCCCGATGGCGACGAGGACCGCGGTCTTCCCCACGTCCTGGAACACGGTCACCCGCGTCCCGGCCTTCTCCGGGACGGCGATGCCGTGCTCTTCGAGGAACGGCTGGTTCCCGATAAGGACCTCCTCCCCCCCCACGACGGCGCTGACCCCCAGGCCGCCGAAGGTGGTGAACCGCTCAGACGCCGGGAGAGCGAGACCCGCACTCTCTGCCCGCCGCACGACCGCCGCAGCGAGCGGGTGCTGGGAGTTCTTCTCGACCGCCGCGGCGACCGAGAGGAGCCGGTCTTCCGGGATCCCGAACGCGACGACGTCGATGACGTCCGGTTTCCCCCGGGTGAGCGTCCCGGTCTTGTCGAAGATGATTGCGGTAAGCTTTTCGGAGACCTCGAGCGCCTCGCCGTTCCGGATCAGCACTCCGAGTTCCGCGCCCCTCCCGATCCCGACGGTCACGGCGGTCGGGGTGGCAAGGCCGAGCGCACAGGGACAGGCGACGACCAGGATCGAGATCAGGACCGTGAGCGAGAAGAGGAGCGTAGCGTCCAGGGCCACGTACCAGATGAGGAAGGCGACGATCGCGATCACCAGGATGGTCGGGATGAAGTAAGAGACCGCGACATCGGCGATCCGCTCCACCGGGGGCCGTGAGCCCTGGGCATCCCGGACGAGCCGGATGATCTGCGAGAGGACCGTATCCTTCCCGATCTTCTCGGCCCTGATCCGGAGGACTCCGTTCACGTTCAGGGTGCCGCCGACGACCTCGTCGCCCTTCCGCCTCTCGGCCGGGATGGGCTCGCCGGTGATCATCGACTCGTCCACCGAGCTCTCGCCGCCGACGACCGCCCCGTCGACCGGCACCTTCTCCCCTGGCCGGACCAGGAGGATATCGCCGACGACGACCGCCTCGACCGGAACCTCGACCTCCCCGCCGTCCCGGATCACCGTCGCGGTCTTCGGCCGGAGGCCGATAAGGTTCTTGATCGCCTCAGACGTCCTTCCCTTCGCCCGGGCCTCGAGATAGCGGCCGAGCGTCAGGAACGCCGCAAGCATCACGGCGGTCTCATAGAAGTTGAACTCCGGGGTGAGGATGATCTCAAACATCCCGAGCACGCTCGCGCCGTAGGCGACGCCGATCCCCATCGCGTACATGACGTCCATCGTCAGCGCCCGGTTCCGCAGCGCTGCGGCTGCGGCCTTGAAGATGGGGGCGCTGACGTAGACGAAGGCCGGCAGGGTGACGGCGAGCATGGCGAGGTTCACGGAGACCGGGAGAGCGGCCGCCCCCGGCATCCCGAGGAGCATGTAGAAGAAGAGCGGGATGCTCACCGCAAACCCGACGACCATCCGCCGGAACTTGTCCCGGAGGTCTTCCTCGCGCATCCGGGTCTCGACGTCCCCGGTGACCTCCTCCTCGAGGCCGAGGTACTGGTAGCCGGCATCCTCGATGGCGGCCCGGAACTCGGATGTCGTGATGAGCGCAGGGCTGTAGACGATCCGGACGCTTTCAGTCGCAAGGTTGACATGGGCCTCGTAGACCCCGTCGAGATCGCCGAGCGATGCCTCGATCACCTGGGCGCAGGAGGCGCAGACCATCCCGCCGACCCTGACGGTGACCTCGTCCCTTACGACCCGGTAACCGGCATCGGTGACCGTCCTCTCAAGGTCTGTGAGGGTGGCCTTCGCCGGGTCGTACTCGACGACGGCGGTCTCGGTTGCGAGGTTGACCCGGGCGTCATAGACGTCGTCGCGGTCCTGGAGGGCATGTTCTATGTTGAGGGCGCAGGACGCGCAGTGCATCCCGGAGATCTTCAGTTCTGCCTTCCGCTTCTCCGCAGGCATGATACTTCCATCGCCGCCCGGGGATAAATACCCGCACCCCGTTCGGCCCTTCCTCGCACGGACGCCTGCAGGACGAGCCGGACCAGCGTCCCGGCACCCGCCAATTATTATACACAACATTATTATATTACGGATCGGTTATAACCGCCTCATCCTGAGGTGGTTGAGATGCAGAGAAGGGATATTCCAGTTGAGGAGAAGCGATACGATCTCGAGCGTACAGTGTCCGGACGGGATATCGATAGTCTGACCGGGGACCTGCGGAGCAGCGATCCGTCCGTCCGTCGGAACTCCGCCCTCGCGCTTGGTGCGCTCGGGGAGTGGAGGGCGGTTGACCCCCTCATCAGGGCGCTCGCCGACCCGGTGCAGGATGTCAGGGAGGGGGCGGCGAACGCGCTTGTGATGGTGGGGACGCCGGCGGTCGAGCCGCTGATCGATCTCCTCGAGCACCCCGATTCCGGGGCGGTGTACGGGGTGCCGCGAGAGTCTGCCGACCAGGGCATCACCCAGGTCGACCTGCTCGGAGGGCCCGAAGACATACCGGTCGGAAAGAGGAGGCTCCGGCACAGGGACGGGATCACCCAGCACGACGCCCTTGGAGGTCCGGCGGATATCAGGATCGCGGGGGGCGGGCAAGCCCGCGATACGGAGGAGGGGCTCGCCCAGCACGACGCCTTCGGCGGACCGGAGGATATCAGGGAGGCCGGGGCAGGAGTGTCCCGCGATACGGAGCAGGAGATCACCCAGCACGACCTCCTCGGGGGACCGGAAGATGTCGGGACGAGAAAACGCCTCCGGCACCACGAACTTGCGCAGCACGACCTCCTCGGGGGACCGGAGGATGCGATGGAGCACGAGAGGCTCTTCCCAGGAGCGAGACGGGCCGGGGTCGTGACGGAAGGTGTTCTTCCCCGGCGGGGGCTGCGCCGGGCCTACGCCGCCGTCATCCTCGGCGAGATCGCCGACCCGCGGGCGGAGGGTGCCCTCGGCCGGGCGCTCTCCGACACCGATCCCCGGGTTCAGAGGTCGGCCGAAGACGGGATGACACGGCTCCGGAAGAGACGCGGGATGACCACGCCCGTCCCGCCGGCGCCCCGGTGACGAGGCGGAGGTGACGGCGTTGGAGCAAGGAGGCAATCCTGCCGGAGGGCAGCAGACGGCTAGGCGGTTCAACATCGATCTGCTGAGAGCGGAGAAGGACATCGATGGCCTGGTCGAGGCCCTCCGGAGTAGCGACGGCCTGACCCGCCAGCGGGCCGCTCTGGCGCTCGGGGACCTCGGCGGCGCTGAGACGGTCGGCCCGCTCATCCGGGCGCTCGGCGACCCGGTGACGGCGGTGCGGGAGGCGGCGGCGGACTCGCTCACGCTGCTCGGGAGCCCGGCGGTCGGCCCGCTCATCGAACTCCTCGATAACCCGGAGGCGTCGGGGAGGTACGACGAGTCGGCGGCGGCCGCAGACCCGGTGACCGTGACCGGCCCCGGGGGCCGGACCTGGGATATCGAGGCCGGGAAGGATCTCCGGCGGGTCTACGCGGCCGCCATCCTCGGCGAGATCAACGATCCCGCCGCGGTCGAGCCCCTCGTCCGGGCGGTCAAGGACGCAGGCGACGACGTCCGGTGCCAGGCGACGGGAGCCATAACGAAGTTCGGGAGCAGGGCGGTCGAGCCGCTCGCAGGGCTGCTTAGCGACCCCGACCCCGAGATCCGGATCGTCGCGGCCGGCGTCCTCGGCGATACCGGCGATCCGGGTGCGGTCGAGCCGCTCATCGGGGCGCTTCGGGACGGAAACGACGACGTCCGGGGGGCGGCGGGAGGCGCCCTCATGCGGATGGGCGACGCCGCGGTCGAACCGCTGATCGCGGCGACGAAGGATGCCGAGAGAAACGTCAGGCTCTACGCGGCGGGGGCGCTCAAGTACATCGGCAACCCGCGGGCGATCGATGCGCTCGAGGCTCTCGCCCGGAGCGGGGATGAGACGGAGAGGAGCGTCGCGGAGGATGCGATAGAGGCGATCCGGATGATCCGCGGAGAGATGCCGGAGGCGCCGACCTCCCGATGATCAATCTATTTTCAGAAGAACCCGGCCGGGGCTCCCCCGGCCATGGCAAAGATGCTTTTTATCCTCTTCTCCTTACCCGCACCGACTCCGCATGGGCGTGGAGCCCCTCCGCGTCGGCGATCGTCTCCACCACGTCGCCGATCGCCTCAAGCCCCTCCCGCGTGATCACCTGCACCGTCGAGCGCCGGCAGAAGTGGTTGACGTCGAGGCCGGAGTAGAGACTGGCATAGCCCGCCGTCGGGAGGACGTGGTTCGTCCCCGAGGCGTAGTCGCCGCAGGCCACCGCCGCGTAGGGGCCGACGAAGATCGACCCGGCACTCCGGATGCGGTTCAGGATGGAGAGCGGGTCGGCCACCTGGACCGAGAGGTGCTCGGGGGCGATGCCGTCGACGGTCTCGACGGCCTCGTCGAGGTCGCCGGCGACGATGTAGCCGGAGTGCTCAAGCGCCTTTGCGACGATCTCGCGGCGCTGTGCAGTCGCCGCCATCCGCTTCACCTCGGCACCGACCCGTCCGGCCAGGGCCGCGTCGGTCGTCACGAGGACACAGGCGGAGTTCGGGTCGTGCTCGGCCTGGGCGAGGACGTCGGCCGCGACGAACGTCGGGTTCGCCGTCTCGTCCGCGAGGATCGCGATCTCGCTCGGTCCCGCGGGAAAGTCGATCTCGGCCTCGTCCCGGAGAAGCATCTTCGCCGCGGTGACGTAGACGTTCCCCGGGCCGACGATCTTCTCGACCCGCGGGATAGACTCCGTCCCGAGCGCCATCGCCGCGATCGCCTGGGCGCCGCCGACCCGGTAGATCTCGTCGACCCCGGCGATGTCGAGCGCGACGAGGGTGATCGGATTTACCGGCGGCGGGGTGCAGCAACAGATCTCCTTGACCCCTGCGACCTTCGCCGGGATCGTGCACATCAGCGCCGTCGAGGGGTAGGCCGCCCGCCCGCCGGGGACGTAGGCACCGATCCGCGATAGCGGCGTCGTCTTGACGCCGAGGGTGATCCCCGGCTCCACCTCCTGCAGCCAGAGATCGCGCCCGCGCTGCAGTTCGTGGAACCGGCTGATCCGCGCCTCTGCCTCCACGAGGCTCGCGACCAGCTGCGCGTCCACCTCGTCGTAGGCCGCCTCCCGCTCCTCCTCGCTGACGGCGATCTCCTCGAGATCGATCCCGTCGAACTTCTTCGTCAGGTCAAGGAGGGCCGCGTCGCCCTCTGAGCGCACCCTCCCGATGATCTCGGAGACCGGTCCCTTCACCCGGTCGAGGTCCGACCGCCGTCCCGCGATCCAGGTCTCGATATCCAGCGCCTGCCACATGAGGAAAAGAATCGGCGGGTGGGAGCGTTAAGGTTTCGACCTCTGCCCCGTCGGGGAGGGTGATTTAGTGAGATCGGTTATCACGATGAATTTGTTAATTATTATAAAAATCATTAAATACATCGCCGGCGGAGTGCCCCGCCGTATGGCACGAAGAACGTGGGTGCCCCTTCTGGGCATCATGATAGTAATGCTCGCCGCAGGTGCCGTCACCGTCACGGCACAGGAAGCGGCGGACCCGGGTGTACTCCGGATAGCAACGACGACGAGCCTTCGCGATACGGGCCTTCTTGACGAACTCGAACTGATGTACGAGAACACCTCCGACGTGGACGTGCAGATCACCGCCCAGGGGACCGGGCAGTCCCTGGACACTGCACGGCGCGGCGATGTCGACCTGGTTCTCGTCCATTCGCCGTCGCTTGAGCAGCAGTTCATAGACGAGGGGTACGGCATCAACGAACGGTGCTTCGCCTACAACAACTTCCTCATCGTCGGGCCGGAGTCCGACCCGGCGGGGATCGCGAACATGACCCCGGTCGAGGCGTTCCAGGCGATCTACCTTGCCGGCACGAACAACACCCCCGACGTCTCGTTCGCCTCACGCGGCGATGAGTCCGGGACCCACACCCGGGAGAAGGAGATCTGGGAAGCGGCCGGTTACAACTACACTACCGACATCCAGGACTCCGGGGCCTGGTATCTTGAGACCGGGAGCGGCATGGGCGAGACCCTGACCCTCGCCAACCAGAGGAACGCCTACACCCTCTCCGACATCGGGACCTACCTCGCCTTCCAGGACCAGTTGAACCTCGTGCAACTGGTGACGGAGGGCGACCTGCTCATGAACCGCTACAGCGCAATCGCGGTCAACCCCGAGATGGCGCAAGGCGTCAACATCGATGAGGCGAACCGGTTCATCGACTGGATCACCACGGACGAGACGAAGGCATTCATCGGGGAGTTCGGCGTTGCGGAGTTTGGCCAGCCGCTCTTTACGCCGCTCTACCCGCCCGAGTGCACGGAACCGCCGTTCAACTGCACCACCTGCTCATCAGGAGGGACGAACACGACGGCAGGGCAGGCGAACACGACGGCGTGACCCGGGATGCAGGCTCCCGTCACCGACCTTCATCCGGCGGGCGGGAAACCCCATCCCCCAACCATCTACGGCCACCCGGCCCCGGCGAGCCTTCCCGCTTTCCCTGCGGTTGATCGAGATCCATTGACCCTCCCGGAAGAGATAACTATTTATGGGTGAGTTGCGTGCTAACGCGCTGTTATGAAGAGAAACATTGCCATTCTAACGACTCTTGCCATCGCGATCCTGCTCATCCTCGCCGTCTGTGCAGGGTGCACGGGGACGGCGCCGGACGGGAACGCGACCCCGGGCGCCACGACCGCTCCCGCGGGCGGGGCGAACCTCGTGCGGATCGCCACCACGACGAGCCTGGAGAACACCGGGCTCCTCGCGGAACTCGAACAGACCTACGAAAGCGCGACCGGCATGGACCTCCAGTTCATCGCCCAGGGGACCGGGCAGTCGATCGACTCCGGGAGGCGCGGTGACGTCGACCTGGTGCTCGTCCACGCCCCGGCACTTGAGCAGCAGTTCATCGACGACGGGTTCGGGATCAATCCCCGGTGCATCGCCTACAACTACTTCATCATCGTCGGGCCGGAG
The DNA here is from genome assembly GCA_023393455.1 of Methanobacteriota archaeon. Taxonomy (GTDB): domain Archaea; phylum Halobacteriota; class Methanomicrobia; order Methanomicrobiales; family Methanoculleaceae; genus Methanoculleus. The sequence goes on along the minus strand of JAEWLJ010000015.1, from coordinate 70,857 downwards.
TCCGACCCGGCGGGGATCGCGAACATGACCCCGGTCGAGGCGTTCCGGACGATCTACGCGGCCGGGGCAAACAACACCGCGGGCGTTGCCTTCGTCTCCCGCGGCGACAACTCGGGCACCCACAACCAGGAGAAGGTCCTCTGGGAGGAGGCGGGCTACGACTACGAGACCGAGATCGTTGACTCCGGGGCCTGGTACGTCGAAGCCGGCAAGGGCATGGGCGACACCCTGATCCTGGCAAACGAGCAGCAGGCATACACGCTCTCCGATGAGGGGACCTACCTATCGTTCGCGGACAGGCTGGACCTCGTCCCGGTCATCGCCGAGGGTGCGGAACTCCTGAACCGCTACAGCGCGATAGCCGTCAATCCCGAACAGCACCCGGACGTGAACGCAGAGGGTGCCGCGGAGTTCATCAACTGGCTCACCACGGACGAGACGAAGCAGATGATCGGGGAGTTCGGCGCCGAAGAGTTCGGTAAACCGCTCTTCACGCCGCTCTACAGTCCAGCGTGCGCCGAGCCGCCGTTCAACTGCACCTGCACCGGAGAGGCGACCGGATAATCGGGCATCGGGGACGGGAGAGAGGCTGGACGCGGTGACGGAGGCTGAGGGAGCGTGGTGAACGGGAACCCGATCATCGAGGGGTTCATCGAGGCGATCGAACTCATCATCGCCCTCGACCCGCAGGTGGTGGAGATCACCATCCGGTCGCTCTACGTCTCCCTCACCGCCACCTTCTTCGCGGCGCTGATCGCCCTGCCGCTCGGGGCGCTCATCTACTTCTACGAGTTTAGGGGGAAGCACGCGGTCGTCTCGACGCTCCAGACACTGTATGCGCTCCCGACGGTCATCGTGGGCCTGCTGATGTTCCTCCTCCTCTCGAACATCGGCCCCTTCGGGTTCCTCCGCCTCCTCTACACCCCCGGCGGCATGATCGCCACCCAGACGGTCCTGATCATACCGCTCCTGATGGGGCTGACGGTCGCGGCGCTCTCCGGGATCGACCGCGACAAACGTTACACGATCACCGCGCTCGGCGCGAGCAGGCTCCAGACAGTCATGACCATCATTGCGGAAGCCCGGTTCGCGGTCATGGCCGGCGTCCTCCTGGGCTTCGGACGGGCGATCGCCGAGGTCGGAACGGTGATGATCGTCGGCGGGAACATCCGGGGAGCCACCCGCGTCCTCACCACCGCGATCGCGCTCAACACGTCGATGGCGAACTACTCCCTCTCGATCGCACTCGGGATCATCCTCCTTGCAGTGGCGCTCGGGGTGAACATCGCCCTCTCTCTCGTGCAGAGGCGGTGATACCATGGCGATCATCGAGGCACACAAGATCAGGAAGGTTTACGGCAATCTGGAAGTCCTGCACGACGTCGACCTCTCGGTCAGGGAGGGGGAGATCCTCGGCCTCATCGGGCCGAGCGGCTCCGGGAAGAGCACGCTTCTCCGGCTTCTGGACCTGATCGAGCCCGCGGACGAGGGGGAACTCTCGGTCTTTGGCGTCGATGTGGCGAAGGAGCACGGCAGGTGGCTCGACCTCCGCCGCCAGATGGGGATGCTCTTTCAGAGGCCGATCGTCTTCAACGCATCCGTCTACGACAACGTCGCGATGGGGCTCCGGTATCGCCATGCTTCCCGCGACGATATCGACCGGAAGGTGAAGGAAGCCCTCGAGGCCGTCGGGCTCTCCCGCTACATCAAGAGCCGGGCGACCGACCTCTCCGGCGGCGAACAGCAGCGGGTGGCGCTCTCGAGGGTGCTCGTGACCGAGCCTGAAGTCCTCTTCCTGGACGAACCGACCGCGAACCTGGACCCGACGTCGACCGCCACCATCGAGGCGATCGTGACGCGCCTGAACCGCGAGGCCAACATGACCGTCCTCATAAGCACCCACGACCTCATGCAGGGCCAGCGACTCGCCCACCGGATCGGCGTGATGATCGAGGGCACGATCGCCCAGACCGGGCCATCCCGCGAGATCTTCTACGAGCCGAAGGACCGGCGGATCGCCGACTTCGTGGGCATCCAGAACATCATCCCCGCCCGTATCGTCACCCAGAAAGAGGGGCTCACCGTGGTGGAGACACAGGGAAAGCAGATCTTCTCGGCGACCCCGCCGCCCTCAGGCGAGGTCGAGATGGTCATCCGGGGCGAGGACATCTACCTGCACCGGCGGGAGCCCCCCTACGAGGAGGCGGAGAACCTCTTCCCCGCCACGGTCGCCGCCATTGAGCCGCTGGCGCCGTTCGTGAGCGTGACGGTGCATTGCGGGTGCGATCTCGTCGCACTGGTGACCGCGAGAAGGGCCGAGACCCTCGGACTTCATGAGGGGATGGAGGTCTGGGTCTCCCTCCTGGCGAAGGCGGTCCACCTGATCCCGCGTTAAAAGCCCTGAATCCGCATCAAAGCCCTCTCCCTCCCGCATCTGTTCCAGCCGGGCCGACGACGCCGTCTTCGCCGTCAGGGACGGGCGGCGCACCAGCGCCCGGAACACGCTGGCCGGAAGGTCGTCTCGGTTGCGGAGAACGGCCCCGTCGCCGAGGCGCGGGTGGACGCGGGCGTCACGCTCACCGCGGTTCTGACACGGCGGTCGGTGCAGGAACTCGGCATCGGTTCGGGAATCTCCATCGCACTCTCCGTGAAGACGACGGCGATCCACGTCATCCGTTCTTCTTCTTGAGCGAGAGGGTGAGGGCGACCAGAATGGCTGTCGCGGCGTTTGCTGCTACTATGGCGACATCCCCTCTCACCACACCGTAGGCGAGCCAGAGCAGAACGCCCGCGAGGAGGACGATGAGCGTCGCGAGCGAGAGGTCGGCGGTCGACCGCGTGGCAGCCACGCTCTCGCGGCCTGCGGCGCGAACGCGAGTGTCGTGAGCGAACCGGCGAGAAGACCGGGCGCGGCGACGGTCTCCATCCGTCACCCGTGTTCCATCGGACCCGACGAACCCCATGCCCGGTCAGGATGCGGACTGCTGCCGGCCTTTCCACCGCTTCAGCGCATAGGCAAGGACCATCCCGACGATGAAGGCGACGCTGAGGCCGACCGCGAGGGTGAGGACGGCGATGACCGCCGTGACCAGGTAGGAATCCGTCTTCGCGCTGTGCTTCCCGAGTTCGAGGGCCACGAAGACCAGGAGCGCCCCGAATACCCCGAACGGGATGAGGGTCAGGACCTCCGGCGGGGCGAAGGCGACGGCGAAGACGAGGATGAAGATCCCGGCGACGATGTTCGCCCCGCCGGTCCTCGCGCCGAACCGGTACATCGCGGCGAGCCCCCCGGCGCCGTGGCACATCGGAAACCCACCGAGCGGCGTCGAGACCAGGTTCATGGCACCGATCGTCCGGGAGAGCCGGTCGGGATCGACGCCCTTCTTCGGGAAGAGGTCGTAGGTGAGGAGGGACGTCGCGAGGATGGCGTTCGCGATCGTGAGCGGGATCTGCGGGAGGACGAGGTCCCAGGTGCCGGCGATGAAGTCCGGCAGAGCCGGGATGATGAGTTCGGGGAGGGGCATCAGCCGGAACGGCGGCATCCCCTGGGCGGCGACCCCGGCGGCAAGCCCGATGATGAGGACGAGGAGGGCGGATATGTCCGGGATCCGGGTGCGCTGCGACGCGATGAAGAAGGCAACGATGACCGCGATCGCGAGCACCGCGACGAGCGGGTCAGCGACGATGTAGTCGAGCGACGTCCGGAGGAGGAGGAGCGCAAGCCCTGCCTGAACCCCGCGGATGACGCTTCTCGGGATCCGGCCTTCAAGCCAGGCCATCCCGCCGACGAGGCCGATCGCGAGGAAGAGCACCCCGACGATGATCCCCGAGGCCACGATCTCGCCGGCACAGAGTCCTTCCGCGATGACGACGGCGCCGATCGCCTTCATCGGCTCGATCGGGATGGGGAGGCGGTAGTAGAGCCCGGTGATGATGAACCAGGCGGCGACGAAGAGGAAGAAATGGCTGACGTTCACGTCGGGGCAGACGATCGCGACACCGAGCAGGATGGGGAATATGGTACCGAAGTCGCCGACGGCTCCTGCGACCTCCTCGAGGGTAAACCGGATGCCCCTCTCTTCTGTCCCGGTGCTCTCCGCCATTCTCTTCTCCTCCGTATGTCCTGTATCCATTTTGGCGTTTTGGATGAACCATCCCGATGGCTTCAGGTTTCGTCGATGATATCAGGTAAAACTTATCAAATCGGTAATCTGATTAAGCACATTGAATTAATCCAGCCCTGTATGTAAATGTTTATTATGCCCATCTGAGTAATAATTCTTAGGAAAGCGGACCTGATCCTCATTCTTACGCTGTTTATGCACGCGCATCTGCCGGAACAGATACCTGGAGCCGTATTATTCAGACATTGCCAGGCCGGAGTTGCCTTCCTGCTGCGGTGCGGGCATGCGCGAGCGACGGATGAGATCGTGGATCTCTTCATGAACCCGCATGGGACTTACGCAGAGATCGAACCATGATATAAAACAGGAGAGAGAAGTCACATGGAAGTCACCTACCGGATCATCGGAACGATTCACTCACCGTTCACCGACCAGGATACAACGCCCATCCAGAGCATCTTCTCCGAGGCGGAGGGGACTATCGAGGTCTTTCCCGAGTATGCCGAAGGGCTCGAAGGGGTCGAGGGGTTCTCCCACATCCACCTCCTCTACCATTTCCACCAGGCAAACGGATTCCACCTGCTCCAGCGCCCGTTCGTTGACGGCAGCAAGGAGCGGGGGATCTTTGCCATACGCCACTTCAGCCGCCCGAACCCGATCGGGATCTCCCTCGTCGAGGTCGTCTCCGTCGAGGGCAACACCGTTCGGGTTCGCGGGATCGACGTGCTGGACGGCACCCCGCTCCTCGATATCAAGCCCTATGTCCGCCAGTTCGACCACCGCGACGACGTCAGGAGCGGCTGGGTCGACGCAAAACATATCGAGGATGTGAAGGTCCGGAGTTTCTCCCCCAGGGATCTCCGGGAGCATGAGGAGTCTTCTCGAACCTGAAAGACTCCTCTTTTTTTCGGACGGCGGTTTCGTTTACCCGGTCTTCCGGCGCGACGGAGAGGGCCTGACCGTCCTATCCGGACGCGGCGCCCCTCTCCTCGCTCACGGGTTCCGGCCCGGGCTCAGCCTCCCACTTCTTCTCGTCGAGGAGGTCTGCGGCCTTCAGCCGTTCGACGGCCATGTCCAGGTACTCGGAGACGATCCGGTCTCTCGCGGTGATCTCCCGGATCCAGACCCGCACCGTCAGCCTGACCCACCCCTCCTTGACGGAGGAGATCTGCACCTTCGGCTCGAAGACCGCGAGGCCGGTGCGGGGCAGGTCGGAGGCGGGCCGCCCGATGTATGGAAGGTCGAAGAGGCCCTGGATGGTGGAATGCCCGGCCGGCCCGACGTGGGGCAGGATCAGGGGATGGTCGTGCGCGGCGGCAAGCGCGATCTCCTCCGCCCGCGCGAGGTCGGCGGCTCGAGCTGAACCGGGCGGTTGATGGTGATCAGGACGCCCGCAAGGACGTTCTGGACGATCTGGCTCGACGAGACGGCCACGACGATACCGAGGATCCCGAGCGACGCGACGAAGGCTGTCGGGTCGAAGGCGAGGAGATGCCGGGCGCTCGCGTAGCCCCCGCCGATGATGACGGCACACTGCAGGATAGCCGCCGTCCACTTGGCCGCTCCGGGGGGACACGCCCGTCCAGTGCCCGCCGGAGAAGCATGTAGGCGAGGTTGCCGAGGAAGAGAAACCCGATAAGAGCGAGGATGAACGCGAAGAACGCATCAAGAGGTACCCCGCCGATGAGGGCCGGATCACTCAGTTGCATTGAGAGAATGGTGGGTGAACGAGGGAGTTAATCTCTCCGTTGCGCCGCACGGATCTCGAGCGCCCGCAGAACCCCGGCACCCAGGATCTCTTCCGCGTGATCGCCGTGCCGCCCCGCCATGACCGCGAGGAGACGCCGGGTTCCCGCGGCCGTGGTGGAGATGCCGACCCGCTCGATCCTGCGGATCAGACCGTCTCGTTCCATCTCTCCGAACCGGGGAAGGACATAATAGTGCGGGATCCCGAGGTGCTCGGCAAGTTTCCGCGTCGTCGGGAACCGTAGCGAGATGCCGTCCGGAGAAAAACTGATGGTGATGCACCCGTCCTCCAGGAGGAGGATCCGGGCAACCGCCTCAAAGATATCGTCGTGTCTGGACATCTGATCGTAACAGTAGTCGCACCGGGCGCAAAAAAGGAGGTCGGTTCGGTTACGCTTCCGCCGCCTTCATCTCGCCGCGCTCTTCGTCGGGCATCTCCTCGAGGTAGACGATCTCGGCGCCGATGTCCTTTGCGATCTGTTCGAGCTCAACTTTGCGGAAGTGGGTTCCCTCGACCTTCAGGTGTTTCTCTTCGCCCTGCTCTTCGACGACGGCGACGACGCGAAACCTTGGTTGCTTCACGCCGGTGCCGACTTTCTGGCGTTCTCGTGCATAGATCTTCATCTTTTCTCACCCCCATAACCAACTGATATACCAGCAGATATACCACGAAGATACTTAATGCTTATCCTCATATACGTTAAGAGGAGACTAACCATGGCAGAGCGATTCGAGATGGGATCAAGACTCAAGGGCGAGAGCCTGGTCCGGCACAGCCTGCTCCGCGCAACCGGGGAGGTCCGGCAGATCCGGATCATGCCCGACCTGAACGTAATCAAGATCGGCGGCCACGGCGTCATCGACTACGGGCGAGCGGTCGTTCACCCGCTGATGGAGGAGATCGGCGAACTCTCCCGGGACCACAAGATCGTGGTCGCCACCGGCGGCGGCGCCCGGGTCCGGCACATCCTCGACGTCGGGATCGACCTCGGGATGCCGACGGGGGTGCTCGCGGAGCTCGCGGGCAAGATCAGCGAGCAGAACGCGACCATGATCTCGCTCCTCCTCTCGAAGTACAACGGTACCCGGATCAGCACCGGCGAACTCCTGAACCTCCCCTCGCTCATATCCCTCGGTATGCTCCCGGTCGTCCAGGGCACCCCGCCCTACGGCCTCTACGAGCACCCGCCGAAACTCGGTAGCATCCCGCCGCACCGGACGGATACCGGCGCCTTCCTGATGGCGGAGGTCGTCGGCGGAAAGAACTGCATCCTCGGGAAGAACGTGGACGGCCTCTATACCGAGAACCCGTTCCTGAACCCCGACGCCGAGTTCATCGCGGATATCACGGCCGATGAACTCATGGAGATGCAGCTTGAGGATATGGTCCTCGAACCGATGGCGGTCGAACTCCTCCGCGACGCCGTCCATATCAGGGAGATCAAAGTGGTGAACGCCCACGTCCCGGGCAACATCACAAAAGCCATCAACGGAGAGCGGGTCGGCACCATCATCCGGGCCTGACCCCTCCATCAACTTCTGTTCCTTAACTCCAGAGAAGCCTTATTTATCCTTGTGGGCGGATCGGTACAGCAGACGATCCCATGATTCTCTATCTCGGCATTGACGACACCGACACACGCGAGTCCCGGGGAACCGGACGGCTCGCCCGCGCAATCGCAGCAGAACTCACCCGATCATATACGGTTACGGGGGTGACCCGGCACCAGCTCTTTGTTCATCCTGCCGTCCCGTATACCTCCCACAACAGTTCCGCGGTCATCCATATCCGGGAGACCGAAAACGGGATCACAGGGGACGTCTTCGCGACGGCAAAGGAGATGATGCTCGACGACTTCATCAAGGGAAGCGACCCGGGCATCTGTGTCGCCACCGACTCCGCGATCAACGGCGACCTCTCTCGCTTCGGCCTTGCCGCGAAGACGAGCATCGTGACGCAGGACCAGGCGCGTTCGCTTGCCCGCGAGGCCGGCATCCTCCTCGAAGGGCTCGGCGGAACCGAGGACGGCGTGATCGGTGCGCTTGCCGGCATCGGGCTTGCGGCATCGGGAAACGATGGCCGGTTCGTCCAGAAGGGGACGACCCGGGACCTTCACGGCAGCCAGACCATCGCCACGATCCTGGCCTCCGGTGTCGACCGGGTCGAGACACGCGAGGGGACGGCGGTCGGCGAGGGCACCGTCAACTTGCGGAAGTTCCCGAAACCCGCTCTCGTCGGGGGGCGGGCGGTCCTCTACGTCGAGGCGGACGGCGAGGACTACCGCGACATCGTTATCGGGTGATGAGGGCCGGTATCCCCATCCCGGGCAATCAAAAGGATTTATTTCACAGAAAGTAAATAATTTTTCGTTAACTGGTTAACAACAGATATAAAACTACCACATTTAATTATCTGGAATACGATACATGAAGTGATAGCTATGGTCAAACGAACCGTTTATGCAGTAGCGGCCATCATGGTCGCCCTCCTGCTGATATGCGGCTGTACCGGGACGACAACCGACCCGACGCCCGTAGAGAAGCAGCAACTCCGTATCGCCACGACGACGAGCCTCTATGACACCAAGCTCCTCGACCACATCACACCGATCTTCGAGGAGAAGTACAACGCCGAGGTGCTGGTCGTCTCCGCCGGAACCGGCAAGGCGCTCGAGTACGGGCAGCGCGGCGACGTGGACATCATGATGGTGCACGACCGTGCCCGTGAAGACACCTTCATCGCCGACGGCTACGGCATCGACCGGCGCGTCTTCGCCTACAACTACTTCGTCCTCGTCGGGCCCGAGTCCGACCCGGCAGGCGTCAAGGCAATGGCTCCTGAAGCAGCGTTCACCGCCATCCGCGAGAAGGGCATGGCCGGCGAGAACGTCGTCTTCGTCTCACGCGGCGACGCGTCGGGCACGCACTCCAAGGAGAAGGCCATCTGGAAGGCCGCCGGGTTCAACTACTCTGCGGACGTGCAGGGCTCCGGTGACTGGTACCAGGAGGCCGGGACAGGCATGGGCGCGACCCTGACGATGACAAACGAGAAAGAGGCCTACACCCTCTCCGACATCGGGACGTATCTTGCCTACAAGGGCGATCTCAAACTCGTGACGCTCGTGGATGAGGGCGACATCCTGCTCAACGTCTATTCCGTGATGCAGATCAACCCCGAGAAGTTCCCCGAGACCAACAGCACCATCGCGAAGGACTGGATCAACTTCCTCATCTCCGACGACATCCAGAAGGAGATCGGCTCCTTCGGCGTCGACAAGTATGGCCAGCCGCTCTTCTACGCCGCCCAGAACGACTGGGAGAAGATTGGCGTGGCCGAGGCTGAAGTGAAGAACCCGGTCGCCTGAACGGGCCACAAACCCCACTCATTTTTGCCTCCAGCGGACCAGAGAGAGGTGTAGAAGATGTACGAGATCGTTGAGGGGTTCCTGGAGGCGATCAGGCTCATCGTCACGCTCGACCCCGACGTGATGGCCATCGCGGTGCGGAGCATCATCATATCGCTCACCGCAACGATCATCGCCTCGCTGATCGCCATCCCGCTCGGGGCCGCGATCAACTTCGGGACGTTTCCGGGCAGGAAGAGCCTCATCAACCTGATCCAGACGCTTTACTCGCTTCCCACGGTGATCGTCGGGCTGCTGATATTCCTGCTCATCTCCCGTGTCGGGCCGTTCGGCTTCATGCGGCTGCTCTTCACCCCGACCGCCATGATCATCGCCCAGACGATCCTGATCCTCCCGATCATGACCGGCCTCACGATCTCCGCGCTCTCGGCGGTCGACCCGGTGATCAGGGATACCCTCCGGTCGCTCGGGGCTACAAGGCTCCAGTTCCTGACAAACGTCTTGAAGGAGGCCCGGTTCGCGATCCTTGCGACCGTCGCGGTCGGGTTCGGGCGGGCGATATCGGAGGTCGGGGCGGCGATCCTCGTCGGCGGCAACATCGCGGCGTCGTCGTTTGCGAGTTCGACCCGGGTCCTGACGACCGCGATATCGCTCGAGACCTCGATGGGCAACATCTCCCAGTCGATCGCGCTCGGGATCGTCCTCCTTGCAATCGCCCTCGGCGTGAATCTCGCCATAACCACGGTGCAGCACCGGTGATACCATGATCGAACTCGATAACGTCTCAAGGTATTTCGGCGACACCCGGGTGCTCGACGGCGTCACCGGGAAGGTGAACCGGGGCGAGATCTTCGCCATCATCGGCCCCTCCGGGTCGGGGAAGTCGACCCTGTTGCGCCTCATCGACCTCCTCGATACCCCGACGGGAGGGGCGATCCGGATCAACGGAACCGAGATCCACGTGGAGCACGAGAAGGATCTCTCCACCCGCAGGATGATGGGGATGGTCTTTCAGAAACCGGCCGTCTTCAACGCGACGGTCGCGGAGAACGTCGCCGTCGGCCTCCGGTTCCGGGGCGCGAGCAAGAGCGAGATCGATGCTCGTATCGGGGAGGCTCTCGATACGGTCGGTCTCGCCAGTTATCGGGAGCGGCGGGCAAGGACGCTCTCGGGCGGGGAGATGCAGCGGGTGGCGCTTGCCCGGGCGATGGTGATCGAACCGGAGATCCTCCTCCTCGACGAACCGACCGCAAACCTCGATCCGGTCTCGGTGCAGAAGATCGAGGAACTGGTGGTGCGGATCAACCGCGACCTCGGGACGACGATCGTCTTCTCGACCCACGACATGTACCAGGGCCAGCGGCTGGCCCACCGGATCGGCGTCCTGATGAAGGGGGGGTTTGCACAGGTGGGAACGCCGCGGGAGGTCTTCACCCTCCCGGCGAGCCGGGAGGTCGCCCGGTTCGTCGGGATCGAGAACATCGTCGAGGGCACTGTCGTCAGCGAGAACGGCATCTCGGTCGTCGATGCGGGGGGTATCCGCATCAGGGCACGGTCGCCGTTCGGGGCGGGGGAGGCGGTCAGCCTCTGCATCCGCTCGGAGGACATACGGATCGCCCCGGCGATCCGGGGGAGGCGGGTCTTTGACGGGAACATCCTCCCCGGCACCGTGACCTCCATCGTGCCGCGCGGCCCGTTCAGCAGGGTGACGGTCGACTGCGGGTTCGCGCTCTCGTCCATCCTCTCCTGGAAGAAGGTGGATGACCTGGAGATCGGGGAAGGGAGCCAGGTCGTGGTCTCGTTCACGGCGGAGTCGATTCACGTCGTCCGGCAGGAGTGAGGGGGCGGCGCAGCCCCCACCGCCGTGCCCATCCGCTCTCACCCGGCAACGGTATCCCGGGTCTCAGGGCGGTTTCTGCACACCTGCATCCCCGGTCTTAAATACCCATACGGCCCACATTTTCTACAATGCAACTGACCGTCCTCGCCAGCGGGAGCAAAGGAAACTGCACCTACCTCCAGGGGGAGCGAGGTGCGCTGCTCATCGACGCGGGGCTCTCCGCTCGCGAGACCCTCCGGCGCCTCGAAGCTGCCGGTGGGGACGCAACGCTCGTCGAGGCGATACTCGTCACGCACGAGCATATCGATCACGTCCGGGGCGTCGACGTCCTGGCAAGGCGGCTCGGGGTGCCGGTCTACGCGACCGGCGGAACGCTCGATGCGTTCACCGCGAAGTGCGGGAGAACCACCACGGAGATCCGCCGGTGTCGGTGCGGCGAGACATTCTCTGTGGGCGACTTCGTGGTCGAACCGTTTGCCGCCTCCCACGACGCCCGGGAACCCTGCGGGTTCTCTGTCACCGAGGGCGACCTCCGCATCGGGTGCTGCACCGACACCGGCACCGTCACCACCTCGATGTTCGACACCCTCGCATCCTGCGACGCCGTCCTGCTCGAGAGCAACCACTGCCCGGATATGCTTGAGAACGGCCCGTATCCCGCCTACTTAAAGAGCCGGATACGGTCGAAACGCGGGCATCTCTCGAACCCCGATGCCGCCCGATGCCTGCAGAGGCTCGCCGACCGCATCCACATGGCGATGCTCGCCCACGTGAGCGAGATCAACAACACGCCGGAAAAAGTGCTCCTCTCCGCCCTCGAAGGGCTCGGGCTCTACTCCGACCAGATCGGAGTCGCCGTTGCGCCCCAGGACCCGGGAGCGGTACACCCGGAGTCCTACGGCTTCCGGCTCTGAGGATTCACGCCTTGTAAAAGGTACAGACCATCCCGATCACGGTGCCGGAGCCATCGGCGATCGGGTCGGCGGAGACGCGGACGGTCTCGTTCGACCCGTCTTTTCTCACGAGACTCACGACCTGTGCGTACTCCGCCGATCGCCCCTGCTCCAGCACCTCACGGGAGAGAAGTTCCCGGAGATCACCGTCCGTAAAGAGCGACCAGACCGGCTTCCCGGCCAGTTCGTTCCCCGCGTAGTCGGTGAGGCGTTCGGCCGCCATATCCACGATGACGACCGTCCCGGCGGCGTCGGTCGTGATCCTCGCCGATTCGGGCTCGTCCGTCCCGAGGGATTCCAGTTCGACAGGTGAGTCCAGCCAGCTCTCCGCGGCTTTGCGCTCGGTCATCTCGATGTAGTAGAGCAACTGCTCGAGCTGCTTGTTCGCGCGCTCGAGCTCGGCGGTCCTCGCGGCGACGAGTTCCTCAAGGTGCTCGCGGTGGCGGTGCAACTCCTCTTCAGCCCTCTTGCGCCCCGTGATCTCCCTGATGATGACCATCAGGTGCATCTCCCGGAGCGGCATGACACGGGCCTCGAAGTGCCGGACCTCTCCGGCATTCGTGCGACTGAACTCAAGGGGTGCTGCGGGCATATTCGTCCTGACGACCTCCTGCAACACACCTGAAAGCGCCTCGCCCACCCCGGCGGGGAGCAGATCCTGCACCCGCCGCCCGAGGTGAGCGCGGGAGATGAACGGGGCCTCCGCGAGCCTCCCCGCCCTGACGTCGAGGATCGTGCCGTCGGCATTCAACCGGACGAAGAGATCGGGAAACGCCTCGATCACCGCGGTCAACTCCGACGTCGCCTGCCTGAGGTTCTCCTCGGCCAGGGACTGCTCGGTGACGTCCCGGACGGCGAGCAGAACATGACCGCCCTCGATCGCCGCCCGCCGGAGTTCGATCTCGCGCACCCCGCCCTCCCGGCAGACCACGCCGGCGACCAGGAGATCCCGGGCGCCTGAAAACAGTTCCTCGCCCTCTCCCTGCACCTTCTGCCGATATGCGGGGTTCGGGTGAGCACACTCGAACCACCGGGCGAGTGTCGGGAGGTCCTCCAGGGTATACCCGGTGATCCGGGTGAACGCCGGGTTCAGGTACCGGCACCTTCCCTCGCGGTCCACCAGAACGATGCCGTCCGGCGTCTCACTGAGGATCGATAGGCAGGTGTCTGCTCCAAGGTCCGGCGATTCACGAGCGCCGTCCGGGGTTGTCTTGTTTCCCGTCATTGTAACCGGTCCTCCGCGGCACATCTGGTTATTCGGCCCTGTAAGCGCCGATCACAGGAAGTTTTGCCTTGTGAGATAGATATATGCATCGTTCTGTTTCTCCCCGTTAATGTAGCGATAGGGCGATTTAACCCGGTTTTTCGAGGGATAGGGGCATCGCGACACCGGTTTAGAGCAATGGACAGTCCGGGGATCTCCCACCCGAAAGAGAGTCTTTGCGGCGCGACAACCATCTCCTTCACCCCCTGCTCTTCAGGGCCTGCACGCAGTACTGGTCCACGGACGTGAAGAACGCAGACCTCGCACGTTTCGCCCGTTCTTCATCCCCTTCGATGAAGTCGCGAAGGATATACTCCAGCGCCGTGATGTAGTAATCTCGCCCGGGAGAGACCTTCTTTGCCTCCTCGAAACAGACATAACTCTCCGTTTTGTGGTTGCTCATAACCTCGAAGACGGTATCGAGCATCAAGAGCAGGAACCGGGGGAACTCTTTTAAGAGTGCCAGTTTCCGGAACGTCGCGTAGGATCTCGGCTGGGCTCCGAGGATCGCGAGTTTCATCCCATAGTAGAGTGGTTCGTGGTCGTCCGGATACTGCTGCATCATCTGTTTGACGACAGCGGCGGCACCACTCCCGTTGCGCAACTCCACACGGGTATGGAACGCCTCCGCGAGGAAGAACCGGTCAGCCGAGAACCGCTCCGTTGCATGAGCGAGAAGGGTGTTCCGGCGCTCGATATCCCCATCTTCCTTCGTTTTGGCGATGCCCATGCGGTAGAACTCCGGTTCGCTGGGAAACCAGGTGAACGCCAGATCCAGCATGAACCAGAAGATCGTGTCCAGCCGGCGGTCCTTGCGCTTGAAGATCGCGAGGCGGTTGACCGGGGCACGGACACGGGAGACGTTCAGCATCTCCTCGCGGGCGTGCAGTTCCAGGTCGTCGGGGCGAATCTTCGACTTCTGATTCTTCGCGAGGGAGAGGGCGTAGTAGCAATAGGCGGCCGCAGCGTTGATGCGGGCGTCGTAACTCCGGTGGGGCATAAGGTAATCGATCGCCGGGTAGTAGTTGCCGGAGTCGATCAACTTCAGGGCCACGATCACGTCGAGCGTTGCCCGCCCCTTGCGGCGCCGCTTGTTTCCCATGGCGTGGCGCAGGAACTTCTCGAGATACTCCGCCGTAGGGGCCTCGCGCGTGACGTTGAGGAGCGTTAAAGCGGTCGCATCGATGAAGTCGTCGTATGCCCTGTCGTCGAGGTCGGGGAATGTCTTGTCGAGCGTGGCGGCGACATGGCCGAAGAAGACCGGGAGGTTCCCCTCGACCTGTACGGCGTTCTTTACGATGTAATCGTCCATGGTAGCCCGGAGCTGTTCGAGCCGCCGGTTCCGGAGCGCCTCGGGCTGCCACGACTCTTCCATATCACTACAGGTGGAAGGATGGGATGATATTTGTTTTCATATCGTTTCCGGTCATTCCCAACAAGGAGAGGGCACCAAACCCTGCATATCCGGAGGTACAGGGAGATATGACAGAGAAAAGGAGATCTCCGGGACGGCGGCGCGAGGATGGAGGTCGAGGATGAACGAGCAGGGCAGGCAAATCGAATCCCGTTTCCAGCGCTGGTTTTCATAACTTTTATCCCGGCAGACTCCGTATCCTCCAGGAGGTAAGGTCGTGTGGGCTACATTGACGAACTGAAACGGGTCGGGAGGGATGCAAATCCCTTCTTCAAACTGATGGGGATAGATGTGGACGAATACAGCGACGGGTGCGCCCGCCTCACGATGGAGGTCCGACCGGATATGCTCAACGGCGCCGGATGGCTCCAGGGCGGGATCTACGTGGCGCTCGCCGACGAGGCGATTGCGCTTGCACTGTATACGCTTCTCGCCGAGAACGAGCGGATCGCCACGATCGACGAGCATACCAGTTTCCTGAAAGGCGTCAACACGGGGGCGATCGTCGCCACAGGAAGGGTCGTCCGCAAAGGCCGTCGGGTGGCGTTTGCAGAGGGGGAGGTCAGGAGCGCGGCGGACGACACCCTGCTCACCCGGACATCGACATCGTTCGCGGTCATCGAAGGGTAGCCGGGACGCCCCGCCGGAAGACCGCGTTACCCCGGCGGGGATTTTCCGGGGGACTACCGAAACAATACATTCTCAATACCCGAGATCACATACATAAGATAGAGCATCCGGCAGAACCGGAGGGGAAAGAGACCTTGAAGTATATCGTTGTAACCGGCGGCGTCATGAGCGGGCTCGGGAAGGGCATCACCACCGCATCCATCGGCCGCCTCCTGAAAAATCGCGGCTACCAGGTAACGGCGGTGAAGATCGACCCGTACCTGAACATCGATGCCGGAACCATGAACCCCGCCCAGCACGGCGAAGTCTTCGTCCTCTCCGACGGAGGGGAAGTCGACCTCGATCTCGGCAACTATGAGCGGTTCTTAGACATCAACCTCAAGTCGATCCACAACATCACGACGGGCAAGGTCTACCGGAACGTCATCGAGAAAGAGCGGCGCGGGGACTTCCTCGGCGCGACCGTCCAGATCATCCCTCACATCACCGACGAGATCAAGCACTGCATCAGCCGCGCGGCCGAAGAGGCGGTCAACGGCGGCAGGGTTGCCGATGTCTGTATGGTCGAGGTCGGCGGCACGGTGGGCGACATCGAGAGCATGCCGTTTCTCGAGGCCGTGCGGCAGATGCACGGCGAACACGCGCCGGAAGATATGATCCTGGTTCATGTCACCCTGGTCCCGATGGACACGATGGGAGACTTCAAGACCAAACCCACACAGCACTCGGTGAAGGCGCTCAGGGAACTCGGGCTGCAGCCCGACATCATCGTCGCGAGGAGCAACGACGTGATCGGGCCACAGACGAAGAAGAAGATATCCACCTTCACGGATGTCCCGGTGAAAGCCGTCGTCTCCGCAAAGGACGCCCCCGACATCTACCAGATCCCGATGGAACTGGAGAAGGAAGGGCTCGCGGAAGTCGTCTGCAGTTACCTCGGCCTCGAGAACCGGGAACCGGACTCCGCGTGGTACCGGGTCGTCTCGCAGGAGTACACGAACCGGGTGACGGTCGCCGTCATCAGCAAGTACGGGATCGAGGACGTCTACATGTCCATCAAGGAGTCGCTCAAGCACGCCGGGCGGACGCTCTCCACCGAGGTGAAGATCCGCTGGCTGGACGCGGAGACGTTCGAGGACAGCGATCTCGCCGATGTCGACGGCATCCTGATCCCGGGCGGGTTCGGGAAACGTGGAATTGAAGGGAAGATCCGGGCAATCCGGCACGCCCGCGAGAACAAAAAACCCTACCTCGGCCTCTGTCTCGGGTTCCAGCTCGCGGTGATCGAGTATGCCCGGCACGTCCTCGGCATCGAAGACGCCACGAGCGAGGAGATGGGGGAGGGATCGCACGTCATCGCTATCCTCCCCGAACAGGAGGAGGTGAGCGACCTCGGCGGTACGATGCGCCTCGGGAACTGTGACGTCGTCCTGAAAGCCGGGACGATGGTGGCCGACCTTTACGGCCAGACGGCGATCGTGGAGCGCCACCGCCACCGCTACGAGGTGAACCCGGAGTTCATCGCCGACCTCGAGAGAGCCGGGCTCGTCTTCTCGGGTGCCTGCGGGCCGCGGATGGAGGTCTGCGAGATCCCGGACCACCCCTTCTACCTCGCGACGCAGTTCCACCCCGAGTTCAGGTCGAGCCCGACGAACCCCTCCCCGCCCTATATCGGCTTTGTGGAGGCATGCAAGAAGAATAAGTCATCCGGGACCAGGTGAATGAGAGTATGGTAAACGTCGAGAAGTTCATCGACCGGGCGGTCAGGGAGATACGCGAGGCCGCCGGTGCAGAGAAGGTCGTGATGGCGCTCTCCGGCGGGGTGGACTCGTCGGTCTGCGCGGCGCTCGCGACCCGAGCGATAGGCGACCGTCTCGTTCCGATATACGTGGATACCGGTCTCATGCGGAAAGGAGAGACCGAACAGATCCGGTCGCTCTTTGCCGACGCAGACCTCCGCGTCGTGGACGCCGCAGACGAGTTCTTCGAGGCTCTCGCGGGCATCACCGACCCCGAGGAGAAGCGCAAGGCCATCGGCGAGAAGTTCGTCCGGATCTTCGAGCGGGAAGCGAAAAAGACCGGAGCGACGATGCTCCTGCAGGGGACGATCTACCCCGACCGGATCGAGAGCGAAGGGGGCATCAAGAGCCACCACAACGTCGGCGGCATGCCCCTCGACATCGGGTTCAAGGGTGTCATCGAGCCGCTCGCCGATCTCTACAAGGACGAGGTCCGCGAAGTCGCCGGCGGGCTAGGCCTACCGGCGGAGATCCAGCACCGGATGCCCTTCCCGGGCCCCGGGCTCGCCGTCCGGGTGCTCGGCGAGGTGACGAAGGAGAAGATCGCGATCGTCCGGGAGGCAAACGCCATCGTCGAGGAGTGCCTGGTGGAGGAGTTCGGCCCCTGGCAGTGTTTCGCGGCCCTCATCGGGCTTGGGACCGGCGTCAAAGGGGACGTCCGGCTCCACGGCTGGATCGTCGCGGTCCGGGCCGTCCAATCCCGGGACGGGATGACCGCCGAGCCCCTGCTCCTCCCCTACGAGGCGCTTTCGCGGATGGCGACCCGGATCACCGGCGAGATCCCCGGCGTCGCCCGGGTCGTCTACGATGTCACCCCCAAACCCCCCGCGACGATAGAATACGAGTGATAATATGGCAGAAGACTCACGCGCGCTTGATGCGCGCTACTACATGCCCGCGTTCTCCCGGACGATGAAGATCGTCCGCGGCGCAGGCTCAAACGTCTGGGACGACCAGGGGCGCAAGTATATCGACTGCGTGGCGGGTATTGCGGTCTGTAGCACCGGCCACTGCCACCCACGGGTCGTCAAAGCGATCTGCGACCAGGCCCACGAGCTGATCCACTGCTCGAACCTCTATTACATCCCGAACCAGGCGGAACTCGCGGAGAAACTCGTCGGGATCTCGGGACTTGCGAAGGCGTTCTTCTCGAACTCCGGCGCGGAGGCGAACGACGGCGCGATCAAACTCGCCCGCGTCCGGACGGGGAGGAAGAAGTTCGTCGCGTTCACCCACGGGTTCCACGGCCGGACCTGCGGGTCGCTTGCGGTCACCCACAAGCCTGCGATCCGGGAGCCGTTCGAGCCGCTCTCGGTTCCCTGCAGGTTCGTCGACTACGGCGACCTCGACGCGCTCGCGGGCGCGGTCGATAAAGAGACCGCCGGGGTCTTCGTCGAGCCGATCCAGGGCGAGGCCGGGGTGCTGATACCGTCCGACGAGTTCCTCCGGGGCATCCGGGATATCTGCGACGATACCGGCGCGCTGATGATCGTCGACGAGGTGCAGACGGGGATGGGCCGGACGGGCGAATGGTTCGCCTTCCAGCACGCGGGCGCCACCCCCGACATCGTCACGACCGCGAAAGGGCTTGCGAGCGGGTTTCCGATCGGCGCGCTCGTCGCCCGCGAGGGGCTCGAGTTCAAGAAGAGCGAACACGGGAGCACGTTTGCCGGGGGCCCGCTCGCCTGCGCGGCGGCGCTCGCGACGATCGGCGTCATCGAGGAGATCCTCCCCGACGTGACCCGAAAGGGCGAGCGGTTCATGAAGGGCCTCTCGCGCCACAACCCTCGCGGCCGCGGTCTGATCATCGGGATGTCGGTCGGCGACCGGTGCCCGGAGGTGCAGCAGACCTGTGCCGAGAAGGGGGTGCTCGTCAACTGCGCCGCCGACGGGAACCTCCGGCTGATCCCGCCGCTGGTGATCACGGACGAGGAGATCGACGCGGCTGTCGGTGTCATCAATGCGGCGCTTGATTAGAGCGTGTTATACGGGTGCGGGCGGCTACTCCTACGCGAAGAAGGCCGGGGACGTCGCGCGGGAGCACGGCATCGACCGGGTAGCACGGCTCGCGAGTAACGAGAACCCCCGGCCGCCCTCGCCCGCCGCACTCGAGGCGGCGATAGCGGCTCTCCGGGAGGGGAACCGCTACCCCGACGAGCGGGCATCTGCCCTCGTCGAGGCCCTCCGCCGATACCACGGCGACTACCGGTTCGTCACCGGCGCGGGGATGGACGGGGTCATCGAGACGGTGATCCGGACGGTCGTCGAGCCCGGCGAGAGGGTGGCCGTCTCGACCCCGACCTTCTCCTTCTACGGGATCGCGGCCGCGGCGCACGGCGCAGAGGTCGTGGACGTCCCGCGGGAGGAAGACTTCTCGGTCGACCCGGGGAGGTTCATCGAGGGGGCGCGGGGCGCAAAACTTGCCTTCCTCTGCTCCCCGAACAACCCCACGGGGAACTCGGTTCCGCCGGAGGACGTCGAGGAGATCCTCGATGGAATGGACGGACTGCTCTTCCTCGACAACGCCTACGTCGATTTTTCGGATATCGATTACCGGCCGCTGATGCGGCGCTACGAGAACCTGGTCATCGGGCGGACGATGTCGAAGATCTTCGCCCTCGCGGGGTTCCGGGTCGGTTACGCGTTCGTCCCCGCATGGCTCGAACCGTTCTACAACCGGGCGGCGACGCCATTCGCGCTGAACTCCGTCTCGGCGGCTGCGGCCGCAGGGGCGCTCGCCGACACCGACCGGGTGAGGGAGACCCGCGACCATGTCCGGGAGTGGCGGCAGCGGTTCACCACGGAGGTCCCGTTCAGGGTGTACCCAACGGATGCGAACTTCGTCATGATCGACGTCGCGCCCCACACCAGCGCCGACGTGACGGAACGCCTCGCGGCAAAGGGCGTCCTCGTGCGGTCCTGCACCAGTTTCCCGGGGCTCGGGGATCATTTCATCAGGGTCAGCATCGGTGAAGAGTGGGAGAACATTCGATTCCTCGAGGCGATGAGAGACTTATGATGACGGGCATCACCGGCACGCCGGGAACCGGAAAGACATCGGTCGCCCGAGAACTCGAACGGCGCGGCTATACGGTCGTCCGCCTGACGGATACGGTACGACCCTACGTCATCGAGGAAGACCGCGACCGGCAGACGATGGTGGTGGACGTCGACCGGTGGGTGGAGGAGTTCGAGCCCGTCGACGGGATCGTCGAAGGCCACCTCGCCCATCTCCTCCCCTGCGACCGGGTGGTGGTGCTCCGGTGCCGCCCGGACGTCCTCCGGGAGCGCCTCGCACCGCGCGACTACCCTGAGGAGAAGATCGCGGAGAACGCCGAGGCGGAGGCGCTCGACGTCATCCTGATCGAGACGCTCGAGGAGCACCCGGACGAGCGCGTCCTCGAGGTGGATACGACCGATCTCCCCATCGGCGAGTGTGCCGACCGGATCGAGCGGTTCATCCGGGGCGAACTCCCGCCGTCGCACGGCTCCATCGACTGGACGGGGTACCTGGAGGTCGGGCGATGACGCTCGACCAGTTCCGGCCGCACGTGCAGGGGATCATCCAGCCCGTGGTGAACCTGATACGGAGGATCGGGGTCACCCCGAACGCGCTGACGATAGCGTCGTTCTTCGTCTCGGTACTTGCGGGTATCGCGTTCTATGCCGGGGGAGTTGTCCTCGGCACCATCATGGTCGCGTTCAACGCCGTCTTCGACGCGCTCGACGGGGCGCTCGCACGGGATATGGGGGTCGCGGGGCTTCGCGGGGACTTCCTCGACCACGTCATCGACCGTTACGCCGATATATTCATCATCACCGGGATATTTGCGGGCGGGGCTGCCCCCTGGCAGATCGGCGTCCTTGCGCTGACGGGCGTCCTGATGTCGTCCTACCTCGGCACCCAGGCGCAGGCCGTCGGGGTGGGCAGGATCTACGGCGGGATCCTTGGCCGGGCGGACCGCCTGGTTCTGATCATCATCGCCGGCATACTCACGGTCCTGATACCGGGGGAGATCTACGGCCTGAACTACCTCGGGTGGCTCCTCGTCATATTCGGCGTCCTCGGGCATTACACCGCGTTCCAGCGATTCGCTCACGCCTGGCGGCAGATCGAAGAACAGCAATAGGGGGATTTCTCCCCGTCATTTTTACATCCCCGGTACTCTGCTCAAATGACCGGAGTAATTTTCACGAGATCACCCCACTGACTTCCCTTCGCGTGCTTCGCGTGAATGAATTAGTGTTGGTGTCGACAGAGCCTCACGCGAGGAGCGCGAAGCCGCGAAGACCGGTATCGGGGTGCTGCTGATCCCGCTTCCGGTCGCCAGAGGGGTGACTTGCTCGATTGCAGATGCTGAAATTGGCGAGGTACTGATCCTGCGAGCGGAGACGATCTCTGCAGCGTCCCTACGGGTTGAGGGCGTAGATCCCGTAGTTGAGGTAGGCCGCGAAACTCACCCAGAGGAAGTACGGGACGAGCAGAATTGCCGCGGGCACCGAGACCCGGTCGAAGGCGACTATCGTCATGAGGATCGCAGCCCAGAGGATCAGGATCACAATGAACGCGAAGAACGGCTCCTGCATCCCGAAGAAGACGAACGACCAGAGGACGTTCAAGACCAGTTGCACGCCGAAGATCGCCGTCGCAATCTGCACGTTCTTATGTCCCAACCCCTTGCTCCAGACGAGGTAGAGCGCGATGCCCATGAGGATGTAGAGCACCGTCCAGACGGGACCGAAGACCCACGCCGGGGGACTGAACGCGGGCATTGTAAGACCGGCATACCAGGTGGGGATCGCCGGCATCGTGAAGATCGAGCCGATCCATCCGGCTGCGAGACTGACCCCTATCGCCACGATGAACTGGATGAGTCGGACGTAGGTTGGTGTCACGCTGGGGAATGATGTTTTCCGCGCACTTAAGCCTTTTGATCGGGGTAGCAGTCGTCAGCCCGGGCCCCGACGGAAAGCCGACGGTGCACCGTTCTCAGCACGGGATGTTATTCACACTCCTCGCTGTCCGGGTAATCGTCGTCACCGTCAGGGAGGACCTCGCGGAGGGTGAACCTGAACGCCGTACCGAGATCCGGCCGCCCTTCCACCCGGTCCTCCACCCGGATGGTGCCGCCGTACCGCTCCACCAGCGTCCGGACGACGAAGAGGTCGAGGCCGTCGCCGTATCCCCCGACCCATCCCCGCTCGAACCGGTGAAAGATCACCGCTTTCGCGGGGTCGGGTATGCCCGGCCCGGTATCCTCGACGGAGACAAGAACGCTCTCGCCGTCGTAGTCCTCCACCCGGATGGCGACCCTGACCCGTGGGCCGCCGAACTTGACGGCGTTGCGGATGAGGTTCGTGAAGATCTCGGGGAGGAGGTCGTCCGCCCAGACCCGGGCGGGAGTGCCCTCGGTAACCTCTATTGCGACGTCGGGGAAGGCGGCGGCCCCCTCTCTGATGACGGTGGAAAGATCGACCGGCGCGACGTCGGGCGAGTCGTGGTGGACGCGGCGGATGGTGGTGACGTTGCCGAGGATCTCCGCGCTCCGGTGGATGCTGCTCCGGATCTTCCTCGCGTAGAGCGCGGCTTCTCCCTCCAGGACCTCGAGGAGGAGGTCGGTGTAGAGGTTCGAGACGTTCTCGGCGTTCTTGATCTCGTGCGTCATGATGTCGAGGTAGAGGTTCGCCTCGCGGTTGGCCGCTTCGAGTTTCTTGTGCAGCATCCCTTTCAGGATCCCCGACCCGATCTCCTGGCCTATCGTCTCGAGGAGCGTCCGTTCGTCGCGGGAGAAGGATTCTTTCGTCCGGCTGCCGGCGTAGACCGCGCCGACGACGACCGACTCCGCGACGAGGGGGATGCAGGCGAGAGCGGAGACCCCGAGTTCATGGAGGATGCCCGTCTCGATGGAACTCGAGGCGGTCTGCCGCTCGATGTAGCGGGGCTGGCCGGCGATGAAGGTGAAGTTGAACGGCCAGTGGTGAACCTTGATCAGGCGGTTCCGGGCCAGGGCGGGCTCGGTGATGCCCATCTGGTGCTGTAAGAGCGCCCGTTTCCGCTCGGCATCGAGCATGTAGACGATCCCGACGTCGAGCCGCATCAGTTCGAGCGTCTTCTCAAGCGACTCCTCCAGGAGCCCGGCAAGGGAGAGGGAGGCGGCCGTGACGCCGGTGACCTGGTTGAGCACCATGAGGTGCTCGTTCCGGATCCGGATCTCCTCTTCGGCGCGCTTGCGCTCGGTGATATCCATGATGCCGGCGATCGAGCCCTGGAACCTGCCGGTCTCGTCGGTGACCGGCGACGTGACGACGAGGACATGAACGCGCCCGCCGCCCGAGTGGAGGAGATCCAGTTCGAACTCCTGCCGTTCGTCGGTCTCCCGGCAGAAGAGGTTCGCGTCGCGGCTGCCGGGATCGATGAACCCGGCGACCGGCGAACCGACCAGGCGATCCGCGGGGCAGCCGAGGATCTCCTCCATCGCCGGGTTTGCGAAGGTGATCCGGCCGGCCTCGTCGACGGTGATGACGCCTTCGTTGAGGTTCTCGACCAGTCTCTGGTACATCGCCGCCGAGTGCCGGTGCGCGGCCTCCACCCTTGTGCGCTCGAGCGCGTGCCGGATCGCCCGGGTGAGGAGTTCCGCGTCGGTCTTCTCCCTGACCAGGTAGTCCTGCGCGCCGTTCTGCATGGCGTGGAGCGCGGCGGGATCGTCTTTTGCCGCAACGAGGACGATGACCGGGACGCCGGGGGCCGCCCGGCGCAGGCGGCCGAGGGTCGCCGCCCCCCTGCGGCGGGAGATGTCGAGGAGCACCACGTCGATACCGCCCCCCGATACCCGGGTAAGCCCATCCCGGGACCGCTCGCAGTGGATCAACTCGACGTCGCACCCGGAGTCGCAGAGCATCGCCCGGAGATCGCCGGGGCTCTTCCCGATCAGCAGCACGTTCAGGGGTTCGCTCATGGGATCACTCGCATCCGGGGCCCATACCCGCCGGTGTGGGTTCAGGTCTCCCGGCCAGCGCAGGCAGGGCCGCGCACGGCCGGGCTCTCATTACTGTAGTACCACTCTCCGGGGATTTATACCTCGTTCATTTGGCGCGGGCGGGGGGCCGGGAGGGGGGCGCCGGGGGCGGCGGCGTCGTGCGCGGCAGAACCCACCGCAACGCAGACCGAGGCCGTTCCAGCCGGCGATGCGGCGCCGGACTTCCCGCTCGGGACGGTCGCCCTGATAGGCGGGGCCCTCCTGGTGCTGATCGGGGCCGGCTACCTGATCCGCCGGTGGTGGATCATACGCCAGAATCCGGCGCTCTTCCGCGACTACGACTGATGCGGCGCAATAAAGCGCCCAAACTTTTTTCAACCGAAAAATAGAGAGGGATTACTTCTTTTTCGCCCGCAACCGCTCTATCTCCGCACCGCCGGGGACCTTCACCACGAACGTCCCGTGGCAGGGCTTGGTGTAGGGGAAGATGATGTCTTCACCCTCGACGCCGATATAGAGCGGCGGGACACCGATGATATGGATGTCGAAGACCTTGTAGCCCGGCTCGACCTCGTAGTACTCCCGGACGTTCTTCTTGATGTACTCCCGCGCATCCTTGAATGTCGTCTGCGAGAGGAGGATCTCGGGTTTCATCGCTTCGAGACAGCCGCCCACTGCATCACCTCCTCGAGTCGCCGCTTCAGCGGCATCGGGTTGTGGGTGGCCTTCGCCGCCACGATCTCGCAGGGGAACTCAATCTCCCCCGCGAGCTCTTCCGCGTGCTCCCCGAAGATGAGCGCATAGACCCGCGCCTTCGATATGTAAGCCATCGTCCCGGCATACGCGATCCCGGAATCGTTGTGGATGAAGACGAAGCAGAGGTCAAAGTCCCGCTTCTTCTCCGTTATCTCGTCGATCATCTTGTCGAGATCGTTCATCTCGCCGAGGTAGTGCCGGCCCGGGTCGGCCACCTCCATCAGTCTTCGTGCTGCCGTCGTCCCGGCAATCACCGGCCGGATCCCGCGCTCTGAGAGGCGGTGCGCCAGGTAGAGCACCATGCTCGTCTGGACGGGTACCTGCGGGCACCCGAGCAGGAGCAGTGCGGTCTGTTCGTTCTTCTCCGTCATTTCTTGGTCTTCTCCAGTTGTTTGAGGACTTCCGGCACCCGATCGGGGTGCGTGTAGATCGTGAACCGCTCCCCCCGCGAGAACCCGACCAGGGTGAGCCCTGCGTTCTTCGCCGTCAGGATGCCGCGATCGGTCGTGGCGGCGCGGGAGACGACGATCGGGATACCCGCGTTCGCCGCCTTCGCGACCATCCCCGCCGGCTGCCTGCCCGTGCAGCCAAGGATGCACCTCGACCGGTCGAGCCCCCGGAGGACTGCGTAGCCCACGACCTTGTCGACTGTGTTGTGCCTCCCGACATCGCACGCACGGGTGACGAGTTCGCCGCCGCAGAAGAGCACCGAACAGTGGACGCCGCCGGTCTTTTGCCAGGTCTCGGACTCGATCGCCGCCGTGACCGCACGGATGCCGTCCGCCGTGATGGTGATCGACGACTCGACCGATCTCGGCTCGCAGATGGCGCAGGAGCCCCCGGACGACTCCGTCGCGAGTTCGAGATCCCGCCGGGCAGGGGCGGTGATATAGACGTCGCTTCCCGAGACGCTCACCGAGTCGACCTCATCGACGATCCCCTCGCTGATGACGAACCCCGCCCCGAGGTCGTCGAGACGGTCGTGGCTCGCCACCAGGGTCGCCAGGAGGTCGCCGTTCAGGAAGAGCCGGACGCGGCCCTCGACGATGATCGAGTCGCTCACCTCCTGCGCGCCCTCGCCCGTCACCTGGATGCCGGTGCGCCGGACGATCTCCATCAGGCCGTCTCCCCCCGTATCCAGTCGAGGTATGGGGCGGAGCCACCGACGATGGGCATCGCGATGATCTCGGGGAGGTCGTAACTGTGCAGTTCTTGTATCCGCTCGATGAGCGGAACGAGCAGGCGGTGCTCTGTCTTCACGATGAGGAGCCGCTCGCTCTCGTCCTGGACCGCGCCCTCCCACCGGTAGAGGGACTGCACACCGGTGACGTTCACGCATGCGGCGAGGCGGGCGTCGACCAGCGCTCTTGCGAGATCTTCCGCCTCCCCGGCGGGGGCGGTGCAGAAGACCACGACGAATTCCGGGAGAACCATGATTTACCTTCGTAATGTCCGTATTTAACCCTTCTTAGGGCAGGAACCGCAGTCGCCCCCTCCAGAGCAGGACTTCCTCTCCCAGGGCTCGAGCCCCTGGCGGACGCGGTAATCGTTGATCGCGGCCCGGATGGCGCCGGGGGCGAGGAGCGAGCAGTGCACCTTCGGCTCCGGAAGGCCGCCGAGCGCGTCCAGCACCTCGGCGTTCGAGAGGTTCCATGCTTCAGCGAGCGTCATCCCCAGGATCATCCGGGTGGCCACCGAACTCGAGGCGATCGCCGCCGCACACCCGAACGTCCGGAACCGGGCGTCGGTGATCCGGTCGCCCTCGACTTTCAGGTAGATCCTCATGATATCCCCGCAGGTCGGGCTCCCCACCTCGCCGAAACCATCGGCGTCGGCGAGTTCGCCGACGTTCTGGGGGTTTGTGAACTCTTCAATCACTCTATCGGTATACATCATTCTGCCTCCGGTACCCCCGGAGATGGCGGCGTCAACGGAGATATCTCCCGCAACCGCCCGACCACCTCCGGCAGTACTTCAAGGAGATAATCGACGTCGTCTTCCGTGTTCGCATCGCCGAGGGTGAGCCGGAGCGACCCGTGCGCCTCCTCGTGGGAGAGCCCGATCGCGAGCAGGACGTGCGAAGGGTCGAGCGATCCCGAGGAGCAGGCGCTCCCGGTGGATGCGGCTATCCCGCGGCCGTCGAGCATCAGCAGGATCGACTCCCCCTCGACGTAGCGGAAACTGAAGTTCGCGTTGTTCGGGAGGCGCCCGGTCGGGTGGCCGTTCAGGCGGGCGTCGGGAATCGTGTCCAGGACGCCGCGGACCAGCCGGTCGCGCATCGCGGCTATCCGGCGGTTGTGCCCCGCGATATCGGCGGTCGCGAGTTCGATCGCGCGTCCCATCCCCACGATGCCGGCGACGTTCTCCGTCCCGGCGCGCCGGCCCCGCTCCTGCCCGCCGCCGTGGATCAGGGTCTCGACCCGGGTCCCCCGCCGGATGTAGAGCGCCCCCGTCCCCTTCGGGCCGTAGAACTTATGCCCGGAGAGGGAGAGGAGGCCGATATTCATCGCGTTGACGTCTATCGGCACCGCCCCGATCGCCTGGACGGCGTCGGTGTGAAAGAGAACACCGTGGCCGTGCGCAATGCGGCCGATCTCCGCGACCGGCTGGACCGTCCCGATCTCGTTGTTTGCCGTCATCACCGAGACGAGGATCGTCGCATCGGTGATCGCCGCTTCGACGTCGCCCGGATCCACCCTCCCGAACTCATCGACGGGGAGGTAGGTGACCGAGAACCCCTGCTTCTCCAGCCACTCGCAGGCGTGGAGGACGGCGTGGTGCTCGATCGCGGAGGTGACGATATGGTTGCCGCGCGCCCGGTTCGCAAGAGCGACGCCTTTTATCGCCCAGTTGTCGGCCTCCGTGCCTCCCGCGGTGAAGAAGATCTCCGCCGGTCCAGCGCCGATCGCCGCCGCCACCTGCCTCCGCGCCGCCTCGATGCCTTCCCGGGGCTCGGCGGCAAACCGGTACAGGGAGGAGGGGTTGCCGAAGTGCTGCGAGAGGTACGGGGCCATCGCCGCGACGACCTCGGGTCTCATGAATGTCGTCGCCGCGTGATCCATATACACAGGACGCTCTACCTGGTCGTTCATATCCGGGTACAACGTTCGCTCCGGTAGCGTATCAGCGTTACCGGTCAGGGGGCGCCCGGGGGCCAAAAAACGGAGTGAGAAAATACATAGGCTTCCGTGCGCAATACCTGATAATGTATTCGAGACGGATGGATAACCTTCCCCCTTACCTTTTTGCCCGCATCGACGAGATGAAAGAGGAGAAACGGCGCCAGGGTGTCGACGTCATCGACCTCGGGGTCGGTGACCCCGACCTCCCCACCCCGCCGCATATCGTGGAGGCGCTCTGCACCGCGGCACGCGACCCGAAGAACCACCACTACCCCTCCTACACCGGGATGCTCGCCTACCGCGAGGCGGTGGCGGAGTGGTACCGGAACCGGTTCGGGGTCGACCTCGACGCGAAGAAGGAGACCCTCGCGCTCATCGGCTCAAAAGAGGGTATCGCGCACATCGCCGAGGCCTTCGTCAACCCCGGCGAGGTCGTCCTCGCCGCCGACCCGGGCTACCCCGTCTACAAGACCTCTACGCTCTTTGCCGAAGGGAGAGTCCACGAACTCCCCATCCGGGCGGAGAACGACTTCCTCCCGGTGCTCGAGGATATCCCCGCCGACGTCGTGAAACAGGCGAAGTTGATGTTCATCAACTACCCGAACAACCCGACGGCGGCCATCGCGCCCCTCTCGTTCTTTGAGGAGGTCGTCGAGTTTGCGCGGGAGCACGAGATCGTCGTCGTCCACGACAACGCCTACTCCGAGATCACCTTCGACGGTTACAAGGCACCCTCGTTCCTCGAGGCCGACGGCGCGATGGAGGTCGGTATCGAGATGCACTCGCTCTCGAAGACCTACAACATGACCGGGTGGCGGATCGGGATGGCCTGCGGCAACCCCAATATCGTCGCAGGACTCGGCCGGGTCAAGACCAACGTCGATTCGGGGGCGTTCGACGCCATCCAACACGCCGCAATCGCCGCGCTGACCGGCCCGCAGGACTGCGTGGCGAAGGCCTGCTCGATCTACCAGGAGCGCCGGGACGTTCTCGTGAAGGGGCTCTCCGAACTCGGGCTCGACGTCACGGCACCGAAGGCCACCTTCTACGTCTGGGCGCCGGTCGACGACTGCATGGCGTTCTCTGCACAACTCCTCGATAAGGCCGGGATCGTCGCGACGCCGGGCGTCGGGTTCGGGAAGAACGGCGAAGGGTTCGTCCGGTTCGCGATCACCCGGTCGATCGAGCGGATCAACGAGGCGGTCGACCGGATGCGGGGGATCGATCTGTGATCCTCCCCTCGCACATCACGGTCAGGGACGGCCGCCTCCGGATCGGGGAGCACGACACGGTGAGCCTCGCGGAACGATTCGGCACCCCGCTCTACGTCACGAGCGAGGACCGGATCCGCGAGAACTTCGGACGGCTCTCCGGCGCGCTCACCGCCCACTACCCCAAAATCCGCATCCTCTACGCCGCAAAGGCGAACGGCAACCTCGCGGTCTTTAAGACCCTCGCATCTATGGGCGCGGGAGCGGACGTCTTCTCCGCCGGTGAGGTCGCGCTCGCCCTCGCCGCCGGGATGCGGCCGGAGTCGCTCCTCTTCAACGGGAGTTCAAAGACCCCCGCCGACCTCGCCCTCGCGGTCGAGAAGGGTATCCGGGTCTCAGTCGACTCGCCCGACGAACTCCGGCAACTCGATGCCGCGGCCGGCAAAGAGGGAAGAACCGTCGATAT
Organism: Methanobacteriota archaeon; assembly: GCA_023393455.1. Taxonomy (GTDB): domain Archaea; phylum Halobacteriota; class Methanomicrobia; order Methanomicrobiales; family Methanoculleaceae; genus Methanoculleus. The sequence goes on along the minus strand of JAEWLJ010000015.1, from coordinate 41,190 downwards.
CGCCTTCCGGGTCAACCCGGCGATCGAGGTCCCCACCCACCCGAAGATCGCGACCGGGCTTGCCACGAGCAAGTTCGGCATCCCGGCGGGAGCGATCCTCGACGCCTACCGCGAAGCGCTCGCACTCGAGCACGTAAACCCGGTCGGGATCCACTGCCACATCGGGTCGCAGATCCTCGCCGTGGAACCCTTCGCCCGTGAGGTCGAGGTGCTGATCGGCGTCGCCCGCAACCTCATCGATATCGGGGTCGATCTATCGTTCATCGATATCGGGGGCGGCCTCGGGATCCCCTACCGGCGGGAGACCGACCGGGCGCCGACGCCGGAGGAGTACGCCGGAGCGGTGATGCCGGTCTTCCTCAGGGGTATCAAAGATCTCGGGATCGAGCCCGAACTCTGGGTCGAGCCCGGCCGGTGGCTCGTCGGCGACTCGACGATCCTCCTGACGCGAGTGAACTCGGTCAAGACCGCTCACAAGACGTTTGCGAACGTCGACGCCGGGTTCAACCTCCTCGTCCGGCCGACGATGTACGACTCCTACCACGAGGTCGTCGCGGCGAACAAAGCCGACGCGCCCGCCGTGCGGGAGTACTCCGTCACGGGGCCGATCTGCGAGACCGGGGACATCCTCGCGAAAGACCGGATGCTCCCGGAACTCGCCGCCGGCGACATCATCGCGGTGCTGGACGCCGGGGCGTACGGGTTTGCGATGTCGTCGCAGTACAACAGCCGCCCCCGGTGCGCCGAGATCCTCCTCGCGGGGAAGGAGGCCGCCCTGATGCGCCGGGCCGAGACGATCGACGACCTGACAGCCGCGATGGTGACCCCACCCTGGCAGGAGTAGGAGCGGAGCCCCGACCGTGAAGTTCCACTACCTCCTGGTCGACGACCTCCTCGAAAAGGGAGAGTTCGAGCGGCGGGTGGAGGAGAAGGTGGTTGAGTCGGGCGACCTCCTCGACGAACGGGCGGCGGCGATGCTGGTCGTCAGGGACCTCGGACGCTCGCACATCCGTATACGCGACCTTGCAGCCGCCCCGAGCCTCGCCTGCTTCTTTGCAAAGGTGCTTGCCGTCGAGGAGCCCCGGGAGTTCGAGCGGCCTGACGGCGCCCCCGGCATCGTCGCGAACGTGACGGTGGGCGACGAGACCGGCAGGGCCCGGCTGACCCTCTGGGACGAGAAGGCCGCTGCGGTCTCGGAGATCGCGGTCGGCGACGTCCTCGAGATCCTCGGCCGGCCGAAGGGCAGAGGGAAGGTTCCCGACGTCACCGCCGTCGCCGTCCAGGAGGCGGCCTGCGAGATCACCTGCGAGGAGACTGCGACCTCCGGGGGGCCCGGGCCTGCGGGGGACCTCGAGGTCCGGCTGATCGCGGTCGAGAGCCCGCGGACGTTCAAGCGCCGCGACGGAACGGAGGGCGAGATGGTCGAGGCGGTGGTCGGGAACGAGGACGGCGTCTTCCGGCTCGTCGCCTGGGCGCCGGACGTCCTCCTCGGGGTGGAGCCGGGGGAGAGCGTCGTCATCCGCGGCGCGACCGCCCGCGAGAACGACACTGCGATCGAGTACAGCCTCGGCGAGTCCGCGTCCGTCACGCCCTCCGACCACGAGATTGATATCCCGATGGACGCCGTCGCCGATCTCAAGGAGGGGGGGCGATACTCTCTTGCCGGGACGGTGATCTCCGTCCAGCCCCCGCACTCCTTCGTCACGCGGAACGGGCGGCAGTCCTCGGTCAGGAACCTGGTCATCGCCGATCCGACCGGCGAGACCCCGGTTGTCATCTGGGGGGAGAAGGCGGACGAGCACCTGGCGCCCGGCGACCGGCTCTCACTCTACAACGCGACCGCACGGCGGGGACGCTACGGCGATCTCGAGGTGCACCTCTCGTGGGGGAGTGCGCTCGTCGTCCACGGTGAGGAGGAGGAGATCGAGGTGACGGGGACGGTCATCGCCACCCGGCAGGGAACCGCCCTCGAGACCGGTGACGCCTGCTACCTCCTCCGTGACCCGCTGCCCGTCGGATATACCGTGCGCGTCCGGGGAACCGTGCACCGGGGCGTGATCAGCCCGGGCAGTATCGAGGCCGTAGAACCCGATCCTGACGACCTGCAGCGCCATCTGGATCGGATCTCCGGACAACCCCGATCCTGATCTTCACTTTCACCCCGCACGGCAAGCGACCTTTATGTCTCCGGCTAAAGACTCTAGTGTATCAAACAGACCTAGAGATCAAGTGAGGAATGAGATGACAGAGATTGATCTTGAAGATTTACCCGGCGTCGGAACGACAACTGCCGATAAGCTCCGCGAAGCCGGATACGGGACCGTCGAGAGCGTTGCGACGGCCACTACGTCGGACCTCGCCGAGGCGGCGGAGATCGGCGAGGCCACTGCAAAGAAGGTGATCCTCGCTGCCCGGAAGATGGCAGATATCGGCGGATTCAAGACCGGTAGGGATATCCTCGATAAGAGGAAGGACATAAGGAAACTCCGGACGCTGGTGCCCGAGTTCGACGAACTGGTCGGCGGCGGCTTTGAGACACAGGCGATAACGGAGGTCTATGGTGAGTTCGGGTCCGGGAAGAGCCAGATCGTCCACCAGATGGCCGTGAACGTCCAGCTCCCTGTAGAACTCGGCGGCCTCGGCGGCTCGGCCATCTACGTCGACACCGAGAACACCTTCCGGCCGGAGCGGATCGAACAGATGCTTGCCGGCCTCCCCGAAGAGGCGGAGCTCGGAGATATCGAGGAGGTCCTCGAACGGATCCACGTCGCGCGGGCGCACAGCTCCGACCACCAGATGCTGCTCCTCGAGACCGCACGGGAACTCGCAAACGAGCTGCGGACCTCCGACTACCCGGTGAGGCTCTTCATCATCGACTCGCTGACGTCGCTCTTCCGTTCGGAGTACGCGGGGCGGGGTACCCTTGCTCCCCGGCAGCAGAAACTGAACCGCCACATGCACGACCTCCTGAAACTGCTCGACGACCACAACGCCGTCGGCCTCGTGACCAACCAGGTGATGTCGAACCCCGGCATCCTCTTCGGCGACCCCACGAAACCGATCGGCGGCAACATCGTCGGGCACACCGCAACCTTCCGGCTCTATCTACGGAAGAGCAAGGGCGGCAAGAGGGTTGCCCGCCTGGTGGACAGCCCGAACCTCCCCGAGGGCGAGGCGGCGTTCATGGTCGAGCAGGCAGGACTCAGGCAGTGCTGAAAGCGCTCGTAACGGACGTTGACGGCACCATCACCGACCGGCGGCGGCGGATCAACACCCCCGCCGTCGAGGCCGTCCGCACCCTCGTCGACGCCGGGATTGAGGTGGTCATCGCGAGCGGCAACACCGTCTGCTTCATGGACGGCCTCTGCAAGATGGTCGGGACGGACGGGACGATCATCGGCGAGAACGGCGGCGTCTACCGGAGAGGGTTTTCCGGCACCCTCCGCGTCCCGGGCGATAAAAAGGCCTGCCTCGCGGCGTTCGAGGTTCTCAACGACTATTTTGCCGGAAAGGGCGTAGAACTCGAACTCTTCGGGGAGCAGTATCGGTTCGCCGACGTTGCCTTCGCCCGGAACATCGACCCCGACGAGGCAAGAGCGGTCATCCGCGACCACGCTCTCCACATCCGGGTGCTCGACACCGGGTTTGCAATCCACCTCCAGACCCCCGGCGTGAGCAAAGGGGCAGCGCTCACGGCACTTGCCCGCGAGATGGGGATCTCGCCCGGCGATATGATAGCCGTCGGCGACTCCGAGAACGACATCGAGATGCTTGAGGCCGCCGGCATCGGTGTTGCGGTGCGAAATGCCCCTGCCGCGGTGCAGGCGACGGCAGACCGGGTCACCGAAGGAGCCTATGGGGACGGGTTCGTGGAAGCGGTAAAAAAGTATTATCCCTATCTCTTCAGCAGGTAGCGGTCGACGACAACATAATCTTTTATGTCCTTCACCGCCTCGAATGGCACGAGCATCTTGTCCCCATCCGTCCTGTAACCTTCGGTCTTGAACGTCTCGTCCGGTTTGACGAGCAGATCGACAACCTGCCCCGTGTTGAGGTCGACGATGATATTCTTGATGGTCCCGATGAGCATGCCATCGTTACTCATCAATCTCTTCTTCGCAAGGGAACGGCAGAAGGTTTTGGTCATATAAAACCGTGGGGCGTTTATACTATTTATAACTTCTAAATTCCATGAAATCACGGAAAAGAAGCATTACCGGGTATTGCCGGAGATGCACTGCCGTTGCCCGCAGCGGAGAGTGTGGTAGAGAAGCGTTCTCAACCGGAAGGATGCATACCTGATCGATAAGGTTCCAAAAAGAGATTTTCGGGTTATTTCACGGTTTCAGCCGCCATCCTGACATCGGTTGCCTTGACCGTCTTTCTGCCGGCGTGGCCCGCCAGCTTGATCGCCTCTTTCGCGATCCGTGACGCGTACTGCTCCATCAGCTTCGCAAGTTCTTCGTTGGCGTCGGAGCTCACGCGCTCCGCGCCGGATTTCTTCACGATCCTGCCAACAGGTGCCAGTGGTATATTAGTCATGATCCATTTTCCCCCTTTTCATTGAGTTCTGTGAAATGTACTCACACACAGAACTCGTTTGACAGAAGCACCATAGGTATCCTCATATAAATACTTACCCCCCGCCAGAGGGGGTGAAGCGCAAAATTTCGAACGGGGAGGGGATCAAAGTGAGGGAAAGACCCGAATTATATCGGTCTGGGTAACGATCCCGACAGGCTTCCCGTCCTCGACCACAATCAGCCTCCCGATCTCCCGTTCCTTGAACCGGCCCACGAGTTCATAGAGCCGGATCGACGACGGCGCCTCGACCACATCAGCCGTCATGACCTCAGCAACCGGCGCATCCAGCGTCAGGCCCTCGTCCAGGGCGCGGGCGACATCGCTCAGCGTCACGATGCCCGCGAGTTCGTCGCCGTCCTTCATCACCGGCGCGCCGTGGATATGGTGGGCATTGAAGAGGCGCACGGCATCGCGGAGGGTGGCAGTGGGCGGCAGGGTCAGGAGTGGGGCGCTCATATAGTGCTTGATGGGCTGTTTCGGGAGGGATATTATCTCGGAGACGCTGATGAGGAGCGCCTGCAGGTTCTCGTCCATCCCGAAGACCTCGCCGCGGACGAGGAGTTTGTTCACCGGCGTGGGCCCAATCGAGACCATATCCCCGATACGGAAGAGTTTCACGCTCCCGATGAGCCGGATCATCGCCTGGCAGAGGTCGGGATGGCAGAGAGTGGTGAACCCGAGCTCCGTTACCCGGACGCCCTTCACCTTCTCGCCGTCGCGGAAGATCGGCACCTCGAACTGGTGCTCGAGATCCCCGAGATTCAGTTCCCGGTAGGCCTCTGCAGTCGGGCTGTACCCTCCTTTCGGGCCGGGGACCCCCTCGACCAGCCCGAGAGCCTTCAAAGCCTGCATCTGGTTGCGGACGGTCCCCGGGTTGCGCTTCAGCACCTCTGCGATCTCCTCACCTTTTATAGAGTGGGAAGACTGATGGTATAGGGTAATCAGGGTTATCAGGATATCCTTCTGAATTGGAGAGAGCTCCATAATTATCAGTGATTATACGTTGTTTAAATACATTAGGTTGTGCGTAGCGTGGAATTTGAAACCATCCCGACCGTTCCGACGGCAGACGAAGTGCTCGACCGCAGTCTCCGGAGAGCGGCAGCCAAAAAGAAACTGAAGATCAACATCGATACCGCGAACGAGGAGTTCGTGCGGGCGGTCGGGAGCGCCATCCACGACAAACTCAAAAGCGTGGTCACCTCGTTCCCGAGTTTCGAGCGGCTCCCCCCCTTCTACCAGGAGGCAGCCGACATCCTGGTCTCGCTCGACCGACTGAAGAAGTCCCTCGGCGCCGTCACCTGGGCGGCCGACCAGGTCAAGGTCATCGGCTCCGGTTACGCCCGCAGCATGCGCAAGGCCGAAGAGACCGACCGGAAACGGAAGCAGGCCGTCGCCCGCATGGCCTCGATCGTTCACCAGGTGGGAGACGACCTCCTCTACCTCAACGAAGCGAGGAACACCCTGCGAAAACTCCCGCACGTGACCGAGGACGAGTTCACCGTGGTGGTGGCGGGGTTCCCGAACGTCGGGAAGTCCTCGTTCATCAGGCTCGTCTCGACGGCAGACCCCGAGATCGCCGCCTACCCCTTCACCACCAAGGGGATCATCGTCGGCCACCGCGAGATCGGGAAGCGCGACCGGATCCAGTTCATCGATACACCCGGCGTCCTCGAACGTCCGGAAGAGGAGAGGAACCCCATCGAGCGGCAGGCGGTCAGCGCCATCACGAAGACAGCCGACATCGTCCTCTTCGTCCTGGACGCAAGCGAACACTGCGGCTACACGCTCGCCGAGCAGAAGAGGCTTCTCGAGGAGATCGAACGCCTCCTCGACGTGCCGGTGGTGACGGTCGCAAACAAGGCGGACATCCAGGGGCTCGAGGGCTATCCGGCGATGTCCACGCTCACCGGCGAAGGGGTGGAGGAGGCGCTCGATATCCTGCTCAAACACCGAAAAGAAGCCACGAAAACGAGCCTGCGAGAGCCGCCCCAACCAGAAACCCAAGAATAGCCCCACCGTTCAGTGACGGGAGCCCCGCCTGGGGGTTGCCCTTGTTGACGAAGTAGAGGAGCACCGCGAGCCCTGCAAGCGCTCCCACCATCGCACCGAGTGTCGGGGCGGAGAGGCTCCAGAGGATCGCGGGCGCGCCCGCGAAGACGTGCGACGAGACGACAAGGATCGAGGGCATGATCAGGTCGCCCATGCCCATGACGAACGCGCCGCGCTCCTCCCCCTCACCGATGTTGAGCCCCTCTTTTCTGAACGAGTAGTCCGCTCTCTTCGGGACCACGACCATGATGGGCGCCTTCGTCTCGAGAACGCCTTCGGCGAGGGTGATCATGTGTTTTGTCCGGTAGACCGATATGGCATCGTAGATCGCGAGCAGCACGAGCAGCACGATCACCGGCAGGACGGCGAGGGATATCCCGAAGATGGACGCAACCCCGGCGGAGATCAGCACACCGAGGATATCGATGACATACCACTCCGGGTAGAGGTAGAGGAGCGCCGTCGCCGCTACGGCGCCGATGAGCGTTCCTGCCACGGCGGCAGTGGTGGGCCCGAGCAGGAGGAGGGAGAGCGCGCCGAATATGTAGAGGAACGTCAGGAAGAGCGCGAACCCGATGAAGACGGCGATGAACCGCCGCCCCCCTTTCCGGATCAGGAAGAGTAGGACCAGCGTAAAGGCGAGCAGCATCCCTATGAATATCAGGGGGTTAGCCACCGACTCGGGATCCTCGAACGCAATAAGCCCCGCCGCCTGCATGGGCGTGACGAGGATGACGGCGATGATCTGGACGAACAAAAGCATCAGGGCCATTCCGAGAATTGGCAGCCAGTCGCGTATCTGCATCACAAAACTCCACCCAGTATAGGTAGGTTAATTAATGCATCCTCATCATTTTAAATTATGGAGATTCGCGAACTCATCGGCGATATCGTTCTCACCATCGTGATGGTGGTCTCCACCGTCGTGCTGGTGATGCGGTTCTGGCAGGACCTGACCATAGCGATTGCTGCAACGCTCATGATGCTCTCCCTCGGAGGACTCCTCATCTCCCTCGGCATGAAGATCGTGAGCCTTGAGCAGAGCGTCGTGCAGCGGGAGCGCACCATGCGCGTGAACATGGAGGAGATGGGCAATGCGATGGCCGCCCGCTACGACAACACGGTGAGCCACATCGAGGAGATCGTTGACGGCCTTTCCCGGCGGATGTATCGGTGAACCGGATCGCCACCTTAATGGCATCTCCCTCTCTCATGAATAGGTAGCATGGGCGTTGCAATCCGGGATATCCTGGCAGACAGTAAAGAGGCGTTGACGTGGGACGATCTAGGCGGTATCGCGGCACTGGACGCCCATAACGCGCTCTACCAGTTCCTCTCCATCATCCGGCAGCCGGACGGTACCCCGCTGATGAACGGTGCGGGGAGGGTCACCTCGCACCTCTCCGGCATCCTCTTTCGGACGGTGAATTTCCTGGAGAAGGGGATCCGCCCGGTCTTTGTCTTCGACGGAAAGCCCCCCGAGTTCAAGCAGGAGACGATCGACGAGCGGCGCGAAATCCGCGCCAGGGCCGACGAAGCCTGGAAGACGGCGCTCCGGGAGGGCGACATGGAGGAGGCCTACAAGCAGGCGAGCGCGTCCGCCCGGATCGACAGCCACATCATCGCATCGTCCCGCGAACTCCTCGACCTGCTCGGCATCCCCTGGGTGCAGGCGCCGAGCGAGGGCGAAGCGCAGGCGGCCCACATGGCGCGGCAGGGGAAGGTCACCTACGCCGTCTCCCAGGACTACGACTCGCTCCTCTTCGGCTCCCCGGTGCTGGTGCGAAACCTCACCGTCAGCGGCCGGCGCAAGATGCGGGGACGGACGATCACCGTGAACCCCGAGCGGATCGTCCTCTCCTCCCTCCTCGACCGCCTCGCCGTCACGAGGGAAGACCTCGTCGAGATCGGCATCCTGGTCGGCACCGACTTCAACCCCGGAATCCGGGGCGTCGGCGGCAAGACGGCGTTGAAGATCGTCCAGAAAGGCGGGTTCGAGGAGACTATAGCCGAGAAACAGCCCGGGTTCGACCCGGCTCCGGTCCGGGAGTTCTTCCTCGACCCGCCGGTCACCGACGACTACACCCTTGAGTGGAGGACGCCGGACGTCGACGGGATCATCGAGATGCTCTCGGGCCGCTACGACTTCTCCGAGGAGCGGGTCAGGGGCGCTCTCGCCAAAGTCTCGGTGAAGGCGACGCAGAAGACGCTGGATGCCTGGTTCTGATACGCCGCCCCTCTAAAGAAAATCTAAAATTGATTCCCGATCCTGGAAATCAGGCATGTTCTCCCTTTAATAACGAATCGGAAGACGACACAATAGATATATGCCAGAACGACTTACTAAGCCAATTGACAACTAATCCCCTGGTCATCAAGACAGAATGGGGAGTACAGGGAACGAAAGTAGACAGACATAACTTCCATCACCGTTCAGTATCCCGAACTATTATCGACCTTCCGTTCTCCGGCTCCTCCAGGCTATCCCCCGGAGCCTCCCTCCTGTCTTTCAGCGACGCCCTATAACCACGGCGGCCCGAGGGTTGCCGTCAAACGATACCCCAAAAAAGGTGATTGATATGAGAGAACTCTACGAGAAGATGATAAATGAGGCCATGGCCGCCCAGCGGGCGGATGTGGACACGTTAAAGGTGAAACGCGGCCAGAAGTTCGTGATCGAGGACACGAAACCTTACGTCGACGTGGCGAAGAAGATGACGGCGATCGGCAACCAGAGCCAGGCGGTCATCGACCTTCACAAAGACTCGGTGGTCTCGCATTACGAGATCCTGAAAGGCCTCACAACAACCGTGCGACCCGAAGACGACCCGTTCGTCGAACACTACCAGACGCCCGTGGTGCTCGAGATCCTGAAGGATCAGGACGATGCGTTCGCGAAGAGCGTCGATGCCTTTGCGCAGGCTATCGCGGACTCGGAATCCCTGATCAGCCTTGAGGCGGTGCGGCACTACGGTGGATTCTACGGTCCGACCTGTGTCGTCGACTTTGCACTGATCCCGGGGAGCACGAGCAACGTAGTGAACCAGGTGCTCCAGAAGACCGATATCCCGGTCGAGCACAAACGGGCGATCTTAGCCGCCAAATCATGGGGCATGAACACCTCCTACGGATTTGGCGAGCACTTCGCCCATGCCCTCGAGGCAGGAGCCACCAACGCCGAGGCGACGGCCAAAGAGATCGCAACCATGCAGAAACTCTACCTCGAGCCGGTCAACACCCAGGTGGAGCTGATGGACGATGCCGGGATGACCTCCTTTGACCAGCGGAAGTACATGAGCGAGTACCGGCGCCGCATGGAGGGGACGATCAAGGCCGCGATCGACGACGGTGTCCATTACGGCAACATCCTGACCGTTCCGGCCTACAGCGTCGGCGACGTCTCCCACCACATCGCGCAGTCGACCTTCAACATGTGCAAGGACGACGTCGTCATGGCAACGATCGAGGCGGTCACCGACGTGATGGAGTCATCGCTACGGAACTCGCTTGACTCTTACAAGAGTTACTGGGACATCCTCTCGGTCGCGACCGGGTCGTCTGCCGCCGCGACCGAGTACCTCCTCCAGCTCGACGGGTTCAACGCCCCCATGATCGTCGACCTGCTCACGAAGCGGTTCCACAACTACGTCCAGATCTACCCGTCCCGGGGCGCGGCGGCGGAACTCCACAACTGCGACTTCATGGACATGATCTACCGCGGATGGAAGATCCTCGACAAGGCAGAGCGGATGCGCAACGGATCCGGTGAGGCGCTGGTCCCCATGGTCGGCAAGTATCCCGTCGACCTCTCGCCCCTCAGCAAGAACGAGGTGCTGATGAACCCGCAGCGGTATGTCTACGCAGCCTGTGCGATAACCGTCCGGTTCGCTGCCCTGATGAGTCTTGCCGACTACCCGTGCCTCCTGACGAGCGAGCCGGTGACCGCGACGATGATGACGAACATCATCGCTCTCGAGAAGGAGACGGCAGCGGCTCCGGTACGGGCCTGCAAGAACTGTGCCTCGGCGTGCCTCGTCGACATGCGACACCAGTACTGCCAGTGGAGAGAGGCGGTCTGAGAGGGGACTGTCATGAAGTGTTACTACTGCGCCCTTGAGGGGAAGGAGAGCGAGGCGGTGGCGATCTGCATCGTCTGCGGGATGGGGCTCTGCATGGATCACGTCATCCGAAAGGATATCGACGTCTGGGAGGGCGGCTACCCACTCCCCAGCAAGCGCGTGAAGACCCCGCTGCCGAGGATCCTCTGCCCCGAGTGCTATGTTGCCCTGTATGAGAAGTAAGAACACTCTCAAGCCCTTTTTTGGCTGAGGTCACGTAACAAGGAGTATACTCTGTATCTGGTGTAATCATGACCACATCTCTTGGAAAACGATGCATCGCCGAAGCCGTCGGGACATTCATCCTCGTCTTCTTCGGTACCGGCGCCGCAGTCGTCACGCTGATGCTCGCCGCGGGAACGACCCCGGCGACCCCCTTCAACATAGGGATCGGGGCGCTCGGGGGGCTCGGGGACTGGCTCGCCATAGGACTTGCCTTCGGTATCGCCATCGCCGGGGCGATCTACGCCTTCGGGAGGATATCGGGCTGCCACATCAACCCGGCGGTGACGATAGCCCTCTTCGCAACCCGCCGGCTCCCCGGCCGCGACGTCGTCCCGTACATCGCCGCACAGCTCATCGGCGCGGCCGCCGCAAGCCTGGTCCTGGCCTGGGTCATCGGCCCGGACGCCGTCACGATCGGGGGCCTCGGGTCAACGGCACCCTTCCTCGGGATCGGCTACCTGCAGGCGATCGTCATCGAGATCATCGGGACGTTCCTCCTGATGCTCGTCATCATGGGCGTCGCCGTCGACGAGCGGGCCACGCCGGGTTTTGCCGGGCTTATGGTGGGCCTCGCGGTCGCGGGGATCATCACGACGATCGGGAACCTGACCGGCGCGTCGCTGAACCCCGCCCGTACGTTCGGGCCCTACCTCGGGGACTGGCTGCTTGCCGGCCAGAGCCTCTGGGAGTTCTTCCCCATCTACATCATCGGCCCCATCGTCGGTGCGTTGCTCGCCGCGTTCCTCTACGACTACCTCTGCGAAGAATAACCCCAACCCCTCTTTTGGAGCGGCAAAAAAGTCCGGCCGATTACAGCCACAAGAACGGTGAACCGGAGCGGATCCGGTTCGCCGAAGTCTACCCCGGGTGCCCGTTCAATTCACGGGCTCCCGGGAACCCTCAGCGTGGAGCGAAGAACGAATTCTCGATGCTCCCACCCGGATCGACATCCGGAGATCCGCGCTTTCCCGTAACGGGCATCGCAGGTTGCGCGGCCCTGGCCGGGATGTTCACACTACCCTCGGTCCTTCATTCCCCTGCCCGACACTTATAGATTTCGAATGAACTCCGTGCCGGGGCCATCCGGGCACACCGGGCCCCTACTCGAACCGCACCGGATCGGTCTCGATATCGATGACGACGGGTTTCTCCATCGACACCGCCTTGAGAACGGCGTCCCGGAGGTCTCTTGGCCGGGTCACCCGTATCCCGACACCGCCGCATACCTCCGCATACGCCGCAAAGTCCGGGTTCGTGAGATCGGTGCCGTAGGACGGGTAGTTCGCCTCTCGCTGCTCCTCGCGGATCATCGCAAGGTGGTGGTTGTTTAAGACCGCGACGACGACGGGGAGATCGTACCTGACCGCCGTGACGAAGTCACCCATGACCATCGAGAACCCTCCGTCGCCGGTGATGCAGACGACGGTCGCATCAGGGTAGGCCAGTTTCGCCGCAAGCGCCCCGGGGAGCCCGAACCCCATCGTCCCGAGGTAGCCCGACATCGCGAACCGTTGCCGCTTCATCCGGAAGTTCCTCCCGAACCACCACTGGTTCTCCCCGACGTCGAGGGAGATGACCGCATCCGCCGGGAGCGTCTCGGAGAGGACCTTCATGATGTAGGGCGGGCGGATCGGGACCGCCTCCGGGTCGGCCTCCCGGTCGAGGCGCTCCGACCACTCCCGCTTTCGCTCACTGAGCCACGCTAGCGCCCCCGTATCCCCCCGCGGCCTGACCCGCTCCCGGATCAGGGGTACGGCAACGGCGCAGTCGCCGTAGACCCCTGCCGCGAGCGGGTGTTTGCCGATCTGGAGCGGGTCGATATCGATATGGACGGCCCGTATCTCCCGGGGAATCCCGGTGAAGTCGGAGAAACTCGCCCCGCAGGCGATCACGAGGTCGGACTCCTCGACGATCCTTTGGGCATGCGGCGTCCCGAGCGGGCCGTGAACCCCGGCAATCCACCCGTTCTCGTCGGGGAGGATACCTTTCGCCCGAAAGGTGGTGACGATAGGCGCCCGGATCGTCTCCGCAAGGTCGAGGACCGCTTCCGCCGCACGCATGGCGCCGAAACCGGCAAGGATGACCGGCCGGTCGGCATCGTCGATCGCCGCCGCCGCCGCACGGACGGCCTCGTCGGTCGGGGCTGTCGTGACCGGCGAGAGACAGGTCTCGCGTTCGCAGTAGGCAGCCTCGAGCGGTTCTCTCTGGATATCGTTCGGGAGCGACAATTGGGCGACGCCACGGGAGACGATCGCGTACCGGAGCGCTCGGGTGAGGAGTTTGACCGCAGTCGTTGGGGCGGCGACGGTGTTGTTGAAGACCGCTATCGGGCGGAAGAACGCGTCCTGGTCGATCTCCTGGACACCCCCCGGGCCGGCGTACTGCGCCTGCACCTGCCCGTTCAGGGAGAGTACGCTCGCCCGGTCTTCTTTCGCGTCATACAGGCCGGTGGCGAGGTTCGTCGCCCCGGGGCCGGCGATCGTCAGGCAGACGGCGACCTTCCCCGTGAACTTGTTGTAGGCCGAGGCGGCGAGGGCCGCTGTCTGCTCGTGCCGGACGACGATATACTGTGCTTCCGGGTTCCTCCTGACCGCGTCCACGAGCGGGAGCGACGACGAACCGGGGATACCAAAGTAGAGGGTTATCCCCCAGGCCGCGAGCTCTGCGACCAGCACGTCGGCCACGGTCGTGACGCCCGTCTCAGAAGTTTTCTTCGCCATCTCCCTCTTCCTCTTCTACGCCGGCCCGCACGAACGCCTCCTTCCCGACCATGCAGTCGGGACACCGCCAGTCGTCGGGGAGATCCTCGAAGGGTGTTCCCGGCGGTATCCCGGTAGCCGCATCTCCCGCCTCCTCAACATACTCGTAATCACAGACATTACAGACCCATCGTGCCATATCCTCCACGCTCCGAGAGTTACTTTCTCTCGCCGTAACCCTATCTTCACTTATAAATAGTCTCGCCGGCCGGGAGAGTCCGCGGGGTCTCACCTCCACCAGGTATATAAGAGCAGGGATACGACCCCCCTGCATCCGTGCTGGCGGGAGACGACCATGGAGATCAGAGAGACCCACCCCTTCGACCTGACCCCGGCAGAGGCGATCCGCCTCCAGGAGAGGCTCCGAGAGCAAGTCAGGCGTTCCGGCGATCCAGGGGAGGTATCCCTCGTGGCCGGCGCCGACGCCTCCTACGAGAGGGGTTCGAACGTCATCCACGCGGTCGTCGTCGTCCTCCGCTACCCCGACCTCAGCGTCGTCGAGCGGGCCAGCGCCGCCGCCGCGACCGCCTTCCCCTACATCCCCGGCCTCCTCACCTTCCGGGAAGGCCCCGCCCTCATCGAGGCGTTCCAGCGGCTCGCCTCTGAGCCGGACGTGATCTTCTTTGACGGGCAGGGGATCGCCCACCCCCGGGGGCTCGGGATCGCAAGTCACATGGGCGTCCTCTTCGACCGCCCCACCGTCGGGGTTGCAAAGAGCCTCCTCGTCGGCACGGCGGCCGAACCCGGCCACGACAGGGGTTCGATCGCCCCCATACTCCGCGACGGCGAGACGATCGGGATGGCGGTACGGACGAAAGAGTGGGTGAAACCCGTCTACGTCTCGGTGGGCCACCGGATCGATCTATCGCAGGCGGTCGATCTCGCCCTCTCGGCCGCACGGGGTTACCGGCTCCCGGAACCCACCCGGCAGGCCCACCTCTTTGCAAACACCGTCCGGAGGGAGGAGGGGCGGGACGACAGGCAGACCGGCCTCCCCGCCCGGTAAGGAAGAGAAACCGTTATCAAGGTTCGGACTGAATTAGCGTTCACCGACCGGCACGGTGGAAGATCGCGGCCGGTTGCAGTTTATGGAGCGTGAATATGTCAGAAAACCACTCACATACACTGTATTGCCGCCGGAACGCACCCGCGGGAGGCAGCGCATGACCCCGCGTGAGCTGGTGCCGGGCGTCTTCTCCGTCGGGGCCATCGACTGGGACCTCCGTCTCTTCGACGAGTTGATCCCGACGCCTGACGGCACCTCCTACAACAGTTACCTCATACGGGGCAGCGAGAAGACGGCGCTGATCGATACCGTCAACCCGCCGATGTTTGCGGACCTCACGACGAACCTGGACCGGCTCGGCGTCGAGAAGATCGACTACATCATCGCCAACCACGCCGAACAGGACCACTCGGGCTCGATACCGGCGATGCTTGAGCGGTTCAGCGGTGCGAAGGTGGTGACGAACGCAAAGTGCCGGGATTTCCTGGTCGACCTCCTCCGGATCTCCGCCGATCAGGTGATCGTCATCAAGGACGGCGATACACTCGCCCTCGGTGATAAGACGCTTGAGTTCATCATCGCCCCCTGGGTCCACTGGCCGGAGACGATGCTGACCTACCTCCAGGAAGACCGGATCCTCTTCTCCTGCGACCTCTTCGGCTCGCACTACGCGACGAGTTCCCTCTACGTCCCCGATGAGGCGGTGATCTACGAGCCCGCGAAGCGCTACTACGCCGAGATCATGATGCCCTTCAGATCAAGCATCACGGCGCACCTCGCAAAACTGGAGCCCCGCGATATCGCCATGATCGCCCCGAGCCACGGCCCCGTCTACGACCGTCCGGCGTTCATCATGGACGCCTACCGCGACTGGACGGGCGACGCCGTGACGAACATGGTGCTTCTTCCCTACGTCTCCATGCATGGGAGCACCCAGGCGATGGTCGACCACTTCGTCGGCGCCCTGATGGAGCGCGGCGTCCGGGTCCAGCCGTTCAACCTCACAAAGACTGACATCGGCGAACTGGCAAAGGGCATGGTGGATGCCGCGACGATCGTGATCGGGACGCCGACGCTCATCTTCGGCCCCCACCCGCAGGCGGTCTACGCCGCCTACCTCGCAAACCTCCTCCGCCCGAAGACCCGGTATGTCTCGGTGATCGGGTCCTACGGCTGGGGCGGGAAGACGGTCGATACCCTGGCAGGCATGCTCGGCCGGCTCAAGATCGAGGTGATCGATCCGGTCTATGTCAAGGGCTACCCGAAGAAGGAGGACTTCGCGGCGCTCGACCGGCTCGCGGACGAGATCAAGAAGAAACACGAGGAGGCGGGAGCCCTCTCCCCATAGACCCCCTATCCTCTTTCACGGTCGCCGGCCGTCTTCCGACCGGCCAGTACCGAAATCTTAACGCGTTCCGGTGCCGAAAAACCTCTGAGCTGCACCATGCCCCCATCCGACTTCAAGAGTGTCATTGCCGGGTCGCCCTACGTATTCATCATCGGCGTAGCGGGTGACAGCGGATCTGGAAAGACCACCTTCACCCGGGCGATCCGGGAGATCTTTGGAGAGGAACTCGTCTCCACGATCACCATCGACGACTACCACCGCTACGACCGCCGGGAGCGCAAGGCTCTCGGGATCACGCCGCTCGTCCCCGAGGCGAACCGGTTCGACCTGCTCGAAGAGCATCTTGTCGCCCTCAAAGCGGGCGAAACGATCCAGAAACCGGTCTACAACCACGACAACGGGCAATTCGATCCCCCGGTGCCCTTCAGCCCCACGAAGATCCTGATCCTCGAAGGGCTGCATCCCTTCGTCACGGGGACGCTGCGTGACCTGATCGACTTCAAACTCTACGTGGACCCCGACCCCGACGTCAAGCGTGCCTGGAAGATCAAACGCGACGTGGAGAAACGAGGCTACGTCCCCGAAGCGGTCATCACGGAGATGGAGGAGCGTAAACCCGACTACGAGCAGTACGTCGCGCCGCAGTGCCTGTTTGCGGATGCGGTCATCCGGATCGCCTTCTCGAAGTACGGCAAGGAGGTGAGCGAGGAGCGCAACGTCTACCGCGTCACCCTCTGCCAGAGCAGACTTGAGAAGAGCATCGGCGACGTCGACCTCTCGATCGACCTCTTCGGGCTCCTCTCGCTCTCCGAGCGCGACTTCATGGTCGAGTTCACCACCGAGGACGTCGGTGGGGAGGCGATGGGGGCGCTCACGTTCGACGGGGAATTGAACGATGCCGTTGCACGAAAACTGGAGCGCAACATCGAGCTCCAGACACAGGTGGAGCCGATCGACCTCAGTCAGGGCGGCGACTACCTGACGGCCGGGGATATGGCCCAGCTCATCCTCGCCTGGCGGATCGTCAACCGGCGGATCTTCATCGAGAGCGCGCCGGGGAAGGACGGCGGGAGAAGGGAGATGCCGGGCGGGAGCAGCGGGTGCGGATGCGGCCAGCGGTGATTCTGTCGATCGTCGGCGCCCGGAATATAGAACGGTCGTGTGAGAGAAGATAGATAAGAGCGCCCGGAGAACGTGTAACGATGGATAGGATCGAGCGGTTCTCGACCATCGCACCCGATATCGGCAATATCTTCCGGTATATGAGCGTCGCCACAGCAGTGCCGATTCTCGTGGCGGTGATCTACCGCGAGTGGGAGATGATCCTGCCCATGGCCTCCGTCCCGGTCGTCCTCTTCCTCCTCGGCATGCTCCTTCGCCAGGTACCCCGCGAGGACCGCGAGGCGCCCCTCTCCGCCGCCCTCATGGCGGTCGCCCTGATCTGGCTCGTCATCGCGATGGTGAGTGCGCTCCCGTTCAGCCTCGGGCTCGGCGTCTCGTACCTCGACGCCGTCTTCGAGGCGATGTCGGGGTGGACGGACACCGGGCTGACGGTGATGCGGTCGGTCGAAGACCTGCCCCGGACGCTCCTCTTCTGGCGGTCGCTGATGCAGTGGCTCGGCGGTCTCGGGATCGTCGCCTTCACCATCGCGATGGCCTCGAGGACCGGGCTGACCCAGTTCCGCCTCTACCGGTCGGAAGGACGCTCGGAGGCGCTGATGCCGAGCGTCGTCGCAACGGGCATGGAGATGTGGAAGATCTACCTGGTGCTGACCGCCGCCGCGATCGCTCTCATCCTCCTCTCGGGCATACCGCTCTGGGATGCGGTGAACATCGCCCTCGTTGCGATCGCCACCGGGGGGTTCACCGTCCACTCGGGAGGGATCCCGTTCTACAACAACCCGCTGCTCGAAGTTCTCATCGTCCCGGTGATGATCGCAGGCGCCCTCCCGTTCAAACTCTACTATCTCCTCTACCGGGGGAAAGGCACGCGGTTCTTTGACGACCAGCAGGCACGACTCCTCTTCATGCTCGTCGCGCTCGGGATCGTCGTGATAGCGTGGGACCTCGTCACGCTCACCGCAACCGATCTCCCGACGGCCGTCCGCCAGGCTCTCTTCATGTCGGCGGCGGCGGTCACCAGCACCGGGTTCCAGGTCGCCTCCCCGAACGAGTGGGCGAGCGTGACGGTCCTCTTCCTCGCGATGCTGATGGTGATCGGCGGAGCATCCGGGAGCACCGCCGGCGGCATCAAACTTTCCCGGGTGGTTCTTGGGTTCCAGAGCCTGGTCTGGTGGTTCCGGCGGATGTTCGTCTCGGGGAACGTACTCGTGCCGTTCAAGTACGACGGCAGGGTGATCCCAAAGAACGTCGCCGATCTCGAGGTCTCGAGGAACATGCTGACGATCATGCTCTACTTTCTGATCATCTTCGTCGCCACGATACTGGTGATGCACCTGCAGCCGACGGCTTTCGACTCGAGCAACGTGATCTTCGAGGTCGTCTCCGCGATGTGCAACAGCGGCATATCCTCAGGGTTCGTCTCGCCCGATATGGCCGATTCGGGAAAACTCCTCTTCATTCTGATCATGTGGATCGGGCGTCTCGAGGTCATCCCGGTGATCATGCTCGTCATGGGCCTCTTCAGGAAGTCCGATTGAAAGGGCGCCGTAGGCAAGGCATCGGGAGACGGGGTTACCCTGTTCTCCTCATCGTTCCCGAAGAAGGCGTCGACCGGTCGCATGGCGCCCGGGGGGGCGGGCAGTGCGTGGCGATAGGCGGCGCTCTCACGGGAGAACGCTGGAGAAGGCCGAAGGCCCTGGACTCGTAACCGACAAAAGGTGCGGCACTTTTGAGAATGAGCTCTCCCGAGGTCAACCGACCTGGTTCTCCCGGATAAAAAAAGAACCGGCCGGATCACTCCGGCTGGTGGTGCAGGTACAGGTCGTCCATCGCCGCCCTGTCCCCGCCGTTCTTGACGAGCATGTCCATGTAGGTGTGAACCTCCGGGGCATACTTCTTCAGGACCTCGGGCGAGGTGTGGTAGAGCATGAAGGCCTCGGCAAAGATCGCCGCCTCCCGCTCCTCACCGGCGGGTGCGGTTATCCGGGCCAGGTAGGTGCCCGGGTCTTCGGCAAGCGCCGCAAACGCCTTGCTCTCGCCAACCCCCGTCGTGTGGTAGACGCGGTAGCCCACCTGCTGGACAAAGACCTCATCGGCTCGCGCCGGGTCCCTGTCCGACCGGATGTAGACGGCGTTCTCCTCCGGGACGTAGACCCCGCTCACGTCCCCGCTCACACCCTCCCGCTTGAACGCATCATTTCTGCTGTCGATATAGACGGTGAGGTTCTCGATGAACTCTTCCTGGATCTTGGTGCTCTGTTGCAGCACCAGGGCCTCCGCAAGTGCAGCTTCGGTGCCGCTCCCATCCCTGTTCTCAAGGTGGAAACCGGCGACCGGGCTGACTGAGAAGACCGAACAGACGACGAAGATGAGGATCGTCGCCGCAACCAGCCGTGATCGGAATCGTGGATCCATAGTCTGTTTCCCCCTGCCTGACAAGAGTTTCAAATTGTTTGTTATATACTTTTTCAATTTTAAAAAACGAATTATAAAGGTTCGGTTATTAAAATCAACCGCGAGGAGAACTACTCCAGGAGAAGAAGCCTCGGGCGTCGCTGATAGACTTGCAACAAAGCATATATAACTCCGCCGTCGGAACCGCATCCGACACCTAATTACCCATGCGAGCGCATAGTAGATGCAATGAAACAGATCGCCCTCTACGGGAAGGGGGGAATCGGAAAATCCACCACTGCAGCGAACCTATCGGCAGCACTCGCGGGGGAGAATCTCGATATCCTGCAGATCGGGTGCGATCCGAAGCACGACAGCACCCGCATGCTGATGCACGGGACCTGGATCCCGACAGTCCTCGACCTCATCCGGGAGCGTGGAGACGAGAAGATCACCGTCGACGACGTGGTCTACCGGGGCTTTCGCGGTGTGCGCTGCGTGGAGGCAGGAGGGCCCGAGCCCGGGATCGGGTGCGCCGGTCGCGGAATCATCGCGACGTTCCAGCTCCTGGAACGCCTGGACGCCCTCAAAGGCGATGTGATCGTCTATGACGTCCTCGGCGACGTCGTCTGTGGCGGGTTTGCGATGCCGATGCGAGAGGGGTACGCGCAGGAGGTCTACCTGGTCACCTCCGGCGAACTCATGTCCATCTACGCGGCAAACAACATCGCAAAAGCCATTGCGCGCCTCTCGCGCCGGGTGCGGAGCAGGTGCACGCTCGGGGGCGTCATCTGCAACGCAAAGAACATCGAGGGCGAGCAGGAACTCGTGGAGGAGTTCGCCCGCCGGATCAACTCCCGGCTCATCGCCTACATCCCCCGCTCCCGGGTCGTGCAGGTCGCGGAACTGCAGAAGCAGACGGTCGTCGAGTACGCCCCAGAATCCGACCAGGCCGCGGTCTACCAGGAACTGGCACGCACGATCCATAGAAACGAGACGACGAGCATCCCCACACCTCTCGAGATGGATGAACTCGAATCCTTCGCCCTCGAATTCGTCCAGGTTTGAGGGATGTACCCTGACCGGGGCGCTCTCGGTTCTCACGGAGGTACGGGACGCCATCGTCGTCATCCACGGCCCAACGGGGTGCACGCACCATAACTTCTCTCTCCTGCATGCCACCCACCTCGCAAACGACCGGCTGGAGGCTCCCCGCCTCTTCTCCACCCGCCTGACAGAGAACGGCATCATCTTCGGGGGTGAAGACGCACTGGAGGAGACCCTCGCGCGGGCGGTCTCGCTCTCGCCCGCCGCTGTCTTCGTCCTCTCGACCTGTATCGTCGAGACGATCGGAGACGACGTCGCGGCGATCTGCGCAAAACACCAGGAAGTCCCGGTGATCCCTGTCCCGACCGCCGGGTTCCTCGGCGGGGTCTTCGAGACGGGGGTGAGAAACGCCCTCTCCTCGGTCGCATCGCTTGCCGGTCCTGTGGACGAAAAGACCCTCTCGGCAAACCTGATCGGCGAGAAGAACCTGGAATACGGCGTCGAGGAGAACGCAGCCGAGAACGTGCGCCTTCTCTCCCGGCTCGGTATAGGGGTCAACCTCCGGTTCGTGCGGGGGATCGAGACGCGGGATATCGGGCGGCTCGGGTCGGCCGCCGTCAACATCCTCCGGGAACCGGCGCTCCGCCCGGTCGGCGAAGACTTTGAGCGGAGGTTCGGCACGCCCTACGTGGACTCGTTCCCGGCGGGCCTCACCGGGACATGCCGCTTCCTCGAAGAGGTCGGCCGGATCTGCGGCATCGATGCCACCGCCGCCGTCGAGGCGGAGCGGGCCCACCAGGCGGAGATGCTCTGCCGATTCGACGATATCACCGGGAGCCGGGTATCTTTCCAGTCACCCCACCCGATGCTCAGGGGCGATCCCGGCGCAGAAGCCATCTGCACCGAATGCGCCGGGGCTCTCGATCTCGATGTCGAAGAGGACGGGACGGCGATCCCGCTCCCCTACCCGGCACCCGTCGGGACCGCCGGCCTACGGCGGATGCTGCACCGGTGGCGCGTGCTTATCCGGGAGAAGCAGCGGGGGTGAGGGGGCTGGAGACCGTCTCCGACATTCCGGATCCCCCGCACCCCCTGCGGGGCAACTGATAAGAACAACCCCTATGCGGGGAGGATATGCCCGCCGGGGATGACACCGGTCATCCCGGGCCCGAAGGCCGGGGTGTCTTCCGGGAACTTCTCGCTCCGGCTTCTTCACCCGCACAAGTTAAATATCCGGCGCGCAGAGAATCCATCGGAGAGTGTCAGAATGTTCAAACGCATCCTGGTTCCAACAGACTTCTCGGAGCCGTCCATGAAGGTGCTGGACTATATCCCCGTGCTGCACGAGGCGGGAACCCGGGAGGTGGTCCTCGTCCACGTCCTCGATCCCAGGGAGACCCCGCTCGCCGCGTCAGGCGGGCAGGGATTCCTCGGAACCGTGCCTGACCGGGAGAGCGAGGTCCAGCGGCAATACCGCGAAAAGGCCCGGCACCGGATCATCGATATCCGCCGGACGCTCGAAAAACAGGGCATGCAGGTGATCGTCCGCACACCCGTCGGAACACCGGGAGCGGCGGTCGTGGCCGCGGCGAATGCAGATGCGGTCTCGCTCATTGTCATCGGCTCCCACGGCAGCTCGAACCTCCGCGACCGCCTGCTCGGGACGGTCTCGGAGTACGTGATCAAGAACGCCCACCAGCCGGTCCTGGTCATCAAGCGCGACACGGTCGTCGGAGGGTGAAGGCTCCCCCGACAGACCAGACGACCCCTCTTATTTTTCCTGTCGGCTCTCCAGCAAAGCCCGGATCGCCCGCAACTCTTCTACGACTGCATCGGTCGTCAGCACCTCTTCCGGCGCACCCTCGACCGCAACCGGCCCGGTCCTCCGGACGAAGTTCATGATCTTCTCCTGGAGATCCCTTGGGTCGGCTATCCCGTTGATGACGATCTCCGCCTGCGCCTGGGCGGAGTAGCCCGCGGTCTGCACCCTGACCGCCGAGAAGGAGAAGAACCTCATCAGAGGTCCCTGGGAGATATCGACGTTCGTGATCCGGTTGTAGGGGACGATCCCCGTCTGCCGGAACCAGACCCCGCGCTGCCAGGTCACCTCGGTGACGCTGAGCCGGTAGACGATGCTCTCGTGGTAGAGCGGTATCCAGTAGGCGACGAAGGCGATTATGGCGAGCGACGGGACGGCGACGGCGAGAGCGACGGACGGCGGGCTGAAGATGACGAAGGGGACGAGCCACGGCAGAACGAGGACGACGACGGCCAGAACCAGGGACGCGTAGAGGTACGACCGGAACTGCGGCACCGGTTTGAACGCTTCTCCTATGCGAAAGGTGATGAGGGGCATGGTATCGCATCATTCTCTACCGGAGCAGATTAAATCTTCCCGGCCGGTGAGGTCTCTTCGGAGGATGCAGCGATCGCCCCCCTCGCCGAAGTAGGCCGGGCAGAACTCCATCTCCAGAAAGTCGTGCCTCGCGTAGAGCGCCCGGGCGGCATGGTTCTCCGGCGCGACCGAGAGATAGACCTCAAACGCACCCCGCTCGCGGAGGGCGGCGATGACGGCGGCAACGAGGCTCTCCCCGAACCCCCTGCGCCGGCACCGCTCCGCAACCACCAGCCGGACGATCCATCCCGTTGACCGCCGATGCTGGACGAGCGCCCCGATGGTGTAGCCGGCGACCTCCCCGCCGCATTCTGCAATCAGGAAGGTATCGGCGAAGAGGACGCTGGCCTGCCGGATGAAGACCTCGGGTTTGCATCCTTTCGGGCTGTTCTCTCGCTCGAGGCCGCAGACCGCCGAGAAGTCCGTATCACGGTATCCCCTGATCGTCGGTTCCATGCCGGTATATACGTCGTAGTGTAAAAAAGAGGAGACGATCCCCAGCGGGGAAGACTCCCCGGCCCGGTGCTCACTTCTTCGTGCCCTTCTTGAGCATATCCCGTGCCATCTTGTAGGTCTCGATCTTGTACTGCATCAACTCGACGTGCTGCTCCTTCATCCGGATGCGGGACTCGAGCATCCGCACCATCAGCTGCCGCATCTCGTCCTCGTCGAGGAGATCGTACATCTTCGAAAGAAGCATACCGTGGGCACCGTACCCGCCTTGATGTGTCATACTTAACCCCCCCTGTACCGGCCCGCCCTGCGGGCGAACCGGCTCCCCGGTATCCGCCGGTTGATAAATAGCTTATGGCAGGTGCGGCTGCTCACCGGGAAGGCACGAAGGGATCGCTGCGGTTTGCCCGGTTCCGGTCGATGCAGGCGTTGAGAACCTCTTCCATCAGCCGGAGCGCCCCTTCCACCCCGGCGACCGCGTGGGAGGAGAGGGTGACCCGGTCCCGGAGCGGCAGCGTCAGCCCGACGAACGCGGCGGCGGGAGCGATCGACGCCTCGTAGGAGGAGCCGAGGATCAGGTCGGGTTCGGCGTCGCGGATCATATTCCGGATGGCCGAGAAGTCGGTTGTATGGGTGAGCCCGTCACCAGAAGAACCGTTCCGGGCGGCGACGCAGGCGATCTCGGCGCCGAGATACCGGTCGAGGAGGTCGGCGGCGAGCGAGGCGTATGCAGCGCCGCCGGCGATAGCCACGCGGGGTGGGTCAAACCTCCGGAGGTATTTATCGCAGGCCTTCCGGATCCGGGCATCGGCCCACGCAACCTCATCCATGACCGGGCGGGCATCCACGCCGTCGATCTCGACGGTAAGCCGCTCGAAGGTCTCGGTGACACCATCGAGGCCGAGGAGCGAGCCGCAGGAGGTTCCGACGCCGCTTGCGAGGTCCAGGTTCGTCCCGACGGTGAACGGCGCAGCCCGCCGGGTCGCGGCGTAGCCGTCCAGGCAGAAGGTGGTGGCGGCGGGGATACCCGCGAGGTGGAGCAGCCGCCGTGCCTCAAGGGCGTTTCCCCGGTAGAAGGGGTCGGTGCGGCAGATGCCGTCGATGTTGACGCCGGCGGCATTGGGGTCGATCTCCGGGGCGATCGTATCGAGCGCCCGGCGGTAGCCGGCCTCGAGGTCGCCGAGGAACCCCGGACTGTCGACGACGAGGACCTGCCCGTCACGGGCGAGATCGCCGATGTCTTCGCCCATGATGGCGGGCACGCAGGTGTTGACCACGGCTATCCAGGTGTTCTGGCCCTCGAGGTCCCGGATCACTTCCGCGAGCCGGGACCCCGTGCCGAAGATGATCTCGTTCTCGACGAGGAATGTCCCGTAAATGGGGACCCCGACGAGCGACGCGGGGTAGAAGTAGCAGCCGCTCGAACCGTGGACGACGACGGCGATATCCTCGAACCCCGCAAGACAGGCGACCGCCCCGGTCATCGCACAGGGCCAGAGCGGGTTTTCGCACGGCGTACGCTGGTTGTTTTGCATCGATCTACAAGATCATGGCGGTGCGGGGATATAAAGGACGGGGAATGACCGGGTCGTCGGGTGCACCCGAGGGGGTGTGATTCCCACAGAGGGGTCTTGAAAAAAGGAACGCAGGTCACCGGCCGTAGACTGTGGCGACCGGGCTCAAGGACTGCCGATGGTCTCGTTGAGCACCAGCGAGCCGGGATCCGGTATGACGAAGGGTGTATCACCCATGCCCGCCAGATCGGCGTCTCTCAGGTTGTTGTCCAGCGTCAGGCTCAGAGAATGGTACTGCATTGCAAACCGCGGATTCCAGGCCGGGCTCTGCCCGTGGGAGATCCTGACGTCCACCTCGTCCGATTGCGGGAACGGGACGCTGATCTCGAACATCTGGCCGTTGCCCGGGGGGACCTGCGAGGCGGTGCCCGCGAAGACCTGCTGCCCGTTCACCTCGATGATCATCCACCGTCCGCCAGGTACGTCCGACGCCGTCAGGAGCCCGACGAACGTGAGAGTATTCCACCCGGTCCCCGAAGCGCCCGTGAACTGCCGCTCGACACGGGCAGTCGTCGATCCGGCAAGAAGGTTTACATCGATCCCATGCTCGCCGTGATCATCGACGATCACCGGCCCGTATTCGGAGCAGGGTCCGGTTACTGTTCCCGACCACGTTGCCTCATGGGACCATCCGTCCCACCCGTCCCTCGACCAGATCCACTCGCCGGGGTTGGCCGATTTGGTAACGTAATGCACGAGACCGTTGGTGTGCTTTGTCGTCTCGATGAGGCTGTCTATTGTGATGTCGCGGATCACTGGGTCCTCCTCAAGATGGAATGTCTCGTTGTGAGCGAAATAGTTCTCGGTGACCCGGAGGATGAGGGGCTCGCGGGCCCACTGGGTCTTCCAGCCGAGGAGCCGCGTCGAATAATCGGGGTTACTCCAGACCTCCGTCTCTACCGTGTCGTAGACGGTCGCGTTGAACCCGAGGGATTCCCAGTTGGTATCGTTGTTCACGTAGTCCTCATACGCACCGTGAATATTCCACCCCATGACGGTCAGGGAGCCCTGCACGAAGAGGTTTCCCGTGTGCATCGGGTTGCCGATATCGGTCATGAAGTGGCTCGAATGTCCGAGGGAGGTGAAAGCTTCGGTGAGGTGGTTATTGTAGTAGGCGGTCGCCGCATCGGTTGCGTTCTTCTGGCAATTCTCGGGGGCCCTGCCGAAACCCACCGGGACACCGGGAACAGGAGGGAGAGGTGTGGGAGGGACGTAACCGTGGTTGTAGCAGCGCTGGAGAATTATCTCAAGATCCGAACCTTCATACCACCTGTCTGGATCAGGTGCATGGCCTTCTGCTATACTTGCATTTGTCTCATTAACTGAATTATGCACGCATGCCGCCTTGATTATCCACCCATGAGTATCTGCATTCCACCGCACACCGACTTCACCATCCATGCTCGATGCCATCGCACGGCCGATCTCCTCGTCGAGTTCCCGGAGTGCCGAGTTCTCAGACACTGCAAGCCGCACATCGCTCTTCTCGGGGACGATGGTCAGCGCAAGGCCGTCATCCGTCTTCACGGCCCGGACCGGGTACTTCTTCCAGAGCGCTTCAAAGAGGCCCGAAGCGATTATTGGAAGCAGGGAGGGTCCGGTCGTGCTCAAAGGCCTGAAAGATCTGTCCGATGGTCGGGATCGGGCCGGGAATGAATTGATAACCGAACGGGGAACGTCTCCGGGGAAATGAATGTATACCAGGAAGGAACAGATTCCTGCATGCGTTGCCGGCTCCTCGTCGTCCTCCTCGCTCTCGTCGTTGCCCAGGTCTTCCTGAGCGGCTGTCTCTCGGGGGAACCTCAAGATCTTTATACATATTTCAGATACGAACTCTCCATTGAAACAGCCACGCCCATCGAGAACGTGACCCTCCTCGTCCCCATCCCGACCCGCGGCGACCGGCCGGTCATCGGCCATAACCCGATCTCCGATGCATTCTACACTGATTCCGGGAATTTCCAGAAATATCCTCCCTCTCCTTCAGCACTTCCAGGACATTACGACTTCACGCTCATCCCGGTCGACGGTCAATATTACCTCCGATTGACCGCTCCCTACATGAATCCCGCAGAACCGATCGGTGTTCGCTACTATAATCGCACCTCTCTTGGTGACAAATTCCGCCCCGAGGTCGTCCCGCGGTTGATTGAAACATGGCACCCGTTCGGCAACGAGTCCCTCTTCTCCCCGAAGCAGAACCTCACGCTGACAGCAAGTTCCTCTGGAACGCCCAACGAGCGCGGTTATTACAACCCCGAAGGATACCGGTACTCCTACACCATCCCCGTCTACGCGCACTACGAGAATGGGACGCAGGTCTCAATCTCGTCGGAAATTGAGGGGTCAAACCGGTGGCTTGAAGGGTTCGATTTTGCCGGGCAAAACCGATACTCCGATGCTTACTCTCTCACGATCACCGGCGAGCCACAGGGCTGGATGCCTGCTGAAGGAAAAGTGACGGTGGGGCAGGGAGACTACCGGGAGTGGCAACTCAACCTCTCCGCCACTTCCGGTTCAGGGGGATAGAATGGATTCCTTGGTCTGATGCAGGCACAGGTGGCTGAAAATCAACCGATAACTGTACAGGGGCCTCTATCGGGGAAATGAATGTATACCAGGAAGGAACAGATTCCTGCATGCGCTGCCGGCTCCTCGTCGTCCTCCTCGCTCTCGTCGTTGCCCTGGTCTTCCTCTGCGGCTGTTCCATGAAGGAGGTTGACTTTCTTCACACACATTTTGAGTACGAACTCTCCATTAAGACAACCACGCCCATTGAGAACGTGACCCTCCTTGTTCCCATCCCTACACGCGGCGACCGGCCCGCTCTAGGTCATGATCCGATCTCCGATGCATTTTATGCCGATCGCCTCCCCGAACGCTATGATTGCGCGATCGTTCCTGTTGACGGTCAATACTACCTCCGGCTGACCACTCCCTCCATGGATCCCACAGAGGCGATCGGTGTGCGCTATTATAATCGCACCTCTCTTGGTGATTTCCGCTCCGAGATTGTCCCGCAGTTGATCGAAACACAGTACCCGTTCGGTAATGAATCCCTCTTCTCTCCGAAGCAAAACCTCACCCTGATCGCAGGCACCCCGGGAATCGTTGAAACACGCGGTATCAACCCTGGCTACAGTTACTCCTATACCATCCCCGTCTACGTCTACTACGAGAACGCAAGCCAGGTCGAGATCTATTCGGATATTCGGGGCGAGAACGAATGGCTCGAGCAGTTTGACGCATGGGCGCCGAATCGATATTATGACCGTTATCATCTCGTCATCACCGGCGAACCGCAGGGCTGGATGCCCGCTGGCGGGGAAGTGACGGCGGGAAAAGGGATCTACCGGGAGTGGCAACTCAACCGCTCCACCACTTCCGGTTCAGAGGAGTAGACCGGACGTACCGGGCCGGATTTCCAGAAAAAGAGAGGGACGGGAACCCTACACCGTCTTCACGAGCGAGGCAAGATAGACCCCAACCTCGCTCGTCTTCTTCGCCCCGCCCATATCCCGGGTGACGTAGCCGTCGAGGATGCTTCGCTCGATCGCCCGGAGAACCGCCGCCGCCGCCTCGTGCTCGCCGATATGGTCGAGGAGCATCGAGCCTGCCCAGACGGTGGCGAGCGGGTTTGCGACGTCGAGGCCCCGATACTTCGGCGCGGAGCCGTGGATCGGCTCGAACATGGAGGTCCCGTTCGGGTTGATGTTCCCGCCGGGGGCGAGGCCGAGCCCGCCCTGGATCATGGCGCCGAGGTCGGTGATGATGTCGCCGAACATGTTCGGCGTGACGACGACGTCGAACCACTCGGGGTTCTTCACGAACCACATCGTGACGGCGTCGACGAAGTTGAACTCCGTCTTGACGTCCGGGTAGCCGGTGGCGACGTCAGTGAAGACGTCCCGCCAGAGGCCGTAGATATCGGAGAGGACGTTTGCCTTGTCGACCGACGTGACCTTCTTCTCCCGCCGCTCTGCGAGGTCGAAGGCGTAGCGGATCGCCCGCTCCGCGCCTTCTCGCGTGACTACGCCGATCTGGTAGGCGAGCTCGTCGGCGTCGGTCTCGACGTCGAGGCCGAACCTGACGTTGTAGATGTCGCGGACGACCTCAAGGGTCTTTTGTTCGCGCCGACCGGCAAACCGGGAGCCGATCCCGACGTAGAAGTCCTCGGTGTTCTCCCGGACGACCACGAAGTCAATATCCTCCGGACGCTTGTTCGCGAGCGGCGTTGCCACGCCGTCGAGGAGTTTGATCGGCCGGAGGTTGATATACTGGTCGAAGTGGAACCGGATCGCAAGCAGGATGCCCTTCTCGAGGATCCCGGGCTTCACCCGGTCGTCGCCGATCGCCCCGAAGTAGATCGCATTGAACTTCGAGAGTCCCCGGATATCCTCCTCGGTGAGGAGGTCGCCGGTCGCGAGGTAGCGCTCCGCCCCGATATCGAAGTCAGTCCACGCGATATCGAACCCGAACCGCTCCCCTGCGGCGTCGATGACCTCTCTCCCCGCCGCGACGATCTCGGGGCCGATACCGTCCCCACCGATTGCGGCTACTCGGTGCTGCATGTCTTCACCTCATCCAGGTTCTTCGCGTAGGCCACCAGGCCGCCGGCATCGACGATCTCCTTCATGAACCCGGGCACCGGCTCGATGGGGAGCCGCTTCCCGTTCGCCTCGATGTAGCCTCCGGCGAGGTTCACCGTCACGACATCGCCGTCCCGGATGCTCTCCGCCCCGGCAGAGACCAGGGGCAGGAGCCCGGTGTTCACGGCGTTCCGATAGAAGATCCGGGCAAAGGACTTCGCGACGACGACCTTCACCCCGGCGCCGAGGAGCGCGAGCGGCGCGTGCTCGCGGGAGGAGCCGCACCCGAAGTTGCTCCCGGCGACGACGACGTCGCCCTCTCGCACCTCTTGTGCAAACTCGTCCCTCGTCCCCTCGAACGCGTGCTTCGCGAGCTCCGCCGGGTCATAGATCGTGAGGAACCGACCGGGTATGACTGCATCCGTATCGATGTCGTCGCCGAACTTCCAGACTCGCATGATTCACACCTCCCTCGGGTCGGTGATCTCGCCGTAGAGGGCGCTTGCCGCCGCCGTAGCCGGTGAGGAGAGGTAGACGGACGCCTGAGCGCTCCCCTGCCTCCCCCGGAAATTCCTGTTCGACGTCGAGAGCGAGACCTCCCCCGGCGCGAGGAGGCCAAATGCCCCCCCCATGCAGGGGCCGCAGCACGGCGCCTCGACGAGCGCTCCCGCCTCGACGAACCGCTCGATCAGCCCCCCGCGGAGGGCCTTCAAGTACTCCGTCCGCGAGGCCGGGATGACGATCACCCGGACCCCGTCGGCGAAGCGGTCGGCGTTCCCGAGCACCTCGGCCGCCTCGGTGAGGTCCTCGTAGCGGCCGTTGGTGCAGGAGCCGATGAAGACCTGGTCGACCTTTGTTCCCGCGACGTCGCCCACGTCCACGACGTTGTCGACGTTATGGGGGACGGCGACCTGCGGGACGAGGTCCGTGACGTCATAGTGCCGGCGCTCCCGGTACTCCGCGTCCGCATCGCCCGCGAGGTCGAACGGCTCGATGTCGCGCCGGGCGGTGACGTAGTCCCAGGTGGCCGCATCGGGCGCCACGATCCCCGCCTTCGCCCCCATCTCTATCGCCATGTTCGCGCAGGTCATCCGGCCCGCCATGCCCATCTCGCGCATCGCCCGGCCGGTGAACTCGAGCGCCATGTAGGTCGCCCCGGCGGCGCCGATGTCGCCGGCAAGGGAGAGGATGAGGTCTTTTGCGCCGACCCTTCTGCCGAACGCACCCTCAACCTCGACCCGAATGCTCTCGGGTACCCGGAAGTAGAGCGCCCCGAACTTCAGGACGAAACCCATGTCGGTCGAACCGATCCCGGTCGCGAACGCCCCCGCCGCGCCGTAGGTGCAGGTGTGGGAGTCGGTGCCGACGATGATCTCACCCGGCGCCGCCCGCCCCTTCTCCATCACGACCTGGTGGCAGACGCCCTCCAGGAGGTCGTAGTTGTGGATCCCCTGTTCTTTTGCGAACTCCCGCATGAAGACGTGGTTCTCGGCGGCGGGTATCGAGTCGGCGGGTACCTGGTGGTCGAAGAGCATGATGATCCGCTCGGGATCAAATACGCGCTCTCCACCCATCTCGCGAAAGACCCTGACCGCAAGCGGGCCGGTGATGTCGTGGATCATCGCTGCATCCACGGGTGCCATCACTACCTCTCCTGCGCGGACGGATCTTCCGCATCGTTGCGAAAATACCTTTTCTGCGATAGTCGCCGACATACAGTATCGTGTTCTGGTACGCGTCCCGGACGTATTTAATTTGCCGGGGGCCGCCGGGGTGGTGCAGTTAATCGGAGCCCTTTGTGGCCGATTCCCGGGACAGTATCCTTATGTGGCCCCGTGCGGATTCTATAAGGAGAAGCGATGACCGACGGACCGACCCCGGCGATGCGACAATATTACTCAGTGAAAGCCCGGCACCCCGATGCCGTCATCTTCTTCAGGATGGGGGACTTCTTCGAGACCTTCGGCGAGGACGCCGGCGTGGTGGCCCGGGAACTCGACATCACCCTGACAGCCCGGGGCAAGGACAAGAACGGCGACCGGATGCCGCTTGCGGGCGTCCCCCATCACGCCGTCGACGGCTACATCGCACGCCTGGTAGCGAAGGGCTACAAGGTGGTGATCTGCGACCAGGTGGAGGACCCGAAGACCGCGAAAGGCGTGGTGAAGCGGGAGGTCACGAGAGTGATCACCCCCGGGACGTTGATCGACTCATCGATGCTCGGCTCAGCCGGCGCCCACTACCTGATGGCGGTCGCCCCCGACCGGAAAGATACCTTCGGCCTCGCATTCTTAGACGTCTCTACCGGCGAGTTCTTCGTCTCCTCGGGGAGCGGCGGGCGAGACTACGCCGAGATCGTCTCGGAGGTCGTGAGGCACCGCCCCTCAGAGGCAATAGTTCCCGAAAGCCTCGCAGACGCCCTCCCTGCCCGGCTCGAAGCCCTCGGGGTGCCGGTGAGCCGCTACCGCGACGACGCCTTCGAGGTCGACGCGGCGTGCGAGCAACTTTGCGGGCAGTTCGGGACGGCGACGCTCGACGGCTACGGGTGCGCGGGAATGCCGGGCGCGGTCGCCGCGGCCGGAGCGGCGCTCCGCTACGCCCAGGAGACTCAGCAGTCGGCCCTCTCCCACATCTCGGGACTCTCGACACGGGTTCCGTCGGGGAACATGGCGCTCGACGCGATCACCCTCAGAAACCTCGAGATCACCGCGGGCATCCGGGGCGAGGGCGACGCAAACACCCTTCTTGCCGCACTCGATGCCACGGAGACATCGATGGGGAGCCGGACGATGCGGTCGTTCCTGATCGCCCCCCTGCTCGGGAAGGATGCCATCGAGGCGCGGCTCGACGCGGTGGCGTGGTTCTTCGAGCACGCGCTCGAGAGACAGGCGCTTCGCGCGACCCTCGGCGACTTCGCCGATATCGAACGGATAGCGGGGAGGATCGCCTACGGGAACGCCGGGCCAAGGGATCTTGCGACGCTCCGGGAGTCGCTCGAAGCGATCCCGGGCATAAAGGAACTCTTCCCCACCGATGCCCCGGCCCTGGTTCGCGAGGCACTCGCCGCGATGAGCGATCACGCTCACGCCGTAGACCTCATCGGTCGGGCGATCGTCGACGACCCGCCGGCACGCGCAGTGGCCGGCGGGATGATCCGGGAGGGGTTCAACGAGAAACTCGACGAACTCCGGCACCTCGCGACGACCGGGAAGGACTGGATCGCGGAGTTCCAGCAGCAGGAACGGGAGAGAACCAGGATCAAGTCGCTCAAGATCGGCTACAACCGGGTCTTCGGATACTACATCGAGGTGACGAGACCAAACCTCCCCCTGGTGCCGCCGGAGTACGAGCGGCGGCAGACGACGGCGAACGGCGAACGCTACACGATCCCCGACCTCAAGGAGAAGGAGGCGATGATCGCGACCGCCGAAGAGCGGCTTACTGCCCTCGAAGCAGAGATCTACGCCGAACTCGTCCGGACGCTCGCGGCGGAGGTCGCCGGCCTCCAGGCGACCGCCCGGGCGGTGGGGCTCCTCGACGTCTATGCGGCGCTTGCCGAGGTCGCCGCCCGCTACAACTACACCCGCCCCGCGATCGAGGAGAACGGCCAGATCGTCATCCGCGACGGCCGCCACCCGGTGGTGGAGCGGCACCTCCCGGTCCCGTTCGTCCCGAACGACACGGAACTCGACTCCGCCGGCGACCAGATCATGATCATCACCGGGGCGAACATGGCCGGCAAGTCCACCTACATGCGGGCGGTGGCGCTCTGCTGCATCATGGCCCAGATGGGGAGTTTCGTCCCGGCCCGGCACGCCACCGTCGGGATAGTCGACCGCGTCTTCACCCGGGTCGGGGCGTTCGACGACCTCGCCTCCGGGCAGTCAACGTTCATGGTCGAGATGCTCGAACTCGCGAACATCTTGAACAACGCGACGGCGAGAAGCCTCGTCATCCTCGACGAGATCGGCCGGGGGACGAGCACGCTGGACGGGTGCTCGATTGCCCGGGCGGTGGTGGAGTTCCTGCACGGGAAAGCGGTCGCGGGGCCGAGGACGCTCTTTGCGACTCACTTCCACGACCTGGTCGACCTCGAAGGAACGCTCAAACGGGTGAAGAACTTCCACTTCGCGGTGAAGGATACCGGAACCGATGTCGTCTTCCTCAGAAAAATCATCCCCGGCGCGACCGACCGGAGCTACGGCGTCCACGTCGCCCACCTTGCCGGCATCCCGAAGAAGGTGACCGACCGGGCGATAGAACTCCTGAAGGAGGCATCCGTGCGGGAACTCCCGACCGGAGTGCGGGCGCCCCGCTACACCCAGATGCTCCTCGTCGACCCCGGCGAGGGGGTCGTCGCGGAGAACCCCGCGGTCGGGGAACTCAAGAGGCTCAACCCAGACGAAATGACGCCTCTCGAAGCACTGAACGCCCTCTGCAGGCTCCAGAGGCTCGCGAACGGGGACGGAGAGGAGCGATGACGAAGATACAGGTCCTCGACACGGATACGGTGAACCAGATCGCCGCCGGCGAGGTCGTGGAGCGGCCGGCATCGGTGGTGAAGGAACTCCTGGAGAACGCGATCGACGCGGGGGCGACGGGCATCCTCCTCGACGTCGGATCGGACATGGCGGGGATCACGAAGATCCGGGTGACCGACAACGGCGAGGGGATGACGGCGGACGAGGCGATCCTCGCGTTCCACCCCCACGCGACGAGCAAGATCCGGGATGTCGCCGACCTCTCCGCCATCCGCACCCTCGGGTTCCGGGGGGAGGCGCTCGCGAGCATCGCCGCCGTCGCAGAGGTGACCATCGTCACCCGCCCTCGGGGAGGGGAAGCCCTCGCCGGGACGCGGATCGTCGTCAGGGGCGGCGAGGTCGTCGAGGAGAGCGAAGTCGGGGCACCGGAGGGGACGACGATCGCAGTGGAACGCCTCTTCTACAACACCCCCGCCCGCCGGAAGTTCTTAAAAAGCAGGAACACCGAGCTCGCCCACATCTACGCGGTCGTAGAAAGTCTCGCCCTTGCCCATGGCGAGGTCGCCTTCCGGGTGGTGCAGAACGGCAAGGAGCGGATGGCGACCCAGCGGTCGGGCGGGGTCCTGACCACCGTCGCAGGGCTCTACGGTGCCGACCTCGCCCGGTCGCTCATCCCGGTCGAGGGACGGCTCCCGTTCATTCGTATCGGCGGCTACATCTCCCGGCCGTCGGAGAACCGGGGGAGCCTCTCGCAGATCTCCGTCAGCATCAACGGGAGAAGCATCTCCTCGCGGCAGATCGCCGCCGCCGTACGGGAGGGCTACGGCACCCTCCTCCCGAAGGACCGCTACCCGGTGGCGTTCCTCGAACTCTCGATCGATACCAATCTTGTGGACGTCAACGTCCACCCGACCAAACGGGAGGTCCGCCTCTCCCGGGAGCGGGAGATCACGGGGGCGATCGCGGCCGCGGTGGGGGAGGCACTTACCAAGCACGACCTCGCGCGCGAGACCCCGGCCGAGCCGGTGCAGCAGCAGATCGTTTTGGGGGGGGCCGAAACGTCCCCGCCGCCGGTCGCCGAGGCCGGGACGCCCTACACGGCCGGCCACCGGGGACTCACCCTCTCCGATAAGCAGCTCCGCCGGACGGAGGCAGAGGGCAAAGAGAACCTCCTCCCCGCGATGGAGCCGATCGGACAGGTGGCCGCGACCTACATCGTGGCGGAGGGGACCGACGGCACCCTCTACCTCGTCGACCAGCACGCGGCCCACGAGCGGGTCCTCTACGACCAGGTCACGGAGAAGCGCGATAGGGCGGCAGGGTCGCAGGAACTGATCGTGCCCGTCACCCTCTCGCTCCCCCCAAAGGAGTCCGCCGCACTCCGGGACGCGATCCCCCTCCTCGCAGACGAGGGGTTCGTCGTTGAGGAGTTCGGCCGGGACACCTTCGCCGTCCGGGTGGTGCCGGCCGCCTTCGGCGCGGTCGAGGATCCCGGGAGAGTCCGGGAGACGATCGCCGACCTCCTCGCCGATGAGTCCCGGACCGCCCCCGACCGGCGCGAGGCGGTCACCTGCATCGTCGCCTGCCGGGGAGCCGTGAAGGCCGGCGCCCTCCTCACGCACGACCAGCAGAAGCGCCTCCTTGCCCAGCTCGCCCGGACGAAGACCCCCTGGACGTGCCCGCACGGGAGGCCGACGGTCGTGGCGTTTGATAAGCGCAAACTCGACGGGATGTTCAGGCGGGGGTGAGATCGCCCGGTCGCCAGGATACCGATATCCATAGGATATCGGTTTTTCCCGGAATAGTTGATATAAAACAGTTTATTCAGCAAAATACCGTAACACAATGGCTTTATTCAGGGAAGTCAGACAATTATTGTCGCAGCGGGCACCCGTTGCAGACGAAATGGATTGAACTATACAAGACCAGTCCGGCAGATCCGTCTCCGCAGGAGAGGAACAGGGAGTCCGGGTCTCGACCTGCACATCGATACCCTCGCTCCAGTGGCCTTCCCTGCGGTCACCCGCGATCGTCTGCCGGGAAAGAACAGGTGGCGGGAAACACCCCTCTAAACGTCCTGCCGGAGATGATTGTCTCTCGACAACTCTCTCCCCGCCACCTTTTTTTCGATGAAATTTTTCCGATACGACCCCCCGGATACAAGAGGCGTTCGTCTCCAGTGCTTCGCGAATTTCAGCCTCTGTAATCGACCCATGCAGCCTCGCAGTGCGACCTACAACGGGATCGGCAGCACCCGGTCACCGGACTTTGCGGCTTCGCGTGAGAGCATATTGTTATCTTCGCCCATCAACTCACGCGGAAGCACGCGGGAGAACGCGAAGAGGGGTCGATGGGTTGACCTCTTGAAGATACGAGGTCAGCCAAAAAAGATCTCCGAACCCCCGGCATACCCTTATCGGAGCCCTTAATTCTCAAGGATCCGCCATCTGAGCCACATCCTGAGCCAGAGGGATGAAACGGCTTTCCACTGGATATCGCCACGCGGGGGGTTCAGGAGATTAAAAAAAATTAGAGGAACCGGAACGACTCCGCCGCCGGGGCCGCGTCGACGTTGTAGACGTCATAACCGGGCGGGAAGACCGTGTGCATGACCGAGTAGATGACATCGTCTTTGACGGCGTAACGGACGACGAAGGTGTAGCGGTCTTCCTCAACGATAGGGACGGAGAAGACCGACTCGTACCCCGGAACACCGTCGAGGGAGATCTTCTCCGTCGAGACCCATTCGGCACCGATCCCGGCGCGAAGATCCTCGGCGTAGGTCTCGTTCAGCGCTTCGAGAACCTTCTCCGTATCAATCTCCCCCTGGGCCGAGAGCGGGTTCGTGTTCACGCGGACCTCCTCGTGTTTGTCCGGCGAGGAGAACCAGACGCTCTCGACGGACTCGGTGTAGAACCACCCCTCGGGGCTGGTGAGGGCGTAGCCGTAGGTGGTGTTGACGTAGGTGCCGTTCCCGGGAACAGGCACCGGAGTCGGGGTCGGAGCAGGGGTGGGCGGTTGGGTCGGGCCGGGTTCAGGCGGCTGCGGCGCCGAGAGTCCCGGCAGCAGAACTGCCAGGAGAACGGCGAGGGCAGCCACCAGGAGGACGGCGATCAGAAGTCTCTTGGATCTCATACTATCCGGGTAGGTGGCCCGGGAGAGGATAAATATCCTTCAGTCAGGCTGCCGGGG
This sequence comes from Methanobacteriota archaeon, assembly GCA_023393455.1. Lineage (GTDB taxonomy): Archaea > Halobacteriota > Methanomicrobia > Methanomicrobiales > Methanoculleaceae > Methanoculleus. The sequence goes on along the minus strand of JAEWLJ010000015.1, from coordinate 3,851 downwards.
CACGGAGATAGTCGAGCAGATCGTCGAGGGTATCCGCGTATTCCACCTGGATGCCGTAGTTCTCCTCGATGTATTCCTTTGAGCCCACGAATGGCGGCCATTGCCGTGAGATTCTCATTCTGCCGATCGACCGGGGCTCTTCAGAGTGATCAAGGATATGGTCGTTTCCGGCGGGGAGGATGAGGAGCGTCTTCTCGCCGCGGCGAGCGGCCTCGGCCTTCTCGAGGACCCCGCCGACCGGGCCGATCCTCCCGTTCTCGTCGATGGTTCCCGTCACGGTCACGCTCTCGTTGAGCGGGATCTCCTCCAGCACCGAGAGGAGGAGTGCGGCCATCAGCGCCCCCGCACTGGGGCCGTCGATCTCGGAGATCTCCTCCGGCCCCTGGATGCTGAAGATGATGTCGCTCTCCGTGAGGTCGACACGGGAGTGGTTGGCGGCGACGGCGACCGCGAGGTTCGCAGCGTCCTGAAACGCTATCCCCATCAGGGGCGTCGTCTGGACGAGCACCCTCCCCCTCCCGTCCACGACCTCGACCGAGACGTTCACCATTGCCCCTTCTTCGGTCACCTCCTCGTAGGCGAGCGGGCCGCCCTGGTCGGCCTCGATCTTCTGGAGGATTACCGGTGCCTGCAGCGAGGCGACGCTCCCGTTCTCGCCCGCCTTCATGACGAGGAGAGGGGCGGCGGTCGCGGCCGGAAGGATCTCAGCATCCCCGGGTTTGGAGAGCGCCGGGGAGAGGCCGCCCGACGGCATGAGAAGAACGGCCAGGAGGAAGACGTTTGCAACAAGCGAGAGAACGAGCAGAATTGTCAGGGTTCTCTCCCGTATCCACATATGGTGCCCGAATACCCTGCGCCCGGATATATATGTTTCTGGGCGCGATGGACGGAGCGTCCGGACCTCAACCACCGCAACCCACCCCATCCGGTCAGGGCTCCGGCTCTTTGACACCCTCCACCTCGAGGCGCACCATGGGGACATGTATGCGGCCGTCGGCCGGACGTCTTCGGGCAGCGGCTCAAGGTAAAGATGCCGGGTGGTCCGGAACCCACCCCATGAGGGCCTCAAGCAGATCGGGTCTCATGTTTTTCCCGATCAACTTCTCACGGACGAGGTATCGCCGTCACAAAACATCAGGCCACAGCACAGGATCGCAGCGGACAGAACGTCCAGAGGTTCCTTCTAGGGCCGGTCGAAAAAAGGGTGCCGGGAGATCTTAGAATTAATTCTCCCCGCCGAGATTCAATTTCTTTGTCTTCCAGGCTCCCTTCCGGTAGAAGTAGAGGTCAACCAGGAAGACCACCACGGTACCGCAGACCACCGCGTACCAGATGAACTGTAGTGGCATATCCATCACAACAAAGATTGCAGCAAGACCCACCTGCACGATCAACTGCCCCAGGATCGCCGCATACATGCCGGGTCTTGTCATCCCCGCACCGTTCATCGCAAACCCCATCGTCATCGCCATGGCTATCACGAAGTACGACGCCGGGACAATCTGCATGAACGGGATGCCGCTCGCAAGCGACTCGCCGGTCGCGCCGAAGAACGCCAGGAGGTGCTCCGCAAACCGCAGGTAGAAGAGACCCACGACTATCATAAACGACGCATTCGCGATCATCGCAATCCGGACTGCCTTCTCCGCTCTCTCCACCTTCTTCGCCCCCAGATTCTGCCCGACCATCACCGCGACTCCCGTGCAAAGCCCCATCACGACGATCAGGCCCAACATATCCAGACGCTGGCAGATACCGTATGCCGCCACCGCCGCCGTGCCATACAGTGCTATGATCGCGGTCATCCCGAGGAACGCAAAACTCCGAACGCCGCTCTGTACCGCTGATGGGATCGTGACCCTCAGGATATCCATGATCAGTCGCGGTTCAAACGTCCACTTCTTCGGGAACCTGACCGGCCCGTTCTTCTTGGACGGCAGGAGGTACATCGCCCCGATCAGGAGGAAGATGCCGATAGTACGCGACGCAAGGGACGCATACGCAGATCCGGCTATCCCGAGTGCCGGAAGACCGCCAAGGCCCTGGATCAGCGTCGGGTTCAGGGCGATATTCACGATGTTCACCATGATCATCACGAACATGGGTGTCCGGGAATCTCCCGTACTCTGGAAGGTTGTCGTCAGGATCATCAGAGTGACGAAGAGGAACGCTCCCATCAACGTCGGGGAGAGGAAGCGCGTCCCCTCCGCAGCAACCCCGGGATCCGCTCCAAGGAGCAGGAGGAGATCCTGCGACCAGAAGAGACCGACGACTGCAAGGACCGCCGAGAAGGAGAGTGCCAGATAGAGCGAGTGCGAAAGAATCACCTGAATCCGGTCAAACCGCTCCGATCCATACGCACGCGACACGAACGCAGCAGTCGCCGTCACAACCCCAATGATCACGGTCGTGAGCACCATTATGATGGATACGCTCATCGCTCCCCCGGCGATCGAGACGTCGCCAAGTTTGCCGATGAAATACATATCCACCACCTCCAGAATGCTCGCGAGGAAATTGCTGATGATGATCGGGAGAGCCACGATCAAGAGGCCTTTTCCAACCGGTCCCTCGGTGAGGATGTTATTGGAAGAGTTCATTGTCAAGTGATCATATATAAACGGGGTGAGAGAAGATAAATGTTCACTGCGGGTTCAGTTCAATTTATCCGCAAATTCTCTAAGGGGGGCCGATTCGGTGTTAAACCAGGGTGTGCTTCCGGGCGAGAAGAGGGCCTTCCTCCCCTGTATCATCCCCGCGATACCTATAGCCCCCACCCCACCCGCGCTTCGCGCTCCTCTCCTGTCCGCACTGAAAGGGGCAGTCGTGGCGATACCCAGGGGAACTCAGACGACCAGTCGTTTTTCGTAGAGTGCTACTCCAGCATCTCCCCTTCATTCAAATAGGTTCATCCACTAACGGTGATCGGGAGGGGTGTCCCCTGTCATTTGAATGCAGCCAGTGCGGCGAATGCTGCAGTCACCTGGGCCTGGTCCATAAGATCCACACCGATTATGGGAATCACCGCTTCCTGATCCGCAACCAGTACACGGGCGAGACGACAGAGGTGTCGATTGATCCGGATAAAATCTCCTTATTTGCCGACAGAAGCATCTTCTCCGAGCGGCCGGAGGCGTGCCCGTTCTTCCGATATGATGCGCCGGCCGGGAAGGGATACTGCACCGTCCACCTGACGCGCCCTGAGATCTGCCGGGACTACGGCTGCTGGCGCCTGCTCATCCTCGATGGTTCGGGGAGAAGAGCCGGAAGGATCATGGGCCAGCGTCACCTGGCCTCAGAGGATGCACTGCTGCTCCGGCTCTTTGAAGAACGGATCAACCACCGGGCCGAACCCGACGACGCCGCATGGGACCGGCGCGTGATCGAGGTGCTGGCCGGGGCGGGCTACACGGTGAGGACCTGACCCGGGCGGCGATCATATCGCGATAGAGCCGATCATCCCATCCGGCAGAGGTCGCGCATCGCCCGGAGGACGTAGAGGGTCTCGTCCTCGACCCTCTCCTCGTCGACGATGAACGAGACGAACCCCGCACGGGCGAAGAGTTCTCGGACTTCGTCAGGGCCCGAGAGCGACGAGACAAGGAGCAGAACCCGGCCGAACGACGAGCTTGCCGGCGGGCTGATCCACGGCAAGAACATGGACGGGGAGAACGACCTGCGGAAGGTCACGGTGAACAGCCTGCTCGTCATCGCGACCGACCCCGGTCCGGGCGCGAAACGCACGGTCGGGATAGACTGGCCCGGGTTCATCGGGACGTTCAACGGCATGAACGAGGACGGCCTCGTGCTAGTGCCCCACTCGTCGCCGTCGATCCCGGACTGGAACGCGA
>JAEWLJ010000005.1 GCA_023393455.1 Methanobacteriota archaeon | reverse complement strand
AGATCGTGGTGACTGAAAAACCGGATGGTAAAGGCGTCACGGTCCAGATCGTCTCGGGAGAGTCGACCGATCCCTACGAGCAGCGGGTGCTCAACTTCCTCGGCAACATCGCCGACGATCACGTCGTGGACACCGCCGATCTCGAGGAGTTCGCCCGGACCGCCCGGCGGAGCCCGGGTTATCAGCACCGGATCGAGCAGTACCAGCAGTCGCTTGCCGGCCTGACCCGGGACGTGGACACCTCGCTCGGCTACCGGTATATCAAGGACGGCCGGACGATGATCCTCCCGCTCATCTTCCTCGGCGCCATCCCGTGCGGGCTATCTATCCTCGCGTTCATCCTTGCGCCGGGCGCGGCCTATCTCCTGATTCCGGCAAGCGTCCTCGCCTTCATCGCCGCGGTCCAGGTCGGGATCGCGGCCCTCTTCCCCTCGACGCTCTTCGGGTTCTGGAGGGGCGACCACTACAAGGAGAAACTCGAGTGGGACGCGTTCTCCTACTTCCTCTCGGATCTCGCGCTGATCCGGCAGTACTCCCCCGCCGATCTCTCGATGTGGGGAGAGTGGCTGGTCTACGGGACGGCGCTCGGCCTCGGCGATAAAGTGGAGGCGGCGATGAAGAACCTGCGTATCGACCTCCCGGACGTCGGGATGCCGCTCTACTCGAACATGCCGGTGATCTTTGCCCCGATCGTCCTCTACTCCCCGCCCTCCTCGGGCGGCGGCAGCGGCGGCTTTGGCGGCGGCGGATCGTTCGGCGGTGGCGGCGGCTTTGGCGGCGGCGGCGTCGGGGGACGCTGACCGCTCCTTTCAATAACTTTTTTCCCGGCCGGTGTATGGCCCTTTCGCGCGGATAACTCCGAATCCCTTCGTAGTTAAGGCAATTTACTTACCCCGAACGGCGCAATGTATCGGTGTTGATGCTTATGACGGGATTTAGTCCGAACTATATGGTCATCGTCCTCGTTCTCTTCGGGGCCATCGTCGCCTGCGGCTGCATCGCCGCCGGGGGAGATGAGACGGCGGCCGAGCGCGTCTCCGGGAACGGCACGGTCACCTACATCGATCTTGAAGGCGGGTTCTACGGTATCGTCGCCGATGGCGGCCGGAACTACCTCCCCGCCGACCTCCCGGCGGAGTACCGGCAGGACGGCCTCCGGGTGGCATTCAGCGCCGACGTGGGGAAAGACGTCACAGGGATCCAGATGTGGGGAACCCCGGTCGTGATCCGTTCGATCGAGGCGATCGACGGCGTCCGGCTCGTCTCCGGGAACGCCACGGTCACCTACATCGATCTCGAGGGTGGGTTCTACGGCCTCGTCGCCGGGAGCGGCGAGCGCTACCTCCCGCTCGGTCTCGATGAGGCCTGGCAGGTCGACGGCATGAACGTGACGTTTGCTGCCCAGATCAAGGAGGATGTCACGACCATCCAGCAGTGGGGGATCCCCGTCGAGGTCATCGCCATCGATAGGGCAGGAAACGCGACCTACGTCGCAACGACCGGGACGGTCACTTATGTCGACCTCGAGGGCGGTTTCTATGGTATCGTCGCCGACGACGGCGCGAAGTACCTCCCGCTCGACCTGAACGAGATCTATCGCGTCGACGGGATGCGTCTTGCCTTCGTCGGGGAGGTGAAGGAAGACGTCATGACCATCCAGCAGTGGGGGACGCCGGTCGAGATCCTCGCCGTCCCGTGGGCCTGCTCTGCATGCGGCAAAACTGCCGGGATCGCGAACCCGGCCGCGGCCTGGTGCATCGAGCAGGGCCACGCCTACGAGATCCGGCAGAACCCCGACGGGAGCGAGTACGGCGTCTGCATCTTTGCAAACGGAACTGTCATCGATGAGTGGGACTACTACCGGCAGACCCACTGACCTTTTTTTGGCAGCGTGCAAGCGTCGCGTGTACCTTTTTCCCCTTTCGCATCGAAGAACAACCATGGACGTAATGGACAGAACGGATGCGCTGATCGGTATCCTCCGCGACGGCAGCAGTGCTGACCGGATGGCGGCGGCGAGGGACCTCGCCGGCATCGGCCCTGCTGCCCTCCCGCCGCTCCTCTCCCTCCTCGACGATCCCGATCCCCGCCTCCGGATGTGGGCGGCCTACACCCTCGGGATGATCGGGGATGCGGGAGCGGTTCCGGCGCTCACGGAGGCGCTCGAGGACGCCGATCCCGCCGTCGTAAAATGGGCGGAGGCCGCTCTCCGCCATATCCGGGACGCGGCCGGCGGTTGCGGCTGCCGGTTCTGTTGATCCTCTACCTGCGCCTGCCGGCGAGCACGAGGGCGAACCCGACCGCTGCTGCAGCCAGGGCGGCCGGGAGCGGCGCTGCGGTCGGTGTCGGGGTTGCCGGAACGGTTGTCTCAACCACCGTCGGGGTTGCCGGCACGGTTGCGGTGGTTGTGGGCGGAGTCGTCGGAACCGTCGTCGGCGTCGGCGTGGGGGTGGCCGTCACGGTTGCGGTGGCGGTCGGCGTCGGTGTCGGAGCCACCCCGACACGGTTTGCTACCGTGAACGTCACCGGCGCGGAGTCAGGAGCGTAGGCGTCGAACCCCGAAGGCGTCCTCCACACCGCCCGGACGGAATACTCCCCCGGTCTCCCGAGATCACCGATACGGACCGCGCCGGGTCTCGCGGGGTCGTCGGTGTAGAACCGGGTCGAACTGACGTTGAGCCCGGCAAGGTTGACCCCGCCGATCATCGTCGTCTCGGCGCCGCCCGGCGTGGTGAGCACGATATCGATCGTCGCCGGGTAGACCCCGCCCGCCTGGTAGAACGCCCCGACATCGGGGGCGGCTATCCTGAAGGCTATCCGGGTGTTCGGGGAGACGGTCAGCCCTTCCAGGGGCTCGTTGTGATGGGGGTTCGCGAGCACCACGTCCATGAAGAGCCGCGGTTCGCGGATCATGACCTGTGCTGTCGCTCCGTCGGTGGGGTTGAAGGCGTAGTATGTCCCGTAGTCCCCGTGGAGGAAGAACTCCTGCACCTCGAAGTTCGTGTCGTCACCGACCGGGATGCTCCTTTCGACCCCACGGTCGGGTCTGTCGTCCTGGTACCTCCGCAGTTCCGTGACGGGGTTGTTCGTGGCCGGGTCGCGGAGTTCTGTGAGGTTGAGCCCCTCCTCGTAGACAAAGATGGTGTCGTGGGGCTGGATATCGTTGATCGTCGGCCCGCGGGCCCCGGCCTCTCCGGCACAGAGGGCAAGGAGAGAGACGGCGAGGAGTATGACGAAACCTCGCCTGAGGATCCAATCCGGTCTCATGAGATTCCCTGTGCTGATTTTACTGATATAGGTTGGTGTGACGGCGCGGCGATCCCCCCGCACCCGGCCCTGTTCGGCCGAGGTGCGCCTCTCCCGGTCATGGGAAGGAAGCCGCCGGTATCCCGGATCAGGCTCTCCCCCTCCAGAATCGCGTTAAATTCGATTCCTTACGCTTAAATATTCTCTTCGCTAATCCCTGAAGATGAAAAAGGTCGCCTTCATCATCGGATCGCTCCTCATCTTCTTCGCGATCCTGGCGATCCCCATCGATCCCACTCTCCTTGCGCCCGAGGCGAAGGCCGTTCTGGCCGTCACCGTTCTTATGGTCCTCTTCTGGGTCACCGGCGTCATCCCTCTCGAAGCGACCGCACTCCTGCCGCTGGTCCTCTTCCCGGCGCTCGGCATCCTCTCTCCGGTGGAGGTGGCGGTATCCTACGGCAACGAGGTGATCTTCCTCTTCCTCGGCGGGTTCATCATCGCGATGTCGATGCAGCGATGGGGTCTGCACCGTCGGATCGCTCTCAACATCATCCGGGTCGTGGGAACGAGCCCGAGGCGCCTGGTGCTCGGGTTCATGGTCGCCACCGGGTTCCTCTCGATGTGGATCTCGAACACCGCGACGACGATGATGATGATCCCGATCGCGGTCGCGATCATCCTGACGCTCATTCCCGGGACCAACAAAGCCCTTGAGGGTCTCGAAGAAAAAGAGCAGGGCCTTGCCCGTTGCCTGATCATCTCCATCCCCTACGCCGCGAGCATCGGAGGGATTGCGACGATCATCGGCACGCCCCCGAACGGGATCTTCATATCCCAGCTCGCGACGATCTTTCCCGACGCGCCCACCATCGACTTCTTCACCTGGATGAAGTTCGGCGTCCCGTTTGCCGCTATATTCCTCATCCTCGCATGGATCTGGCTCACCCAGGTCTCCTACCGCCGGATGGTGAAAACCCTCCCGAGCGCAAAGGGGCTCATTCGGGAGGAACTCGCAAAACTTGGTCCGCTCTCGACGGGAGAGCGGTGGACGCTGATCGTCTTCATCCTGACCGCCCTCGCCTGGGTATTTGCCCAGACGAAGGATATTGGCGGGTTCATCGTCCCGGGCCTCGATATGATCTTCCCGGGGATCAAGGACTCCACCATCGCGATATTCGGCGCGCTCCTCCTCTTCCTCCTCCCGGTCGACTGGAAGGAGGGCATCTTCACGATGGACTGGGAGTGGGCGGTGAAGATCCCCTGGGGCATCCTCCTCCTCTTCGGCGGTGGTATCGCCCTCTCGAGCGGGTTCCTCGAGAGCGGGCTTGCTGCGGCGATCGTCGAGTCGCTGACGCTTATCCATGGGCTCCCGATCGTCCTCCTGATCTCCATCGTGGCGCTGGGAACCTCACTTGTCACGGAGATCACCTCGAACACCGCTATAGCGGCCATCATGATGCCGATCATGGCGGTCACGGCTATCAGCGTGGGGATCAACCCGATCATCCTGATGATGACCGCCGCGGTCTGCGCCTCGATAGCGTTCATGCTCCCGGTCGCCACCCCGCCGAACGCCGTTGCCTACGGGACCGGCTACATCTCGGCAAAAGACCTTCTCCGGTCCGGCTGGGCGCTCGACCTCGTCGGCGTCGGGCTCTGGATGATCTGCCTCTACACGGTCGTCCTCTGGGCGCTCGGTATCCCCTTCGACATTCCTGCCTGGGCGCTCTGATCCCCGGCACCTATTTTTATCTCGTGCGTCTATCCCGGCCGGATGACAGGTAACCGATACCACGACCCGGCGGTGGAGACGCTCGCGCGATCGGATCTCGATCTCCTCATCGACGAGCGGATCCGCCTGACCGTCCGGTACGCGACGGAGCATTCGCCCTTCTACCGCCGGTGGTTTACGCGACACAACATCCGCCCGGAGGCGATCCGGGAGCACGAGGACCTCCGCGAGCTGCCCATCGTCTCCGGGGCGACGATCCGGCGATACCAGCCCCCGCAGGAGAAGGAGTTCTGCTTCAAGAGTGTGCCCTGGGAGGAGGTCTTCACGGTCAACGAGACCTCCGGTACGAGCGGGGTTCCGAAGAGTTTCTTCCTCACCTGGGAGGATTGGGAGCGCTATGCGGAGAAATACGCCCGGTTTTTTATCTCGCAGGGATTCGAGGCCGGCGACCGGGTGGTGGTCTGCGCCTCCTACGGGATGAACGTCGGGGCAAACACCATGACCCTCGCCGCCCGGGAGATCGGGATGGCGATCGTCCCGGAGGGGAAGTGTACCTTCCCGGTCAGGGTGATGGCACACTACCGCCCGACGGCGTTGATCGGGAGCGTCTTCAAACTCCTGCGGCTCGCCCGCAGGATGGAGGCGGAAGGGCACCCGCCCGGGGATGCGGGCGTTGCCCGGCTGGTCGTCGGGGGCGAGAGTTTTGCCCCGGAATCGAGGCGCTATCTCGAGGAGGTCTGGGGCTGCCCGGTCTACAACTCCTACGGGAGCACCGAGGGGACGATGTGCGGCGAGTGCACCCGCCAGGCAGGGCTCCACGTCCCCGAGGACCTGGTTCACTTCGACCTCTACGACCCCGGGATGAACCGGTTCGTCCATGACGGCGAGACAGGAAGGCTGGTCTACACGACGCTCCTTGCGCCGGGAAAGAGGGCGGGAACGCTTCTCATCAACTACGATACGGAGGATACCTGCTCGGTCGTCTCCCGGGAGCGGTGCGGGTGCGGGCGGACGCACATGCGGATCGCCTCCCCCCGGCGCGAAGCGGAGACGGTCTGGATAGGGGATATCGCGCTCAACAGGGTGGACGTGGAAGCGGCGGTCTTTGCGCCCGAGAACATGGCTCACCTGAACGGGGAGTACGAGGCGTTCGTCTACGGCGGCGACGAGGCGGGGGAGACCATCCTCCGGGTGAGTATGGAGCGCCTTGATCCCGCCGGCGTGGATGCGGGCGAGGTCGGGGAGACGTTTCGTTCCGCCCTCCTGCGGTCGGTTCCGGCCCTTTCGGGGGCATACGAAGACGGGTCCCTCCAGATTCTCTGCACCGTGACGCCGCCGGGCGGGCTCGAGCTCCACCGGGTGCCCGGCCGGCCGAAGCGGATCGTGGACCGGCGGTGACGAGCCCTACCGCCGCCGCACCAGGAGGCCGGCAAGCCCCGCCGCGAGGGCTGCCGTCACCGGGAGAGCGGATCCGGCCGCGGTCGGCGTGGGGCTTGCCAGTGTCGTCGCCGTTGTGGTGGCAGTCGGGGTTGCCGTCGGCGTCGGTGTCACCGTTCCAGCCTCGACGACGGTGAACGTGGTGCTTGCGGTGGCGTCGCCCTCGACCCAGTCCACGGTCACGCTGTACTCGCCAGGCTCGAACCCGGTCGTGTCCACGTCGAACGACCAGGTGTTCGCGGTTTCGTTCCCTTCCTCGACGACGGCCGACCCCGATGCTCCTCCCTGCACCGAGGCGTTCCCCGGCCCGAACCCGATCGGTGTCACCTCCACAAGCAGGCGGTTACCGGGGGCGAGGTTTGTCGCCCCGCCGATGGAGACCGTCTCGTTGACCGCGACGCTGCCGATCTCATCGATGCCCATCTGCTGTGCGGCGGCAGTGCCGCAGATACATGCCGCAATCACGAACGCGGCCACGAAGCCGGCGTATCTGGTATTCATGCTCTGTTTCACCTCACCTCTCCTTCCTGCACGGCAGGATAAGAAGTTACCCGGGCCCGGTCGTCCGGCCGGTCATTCCTCGTTACGAGGAAACCGCGTCTGTTTCCTCTCTCCCCTGCGGTGCAGCCCCGGTTCGGGCTCTTGGGAGCAGTGCCGGCCTGTTCCTGCTCCTCAAGCCCGCTTCCTCCGGGGCAAGATACTTACCTTCGACCCTCGTAGCAAGGAGAGATGGAGGAAGATTTTGACTGAGATGCAGCACGTCCCCGGCGAGGACCGCGGCAGGGTGATCCTCTACGCCCTGAGCACCTGCGGCTGGTGCGCCCGGACAAAGGAACTTCTCACCGACCTCGGCGTCAGGTTCTCGTACGTCTACGTGGACCTGCTCACGGGGGAGGAACGCGACCGCGTGGTCCGGGAGGTCGAACGCTGGAACCCGCGCCTCTCGTTTCCGACGGTCGTCGTCGGTGACGCAACGGTGATCGTGGGGTTCCGGGAGGATGAGATCCGGGAGGCAGTCGGTGCCTGATAGGGTGAGTGACGGGGAGGTGGACCGGCTCATGCAGGACCTGGAGACCGAGGCGGAGGCCGGCGGGTACCACCTGAACCCTGATGAGGGGTTCACCCGCGAACTCGTCAGGGGCCTGCTTGCCAACCGGGAGCGTTACGGCTACATCTCCTGCCCCTGCAGGCTTGCCTCGGGCGACCGGGAGGACGACCTCGACATCATCTGCCCCTGCGACTACCGCGATCCCGATCTCGCCGATTACGGTGCCTGCTACTGCGCGCTCTACGTCACCGCCGACGTGGAGCGCGGAGAGCGTGCCGCCGCCCCCGTCCCGGAACGCCGCCCGTCCCCCGCGGAGCGCAGGCGGCAGAAGGAGGAACGAGCCGCGGCAGACCGCGTACCGGGAACCCTGAACTACCCTGTCTGGCGGTGCCGGGTCTGCGGCTACCTCTGCGCCCGGAGCGACCCGCCCGAGATCTGCCCCATCTGCCGGGTGCCCCGCGACCGGTTCGAACGATTTATGTGAGTCGGGCGAGGCAGGTGTAGACGAGGGACGCGGCGGCGATCCCTTCACGATCCGCGGAGAGCGGGTAATCCTCCGCGCCGCCGCCCCTCCCTGTCCGGGTCACTACCGTTCTCGCGATGGTTGAGTGCCTCTCCTGGAAGGGAAAAACTCTTTCCTGACGTTTTTGTTCTGCAATCTCCGCGCGGCGGCATACCATGGGGCGAAAACCGATCTTATGCGTTCTCGCCCCTCCCTCCTGGTATCTTCACCCTGCCGGAGGCGAAGATGGGGCGGGTTAAATCGAAAAAACCACATATAGCCGTCGGCCGATCCAGAGGAGTCATATATCGGACAGGATGATTATCCTGTATGTCGAGGGTGCGGATCAACGACGGAGACCTCCCCACCGGTTCTGGCGTGGAGGGGGGACGGAAGAAGGAGGTGCCCGACGAGGCCCCGGCCCCCGCCCGCCGGGAGCCCGAACGGGAGGCTCCGAAGAAGGAAGAGAGTCGCGGGAAGTCCCGGCGAAAAGAGCCCCTCTTCGGGGATGGCGACGAAGCCGATATCTTTTACACGAAGAAGTAGGTCATTTCAGTACCTGGATGTCCCTGGAGGAGGCTACCGCCACCTCCCTTTTCCCGCGATAGGTCTGGACGACCCCGTACAGTGTTACGTTCTCGTTTTCGTGCAGTTCGAGCCCGGCGGCCACGTTCTCCGGCAGGAAGACCGCGGTGCCGTTGACGGTGAGGATCAGGTGCCCGCCGCTCGAGGTCTTCGTGATCCCTTCGATGCTCCCTTCGAGGAGGACCAGCACCCCGTCCGGAACCTCCGGCGAGTAGGGCTCCGCCACCAGTGGCCGGCCGACGGCGTCGAAGAGGAGGTGCGCCGCAAGCACGATCCCGACGACGCATACGAGTGTGCCGAGTGCTGCTTTCTCCTGCCGTTCCAGCATGGTGATCTCTATCGACGTTCGGGCTAATAACATCCGTCAGTTTGATATGTTAACGGCGTTAACTATGCTGTATGGATGATGTGAACCTGCCCCCCTCCTCGAGAAAGATCCTTCTTCTGCTCGAGGACGGGGGTGCCCTGACCCACAAGGAGCTCGTCCGCCTCAGCAGCCTTGCTCCCCGCACCGTCCGATACGCTTTAAAGCGACTCAAAGACAACGATATGATCGTGGAGAAGTTCAACTTCAGAGATGCACGCCAGATCCTCTACGAGTACAAGGACTCTCAGATGGTGTCTGCACAATGACCGAACCCTCGTCCTGTGACATCATGCGGTGCGACACCCTTGTGCGGAGCCTGCTCCCCAGGATGCGTGCCGAGATGGTCTACCGCCTGGTGAACGAGCGGGGGATCAGCCAGAGCGAGGCTTCGAAACGCCTCGGGATCAGCAGGGCCGCGATATCCCAGTACATGAGTCGGAAACGCGGATTCAACCGGGAAAACCTCCCTGACAACCTCGAACTGGTCATCGAGCGGTGGGTCTCCGCCGTCGCTTCAGGTGAAGGGACGATCACCATCTGCGACGTCTGCCGCTCCACTGAGTCTGCCGGCAACCGGTGACGTTTCAGGTGCGCCTCCGCCGGTAGAGGTAGAGCCCCGTCAGCGCGACGAGTATACCTGCCGCCGCCGCTATTTTGAGCCGGTCGGGCTCCGCGCCGCTTGCTCCACTCCCGTCCGAAGCGTTCCAGTCATCCTCGAAGACGGCGATGTAGTACCCGGCGATATCCGGGTGTTCGACGATCACGCCCGCCTCCCGGTTGAACGCCGGTGAGTTGGCGTTCCAGTTGATGCTGCTGACGAGCACCACTCTCCTGTCGACAACGACGCCCTTGTTGTGGATCTTGTCGAGGTTATTTGCTTCGAGATCGGCGAGCCGTGCTTCGAGCGGCAGCCCTTCGGCCACGGCGATCCGGTTGATGATCTCGACCATCTCGTCGTTGTCCGCGTCGTCCTCGGTGTTGAACCAGGCAGAGTCGAGGAGCACCCGCACCGCGACCCCCCGCCGGGAGGCGTTGATCGCGGCCGCGAGGTAGGGGTTGAGTTCAGAGGCCGTCTCGTTCGTGATGTAGGCCTGCTCGATCGCGATGTTCTCTTCTGCGCTCTCGATCAGTTCGAGGATGAGGACGCTCGTCTCCGGGGACACGACCGGGGTCACTCGGGCTCCCTCAGCGCGGCAGGGAGCGAACTCGATCGTGTAGTCGGGCGCCCAGGGCGTGTAGAGTTCGGCCGCCGTCCCTTCGAGCGGGACGATGTCGCCGCCCCCCGCATCAAAGAGGAAGACCTCCCGGAAGTAGGCCGCGAGTTCGGGGTCTTTCAGGAGGATGCCCCACCCGCGGTTGCCCTGCAGCCCCGGTGCCGGGTAGCCGCCGGGCTTGAAGTTCTCGCTCCCGAGGAGGACCGTCCTGCCGTCGATGACGAGGTATTTCGCGTGGTCGTAGCGGTATTTCGCGTGGGCGGCACCGGTCGTCGTCATAGCGAGGACCGGGATGCCGCTCCGGTTGAGGGCGCCCGCGACCGCGCGCCCTTCGGAGGAGACGCCACCCACCGGCCCGCCCTCGAGGAGGACGGTCACGGTAACCCCCCGCTCCCGGGCGGCGATGAGGTCCTCTGCCATCTTCTCGTCGGTGAACTCGTAGACGTTCACCAGAATCTCGCGCTCCGCACCCGCGACGGCGGCCCCGAAGACCTCGTAGGAGCAGTCCGGGGCGACGAACGCGGTCACCGCCACTCCCTCGAAGGTCCGGGGTGCAAACCGGGACTGGCCGATAAAGAGCGGGCGCGGGTCCCAGACGCCGTCATCGAGGAAGTGGATCTGCCCTTCCCGTGCGACGACGTCGCGGGGCCAGCCGATCTCCTGGACGAGGGTGGTCCCCCGGTAGAGGAGGAGTTCGTCCGCCTTGTTCGCCATCAGGAGGTTTCCGTTCGGGATCACGTCCGGCACGGCCGGCGTTCGCTCCTGGCTCTCGAAGTCGGGGAGGTAGCCGTGCACCTCCTCGAACGCGGCCCCGCTCCTCGCGACCACCACCCGCCCGTCGATCCGCGTCCCCGGCGGGAACCGGTAGCCGCCCTCGCCGTCCGAGAGGACGTAGCCGTCGAGGACCCCGCTCCCCTCGAGCACCAGGTACTCGTCGAGGTCGCCGGACTGGTAGGGGTCCGGGCAGAACTCGACGATCTGGACCGCGCCGGCAGAGCCGGCAAGGAGACAGAGGAGCAGGACGGCGGCGGCGATTCGGCGCATACGTAAAGAGTTATGTCATCGCCGGTTTAATAGCAGAGCGATATGGATTCTCCTCTCTCCCCGCTGGTTGTCAAGGTCGGAGGGAGCCTCTTTGATCGGGTCGTCCCCCTGCTCGACCTCTTCCGGGAGGCCGGACGCCCGGTGCTGATCGTGCCCGGCGGCGGGAGGTTCGCCGACCTCGTCCGGCGGCTCGACGTCTCCGAGGACGCCGCCCACTGGATGGCGATCGCCGGCATGGAGCAGTTTGCGTGGTACATCGCTTCGCACGGGATCCCGGCAACCCCCACCCTTGCGCTTCCAGCCGGGGTGACGGTCCTCCTCCCTTACTGCGCTCTTCGTGAGTTCGATCCCCTTCCCCACTCCTGGGAGATCACCTCCGATACCATCGCCGCCTGGGTCGCCCGCGAACTCTCGGCCGATCTCCTCCTCCTGAAGTCGGTCGACGGCATTCACCACCGTCGGAGACTCCTCGAACGCATCGAGGATCCCGCGATCACCTCCGACGAGGTCGATCCCACGTTCATCCGGTTTGTCTTCGAACACGATATCGCGGCCCGGGTGATCAACGGCAGGCACGACGACCGTGTCCGCCGTGCTCTCCGTGACGAGCCGGTCGTCGGGACTCTCGTCGATCCGAGATTTTAACTGCTGCGGCAGCGATATGATAGGTTAACATTCGAGGAAGCAATGATGACAGCGAGAGAACGATGTACTTCCTGTAACGCCACACTGGCCGAAGAAGGCTCTACCCGGTTCCCATGCCCGTCGTGCGCGCACCAGGTCAACCGGTGCTACCGGTGCAGGGAGCAGAGCATAGGGTATACGTGCCCGAAGTGTGGGTTCCAGGGGCCATAACCATGGGAAACGTAGCCATAATCGTGAAGATAATGCCGGAGTCACCGGATGTCGACCGTGAAGCGCTCAAAGCGGCGATCAAGGCGGCCGTCCCGGTCGATGATATTCGGGAAGAGCCGATCGGCTTCGGTCTCGTGGCGTTGAAAGCCGCCGTGGTCGTCCCCGACAGTGCCGGGGCTCCCGATAAGGTCGAAGCGGCGCTCCAGAAGATAAAAGGCGTCGCAAGCGCCGAGATCGTCGAATCCACTCTTGTATGAGTGGGATCCTCGATACCCACTTTTGTTAACGGGTCTCTTCGAGCCGTTCCATCACGTCAGCGGTGACGTTGCGGATCTTCTTGACCGACTCGCTGAATCCGGCGACTTCGCTCTCTTCGAGGCTGAGTGGAACCGGAAAGACGCCGTCGCGATTGATGCGGGCGGGCACCCCGATGCAGACATCGCCGATCCCGTGGATCTCGCTCTTGATGTAACTCGATACCGTGAGGATGCGGTTTTCATCTCCAAGGATCGTCTTTACGAGCGTTGCAATCGCTTCCCCCGGTCCGTAGACGGTCGAGCCCTTATCCCTGATGATCGCCTCGCCGCTCGTTCTGACGGCCTCGATCATCTCCTGTGCGGGCAGTCCCGAGAAGGTGGGCAGGTTGGTGATCCTGATGCCGCCGATCGTCGTCGCCGACCAGAGCGGAACCATGCTGTCGCCGTGCTCGCCGATGATACGGGTATGCACCTCGCTGACGTGGACGCGGAAATACCGGGCGATCAGGGACTTCAGGCGCATCGAGTCGAGATGCGTTCCGAGGCCGAAGATCTGTCTCGACGGAAGCCCCGAATACTTCAGGGCGACGGCGGTCATGACGTCGACAGGGTTTGTGACGAGAAGGAGGATGGCGTCGGGCGATATTCGACCGATCGTCTCGGCGGTCCCGGCAATGATCTTCGCGTTCTCGAAGGCGAGGTCGTTTCTGTCCTGTCCCGCCCGGCGAGGTGCTCCCGCCGTGCAGATGATGACGTCCGAGTCTTTCGCGTCGAGAAGACTGGTACTGTAGGAGAGGCGGACGTCGGTGCCGCGTGCAGCAAACGAGTCGGATAGGTCACGGCAGCAGCCCGCGAGAAAATCTTCGCGTCCGGGTCTCCCGACGAGCAGCATGTCGCTGACGTAGGGTATCTCGGATATGGTGTGGGCCGCAAATGTGCCGACGTTCCCTGTAGCCCCAAGAATCGTTACTTTTGCCATGGAGATCGCCGTTGGGGACGCGTCCTCGGTCGACCGTACGCACAAGCATTCACCACTGCATCCCTCCTCCACCCCGCAACCCCATGGGCGCCGAACGTCCACGGTAAGTCTGCTCCCTTCCGGGCCTGAACCGGTACCCGCGGCAAAAGGTCGCCACCCCCTCCGGGGCTTTGATACCTCTCCGCCGACCTCATGGGACGAGGCTTCTCCGTCGGGACGCAAAGGATTCTGCAAGCCGTTGCGGCCTTCTCCGGACTTCGCCTCCCGCGTAACGACGGTTTCGGGTGACAGGTGACGCCGAGCCACCCAGGCTAGTCCCCGTATATACTGGTGTCTATGGGATAAAAATAGCTCCGCCCACCCGGGTCTGCCAGGCTCCGGTGATCTCTTCGACCTTTCCGGGGTCGTTCTTCTCGAAGAGGTCGAGGGCGGTGAGGTCGATTCCGGGCGGGAGGACGGCCGAAAGCAGCCGCAGGTCGCCCTGGTAGACCTCGACCTCCCCTCGCCCGGCGGCGGTGGCGATCCGGACCGGGTCCCGCGCAACCGGTCGACGCCGGAGGTCGTCGTAGGACCGGTGCATCGTCACTTCCTCGATTTTGAGGGCTTCTCGGTTCACCTGGAGGTTGCAGGCGGTCCAGAAGGCGGCCGCGTACCAGGCGTCGTTTGCGATCACCCGGGGAACGCCCGCCCGGAAGGCGGCAAGCGCGAGGGTGCCGGCGCCGGAGCAGGCGTCGACGAAGGTCCCGGGGTGGTGCCGGGCGATCTCCCGCTCGAGGGAGAGGATCTTCTCGTTCTGGCCCCGGGAGAACTCGATGTGCAGGACCGATTGCTGCTTGTAGACAACGATGGGCCCTCTTGTGGTCGGGAAGATGTCGGCCCGGACGTCGCAGCCGGCAAGCAGGGTGTAGGCCTGCGGCTCGGCATCGGTGTCCGTGATCCCGGGCGTCCCGGCCTCTGTCCGGACGACCCCCAGGACCTCCGGGACTTCGTCGACCAGGCGGGCGGCGGCACGCTCCCCGATCGACCGGGAGAGGAGGAGGAGCGACCGCGGCGGGAGGTAGGGAGCCCGCCGCATCGCGACGCCGGGGTGGATGAGCGGCGTCCCGACGGCGGCGAGCGGTTCGGTCCCGGTAAGATCCCCTTCGGCGACCATCACCCCGTAGATCTCGGCGAAGACCTCGTCGATGAACCGTTTGGAGCAGGAAGGACAGGGTTTTGCCGTATCGATATCGGGCGGGGGGCTCTGTTTGTCGTAGACGAGCCCCATGCAGTCGGGGCACGGGGCGAAACGGCCCGGTAGTTCCGCGAGGATGGTGCGGGCGTCCGTGACGCAGTCGTGTCCGCAGACGGGACAGTGCATGCTTCTGCGTTCGCCGTCGGTGCATAAATATGCGAGCGCCGCCCGGCCCCGGTATGCCTCAGGTCCGCTCCATCAGTATCCCCAGCCACCGTGTCTCAACAGAACCCGAGAGCGCCGCTTTTACGAATAATGTCAGGGGCGCTGCCAGAAACAGCCCCGGAACACCGAGCACCAGCGTCCAGGCGAGGACCGAGAGGATGATCACCGGCGGGGAGATATGGAGCGCCCGCTCGGCAGGGTAGGGCAGGAGGCGGCGGCGGACGAGGACGTCGATGATGAAGATGCCGACCGCAACCGCAAGCGCTCCCACAAGACCGCCCTGGAGCCCGGCAAGCCCGATAGGGGGCACCGATGCGATAGGCATCCCGAAGTGGGGGATGTAGCCGAGCACGACGATCAGGACCGCCCAGAGCGCCGGTCCGTCGACCCCGAGAGGTTTGGGCCGATATCCTTCTGTGAGCGTCTGATCGCGGCGGCGCCCCTCTCCGGCACCGCCGACGTCCGGGAAATCATGCCGGGATCACGGTCATGAGCCCTTCGCGAAGCCAGCCCCAGGCGTCCCGGAGACGGTTCTCCGGGAAGTAGCGCACGTCGACCCCGGTAAAGCCGACAAAGAGTCCCGGGAGGCGGTTCATCCATTCCCGCCACCGTTCTCCGCCGACGACGGCGATCCGATCGACCCTCTCGAGGCCGGGCCATTCCCTGAAGGCGTCCCACCCCTCCCCCGGCCTCCAGCTGCGGAACCCCTCGACCTTCAGGAGGACACGGACTTTCCTGTGGTCGTTCATCGCTCGTTCGAGCTCGGGGATCAGAAGGGTGGTATACTCACTCTCGCTCAGTTTTCCGTCGAAGCGGAACCCGACCACGGGTCCTGAACTCTCCTTCATCCGGTCAAGCATGGATGCCCTTATAGCGCGCTGAAGAAAAAAAGGTATGGCTCTCTGCCGGGAGATGCACCATCGGCGTACTGATCCTGCCTCTCCACCCGGAAGAGTTCCATGCTCCACCGACCTCTCTATCCGGGTCCTTTGGGGTGGGCAGCCCGTCGTCCGACAGATGGATATACTGTGGAGAGAATGCTTTCGAGCGACATGGGACTCGAGTTCCTGCCTGTCATCATTCTGGCGCTCAACGTCATATTCGCCGTCACGATAGTCTTCTTCGAGCGGAGAAACCCGACGGCGACGACGGCCTGGCTGGTCGTTCTCTTCCTTCTGCCTCCCGTGGGGTTCGCCCTCTACCTCTTCTTCGGGCAGAACTACACCCGGCAGAGGATGTTCGTCGTCAAGGAGCACGAGGAACGCTGTTTTCTCGAGGGGACTTTCGAGGAGCAGCACCGGGCGCTCGCCGGCAACCATCATCGGTTCACCACCCCGGCGGCGGAGGAGTTCCGCGACGCGATCTCCCTCCTCCTCCGGAACAACCGGGCCTACCTGACCGAGGGGAACCGGGTCGACGTCTACACCCGGGGAGAGGACAAGTTCGACGCGCTCTTTGTCGCGATCCGCATGGCACGCCATAGCATCCACCTGGAGTACTTCGTCATCAACAACGACGAACTTGGGCGGGCGGTTGTCCACGCTCTTGCAGAGAAGGCCCGGGAGGGCGTCGAGGTCCGGCTCCTCTTCGATGCGATGGGGGCCCGGGCCGGGGGCGGGTCGCGGCGGGTCTTCTCCGAGCTGGAGGACGCGGGCGGGAAGATCGGCGTCTTCTTCCCCTCGATCTACCGGATAAACTACCGCAATCACCGAAAGATCGCTGTCATCGACGGGGAGATGGGGTTCATCGGCGGGTTCAACATCGGAGACGATTATCTCGGGAAAGGGCCGCTCGGTAACTGGCGCGACACCGCCGTCCGGATCACGGGAGAAGCCGCCCGGATGCTCCAGCTCCGGTTCGTTCTCGACTGGCACTACGTGACCGGCGAGTATCCGGGCCTCGAAACCTGCTACTTTCCCGACGGAGACGACCCCGGCACGACGCCCATCCAGATCGTCTCCAGCGGCCCGGATACCCGGTGGAACCCGATCAAGGACGGGTATCTCAAACTGATCAACTCTGCCCGGGAGTCGATCTGCATCCAGACGCCTTACTTCATACCGGACGAGAGCGTCGCCGACGCCCTGCGGCTCGCGGCGCTCTCCGGGGTCGACGTCCGGATCATGATCCCCTGCAAGCCCGACCACCCGTTCGTCTACTGGGCGACCCTCTCGTTCATCGGCGACATGCTCGATGCCGGGGTGCGGGCCTACACCTACGATGACGGGTTCCTTCACGCAAAGACGATCATCGTCGACGGAAAAGCGGGCTCGGTCGGGAGCGCGAACTGGGACGTCCGGAGCTTCCGGCTGAACTTCGAGGCGAACGCGTTCTTCTACGATGCGGCCGTCGGCGCCGAACTCGTGCGCGCGTTCGAGGAGGATCTCGCGGTCTCGACCGAGATCACGCCGGAAGATTACCAGACACGTCCCATCGGCGTCCGGGTGAAGGAGTCGGTATCCCGTCTCTTCTCGCCGCTCGGGTGAGGCCTTCTCACCGGTTCAGCCGGCCTTCGACGAACTTCTTGATCTGCGGAAGGCCCTGCTCCCAGCGGGCCTGGAGGATGGGAACCGTGTAGGGGATGTGGTGCGGGAGGACCATGGTCCCCATCACCGCCTTCTCGAGGAGCGGCCGCTCGCGCCCGATGACGGCGGTCTTCTTCGTCCGGATGGCGTCCAGGAACTCTTCAACGGTATCGGCCTCGGCGCAGGTGACGACCCCTCCGAGTTCGTAGAGGAGGTGGCCGTCGGTTCCGCCGGTCCTCCCGAGACCGTGGGCGTCGGCGAGCCCGGCCGCCTTCAGGTTATGGCTCCGGGCCATCCCGCCGCAGATCACCTCGAGGGCGTCCAGGCGGGTGAAGACCTCTTCGCCGATGCAGCTGCCTGCGACGCAGCGCTGGACGCCGCGGTTCAGGAAGGCGTAGCCGCAGGGGTGCGCCTCGACGGCGATGCAGGCGTAGCCTTCCCGGCGGTCGAGGATCTCGGGCGTATCGAGATGTATTGCGGTGTACGGGCCGTTCCTGCGGTTCTTCTCGATGTGGCGCCGGTAGAAGTCCCGGAGATCGGATAGCGAGTAGAAGTAGAGCAGGATGTGCGGGCCGTCGCTCGCGCTGACCTCGATTCCGGGGATGAGGGGGACCCGGGTCCCCTGCCGCTCCGCCTCGACCACGCCGCTGACCTGGTTGTGGTCGGTGATCGCAAGCCCGATCCCCCGTCGTGCCGCGAGTCTCAATGCATCCCGCACGCGGGTTGTGGAGTCGGAGTGCCGGGTATGAAAGTGAAGATCCGCCGGGAGCAGCCCGAGACGCCGGATCTCTTCTGGCATGGGTCTTTCGAATACGATGTCTTTATAATAGTGCATGGGGCGTCTGTCTGATCACCAGTGGGTTGCCGGGGATAATAAAAAGGTTGCCCGTTCTCCGGAGTCAGGCAGGATCGGCACCTATGCCCGCTCCGGTCCGATCGCTACCGGCTGGCGCAACCAGTCGATGGCGGCGTCCAGGTGGCCTTCGGTGAAGTAGCGGACGTCGACGCCCGTAAAGCCCACGAAGAGCCCCGGCAGGTGGTTCATCCACTCTTCCCACTTCTCGCCGCCGGCGATCGCGATCCGGTCGACCTTCCCTATCCCCGGCCAGTCCTTGAGCCTCTCCCAGTAACCGTGCGGTTTCCAACCGTTGAAGTTCACGATCACGAAGAGTATCCGGAGAACCGGGTGGTTGTTCTGTGCGTCCCGAAGTGCCGGGATCAGCGTCCCGGTGTAATCATCTGCCGTCATCTCGCCATCGAACCGGAACCCGACGACGTCTCCCGCACTCGTTGCCATCCCCTCGAGCATGGCGCCCCCTCTCCGGGGCAGATTAAAAAAGGTTCCGGCCGTCACCCGGTCGGGTCCTCTCTCGGGACCACCAACTTGTCGGTGATCTCTTCCTTTGAAAACTTCTGGAGGCGGCGATTCCCTATGAGGGCAACGACGATCGAGCCGATGAAGACGAAGATCATATCGAGCATGGTGTCGTCGAGGCCGTGCTGGAGTTTGGTCCCGAGGAAGGTGTCGAAGAGCCATTCGTAGATCTCCCAGAACCCCTCCATCGCCATCGCGGCGATGATGATGAACCCGACAATCATCCCCCGTGAGAGGTTCAGTCTGCTGAACCGGTCGAGGAGCAGGACGATGGCGAAGGCGAGTATCGAGACGGTTATCCCGGCGATGAGGTGGGCGACCTTGTCGTAGTAGGGGTAGTAGAGCAGGTAGTATCCCTGGATCTCGCCGGCGACGTGGAGGTAGAGCAGGAAGGCGATGAGGAGGTTGACCTGCCAGGGGAGCGTGATGCTCCACTTGCGGGTGGCGATGGCGGGCACCATCGTCAGGAAAAGCCCGATAGCGCCGGTGAAGACCTGCGAGTACTCGCCGAGCGAGAGCGCGATGAGGATGTTTGCGGCGATGAGGAACTGGAAGAGGTAGGCAAGATAGAGGCCGGCGGGTCTCTTCATCCTATGATGTTGGGCGGCATTTCCTAAACCTTTTGCGTCTTTCCCCGCCTCACCACCCTTCGACCCGGACCTCGATCCCCGCGAGTTTCGCATAGATCCGG
The DNA here is from genome assembly GCA_023393455.1 of Methanobacteriota archaeon. GTDB lineage: Archaea > Halobacteriota > Methanomicrobia > Methanomicrobiales > Methanoculleaceae > Methanoculleus. The sequence goes on along the minus strand of JAEWLJ010000005.1, from coordinate 80,262 downwards.
CGTCTCCGCACCTCGCGCCGGTAGTCGTAGACAAAGTACTCGTAGGTGTCCCAGATCGTCACCCAGTTCAGGATGGTGACGAGGCCGGTGAGCAGGATCACGAGGGGGTCTTCGAGGTACCCGGCAAAGACCGTGACGAAGAGGACGGCGAGCGTTGCGTTGAATGTGGCGAGGGCGAGACTGATCCTGCCCTCCCGTCGGGAGACCCGCATGTCGTCGTCGAGGTCGGCGATACGAAACGAGAAATGCCGCCGGATTGTCTCCGGGAGGAGCGCGGCATCTCCGGGAGTGAGCGACTCCCGTGGGAGGCCGACGGCGATGCCGGTGATCTTCTTGATGTTGCACCCATCAAGGTAACTCGATATGTACTCCTCGGCAAACTCCGTGACCTCCCGCGCGGGGAGGGGGGAGGGGTCGCCGGGGTCGAGGAGTTGGTCCAGCGACTTGAACCGGAAAGCGATCTCGAGCGCCCCGTCCCGCTCAGTCCTCGTGACCCTGACTTCCCGCATACCGTATCCCGGGCGACCCGCAACGCCTCCCCCTAGATTCGTATTAGGGCGTGATGAAGATTTGCCCCGGGATATCCGGTTCTATCCTCGAAAAAGAGTGGGGTGCCGGCGCTCACGCGGGAGGCGGCGGGACCTCTCTTTGTGTGCCGGTGTCGAAGGCGTCGCGGAGGTTCGCTTCGTCTGCCTCCGAGAGCGACGTCCGGATGACGTGGCCGCCGTACTCCTTGATGGCGTCGACCACCTTATCCGGTGTCATCTTCTTGACGAGCAGGAAGACCGCGGAGTTGCCCGGTCCGACGTTCTCCGCGACCTCTTTGATGAAGGTGTCGTCGATGCCGTAATCCGTGAACCGTCCGGCAAGCGCCCCGGCGATCGCGCCGATGGCAAGCCCGAAGACCGGTGCAAGGAAGATCAGGCCGATCAGGAGCCCCCAGAAGGCGCCGGAGAGCGCCCCCATCCCGGCCAGGTTGGTGGCCTGCTTGATCTCGGTCTTGCCGTCCCGGTGGTGGACGGCGACCACCAGGTCCTCCAGTTCGATGATGTGCTCTTTTGTCAGTTGCACAAGCCGGTCCCTGACCCGGAACGCGGTATCCTCGCCTTCGTAGGCGATGGCGACCAGGTCGCTCATGACTCTCCTCCTCCTGGTGACATGCGCCGGGGATATCTCCCGGCGTATATAAACCCTACTCCTCCCCGGCGCCCAGCAGTTCCCCGATCCACCGGGTCTCGTCCCAGCTCTCGAGGAAGAGTTTCAGCGCGATCGTCAGGGGTATGGCAAGGAAGACCCCGACCACTCCGAGGATGAATCCCCAGAATATGACGGAGAAGAGGACGACGAACGGTGAGAGGTTGAGGTCCCGCCCGGCCATCCGGGGGAGGATGAGGTTCTCTGCGGCGGCGTCGATGAGGGCGATCGCGGCGATGACGGCGATGGCTCCGGCCGGCCCGAACTCGATGAACGCGAGGAGGGTGGGCGGGATCGCGGCCACGACGAGACCTATGTAAGGGACGTAACTCAGGACGAAGGCGAAAAAGCCCCAGAGCAACGCGAAGTCGACCCCGAGGACAGCGAGGAAGAGCCCGGTCCCGGTGCCGGTGATCAGGTTCACCTTGGTCCTGACGACGACGTAATCGATGAGGAGCCGGCCCGACTGGACGAGGTGCCGGTAGGGAGGGCTCTCCACTCCCAGGTAGCGCGTGAGAACGGCTGCTATCCGGGGCGCTTCGACGAGGAGGAACCCGATCCCGACGAGGATGATGAAGGCGTCGACGGCGATGGACCCGACCTGCCGGGCGAGTTCGGCCGCCTGCTGGAAGACAAACCCCTGGTCGATGTAGTCCCCGATCTGGATGCCGTCGGAGGTGCCACCGGGGGTGATGCCATATTCGGTGAGGATGGATTGGAGGACGGTGAGCTGTTCGTCGAGGCGCGCCTGGTACTGCGGCAATGAACGGACGAACCCGGTGAGGGCTGCACCGAGGAAGGCGATCATCCCGGCGAAGATCCCGATGAGCCCCGTGACCACGGCTCCGGCAGCGATGACCCGCGGCACCCCTCGCTGGGTCAGCCAGACCATGACGGGTGCGGTGATCATCGCGAAGAAGACGGCGACGAGGAGCGGGCTGACGATCGCGGTGGCAGCCTGAAGTCCGGCGAGGACGATGACGACCGCGGCCCCGATTATCGCGATGTAGGCAGGGGGGGAGAGGCGCTCGGCGATATTCACAGGGATGGTATGGGTTCTCTCAAAAGAAAGAGTTTTCCGGGCAGGGCCTATCTCCCCTCGGGTAAACGGGTCTCTGCCGCCTGGATCGCCGCCCTCAGCGCCTCCCCGATGACCGGTGTCGCGAGGAATATGTTCTCGCGGCCGATGACCTCCGCCGCCCCGGTCCCTTCGAGCCCTTCGAGGAGCCGGGGATCGACCTCGGCGAGGATGAGCCGGTTGTTCTGGGCGCGAAGCCGCCGGGCGTAGCGTTCCAGCATCCGGAAGAGCCCGGTCCCGGCTTCTATCCGTCCCCGAAGAGCCAGGACCACGACGGCATCTTCTGCCCCTTCCGGGACCGGGAGCGACCGTTCGATGGCACGGAGGGTGGCGAAGTAGACGCTCCCCGTGACCGAAAGGATGGTGACCCGGCCGGGAAGGAGCTGGCTCGGTGCAGGCTCTTCACGGTACATACCGCCTTCTACCGGGACGAGGCGGACGACGGCCGCCTCCCGGGTTGAGGTGACGAGGTAGATGACAAGTGAGAGGAAGACGCCGACGTAGATGCTGTACTGGAGCGGGAGGACCTGGGTGGAGATGAAGGTGGCGACCATCCCCCAGCGTCCCGGGCGGGAGTACTTCCAGATGCAGGCGATCTCGCGGGGCCGGTACATGAGTTCTATCCCGATGAGGATCAGGATGCCGGCAAGCGCGGGGAGAGGGATGAGTTCGGCGAGGGGGCCGGCGACGAGGATGACAACCCCGACGAGGGCGCCGGATATGAGGTTCGCCGCCCGGGTCTCTGCGCCCGCGGCTACGTTCAACGCCGTCGCGGAGAGCGACCCGGTTGAGGGTGCGCACTGGAGGAAACTGCAGACGATGTTGGTGACTCCCTGTCCGGTAAAGTCCCGGTTCACATCGGCGATGGTCCCGTCCGGCTCGGGGATCGCCTCGGTGACCCCGACGGCCATGACGAGCCCGATGATGGCAAGCGCGAGCGCGGGGACGAGCAGATCGGGGGCGAGGGCGATGTCCGGGATGACAAAGGCCGGAAGGCCGGCGGGGATGGTGGCGATACTGCCCACGAGCGCGACATCCGGGAACGCGGCCCGGGCGAGGAGGGCCGTGACGATGAGCGGGAGGAGGAGGGCAACGGAGGTGAGGTGCGGTATGCGGCGGAGCGCGATGACGAGGGCGATCGTGAGGAGGCCGATCGCGAGTGCGTCGGGCCGGATATCGCCCACATGGAGGATGAGGTCTCCAACCGCGAGGATCTGGATTGCGTACCGCGGGGATTGGTAGCCGGTGAGGTTCCCGAGCTGCCCGAGGACGACGAGGAGCGCCGCCCCGGTGACGAACCCGGTGAGGACGGCGTTGGAGATGAACCGTGTCAGGCTGCCGGCCCGGATGAGCCCGAAGCCGAGCTGGAAGAGTCCGACGAGGATGGTCAGCACAAAGAGGGTGGCCGGGACGTCGGCCTCGGGGACCGGGGCGAGGACGGAGTAGAGTGAGACCGCGAGGACGTTTGAGAGCATCACCTTGAGGTAGGAGGAGCCGGTGAGGAACGCCGCGATCGCCGTCGAGAACGCGGCGGTGTAGAGGCCGTAGACGGGGTTGATCCCGGCGACGAGGGCAAACCCCATCGCCTGCGGGATCCCGACGAGGGCGGTGGTCGCCCCGGCAGCGAGGTCGGCGGGGAGGCTCTTCCTCCAGTTCGTCTCACCGGCGGGCATGCTCGGGGAGAGTGCGGGGTGCGGGATATAGGTTGCCCCCCGGTCGGTCTTCGGGTGAGGTGCCGGGCAACTATCCGGGATCTCCGGACAGTTCGGGGTTGAGCGTCCCCTGGCGTTGTGGTCTAACTGGTTATGGGCGCCGCCTATTCCGGGCGACATCATAGGCTCCCCTCACCGAGCCCACCCTGACCTTCGGGCCCGTCGCGTCAGCAACCGCCGTGCAGCAGGCCGGGCTGCCGTTCTCGTGGCTCACCGGTCTTGCAGGTCTCGCCGGGGTGGGGGTCCTCGTCCGGAAGCGGGGTTGACCTTCTTCTGAACGGGGACCTTTCCCCCCACCCGGTCGTGGCAGGGAGGGGGGAGAGTGCCCTCAATGTTTATCCCTCTGCTCTTCCAGGATGCCGTGCGGGAACCGCGGCGCATAACATGGGGTGAGGTATGGCGATCGATATCAAACGGCAATACGTCGTAACTGACGACGACAGAAAGATCGGGGTTGTGCTCGAGATCGAGACTTTCGAGAGGATTGAGGAACTCCTCGAAGACTGCGGACTTGCGCAGTGTATGGAAGAAGTCGAAGAGGAAGAGACCCTCTCGCTCAATGAGGCACGGCAGCACCATGCGCAGATGAACGAAGAGTGACGGAATACTTTGCAGCAATAGATATCTTAATATATTTATACACATATGTGTAATATTGGAGGTGATACACCATGCCAGGATTTGACGGAACCGGACCCGCCGGCGCTGGCCCGATGACGGGCGGCCGCCGGGGCCGGTGCGTTCCCCCTCAGGGTGAGGCAGCGGAAGGCGAGTCCGCCATGCCGGTCCTCCGCGGCGCCGGCCGGGGCGGTGTCCCGTGCGGATGCGGCCGCGGTCACTGCGGCGGCCGGGGACGGGGCTGCCAGTAACGCCCGGTGCCGGAGCGAAGGCACTATCTGCACGCGGGACGGAGATCTTCTCCAGAGTTGATACATACTATGAATGAGAGCGAGCATGGCGAGGGGCGTTGCCGCCGCGGACGCGGCCGGCCCCGGGCCCGCCGGATGATCGGGGATCCGGGGGCGTTCCGCTGTTTCGGCCCCCTCTGCGGGAGGCCTGACGAGGTCGTCGTCATCCTCCCCGAAGAGGTGGAGGCCCTCCGCCTCGTCGATCTTTCGGGACTCGAGCAGGAAGAAGCCGCTCGCACCCTTGGTATCTCCAGAAAGACCCTCTGGCGCGACCTCCACGAGGCGCGGACCAAGGTCGCCGACGCCCTGGTGAACGGGAAGACGATCCGGATCGCCGGGTGCGGCCGTGAGCGGGAGGAGGGGTGCCCGGAGGACGAGGACGCCTCCACGGGTCCCTCGCCTGGGTGACGTGGAAGAGATCCTCTCCAGACTTTTTTGCGACGGTTCAAAATTCGATACGGCTAGTTCATCCCCATACCGCTTAGCCGGTTGCTATCTTCATCAAACGACTGGTGGATGGTGGAGTACTGCACCCGCCCGGCTTTGATGCACTCCCTGACGGCACGCTCTCGCTTGCTCAGGTTCGCGGCCTTACCCGTCTTTATCTCGACAAAGACCACCTTCTGTACCTCATCGGCATCAGAGAGTCCGTCGAAGACGATGAGGTCGACCGGGGTACCTAAAAACCGTGCATCCTTCGGGTTGTAGGGAAAGTCGGGGAAGTACGGGATGAGGCACTCCGTGACCTTCCCCCGGGTCACCGACTGGCTGCGCTTCACCGCGTCGGTGCGGATGTTCCCTTCTTCGTCCAGTCTCCACTGCTCAAAGAGAACTCTTGCCTTCTCATCCGAGAGCCGCCTGAGTTCCCGCTCTTTCCAGGCCTCGATATCCTCCCGCTCTCCCTGGCGCCAGGATTCAAATAGTTCACGCGCTTTCCGCTCGACCTGACCCTGGATCCTGGAGTATCGGTAAAATATTACTAGAACAGCAAGGAACAATACAAGGATCACAAGTCCTTCGATCAGATCGATCATGATATCTCAGGAAACTATTCCCGCCCCGGGAGATAGGCTTTTCTAACGGATCTCCGCTCAATACACCCGATTAAAGACCCGCTTGCGGAGCCGGCCCTTCATGTACCGGATATTTTCACAGAGGACTCAAAAAACATGGGCCCGGAGGGATTCGAACCCACGACCGCCCGGTTATGAGCCGGGCGCTCTGACCGGACTAAGCTACGGGCCCGAGAATTGTGATGCAGCCAGCCTGAATCGGGAAATGATGGATTCCGCTCGGATTTCCGGGACTTCCCGGAATCCCGCTGGCACATAAGATTGTGCTCTGATCCTAAAAAACATTGTGCGCGTTCTGCAGGCCCGCCCCATACCCGGCAGGTGCAACCCGGGAGTCGGCCATTGCGCTCCTCTCGCCGAACCGATGGATTAACGGCGCTTTCCTGCGCGGCGGAGTTCTGAACGGCTCTCCTGCATGGGCGATGCTATCCGGCGGCGCCGATCAGGAGGAGAGTGCCGGTAACGGGTGCGTACATGGGCCCAGTGCGATCCGAACCACTGCCGCCCGGGTATGGGCCCGGAAACAGATCTCCTGTTCCACGGAGTCAACGAACGGTGCAGACCGTTACCGTCCTCAAATGCGGCCCCTTACACCACCCGCACGCCCGGGTCGGCACTCCTGATGGCCGAGAGCACCTCTTGCTTCTTCTCCTCCATGAGACCCTCAGTCTCCGCCTCCAGGTTCAGCCGCACCACCGGCTCGGTATGGGAGCGGCGGATGTTGAACCACCACTCCGGGTAGCCCACCGTCAGCCCGTCGAGGTGGTCCTGGTCCGCGTCCCGGTGGTGCGCCTCGAGCACCGCAAAGACCGCCGCCGGATCGCTCACCCGGAGGTTGATCTCCCCGGTCGAAGGGTAGCGGTCGAGCGGCCGGATGAGTTCTGAGAGGGTCTTGTCGCTCGCGGCGATGATGTTTGCAACCATGACCAGCGTCACGAGCCCGTTGTCGGTGAACCCCATATCCCGGTAGTAGTAGTGCCCGGAGAGTTCCCCGGCGAAGATGGCGTCCTCCTCGCGCATCCGGGCCTTGATGAAGGCGTGGCCCACCCGTGACCGGACAGCCCTCCCCCCGGCCTCCTCGATCGCCTCCACGACCGCCCGGCTCGACCGGAGATCGTAGAGAACCGTCGCCCCCGGGTTCTCTTCGAGCAGGTGTGCCGCGACGAGCCCGGTCACCAGGTCCTCCCGGACGCGCTTTCCCCGCTCATCGATGAACCCGCACCGGTCGGCGTCGCCGTCGAACGCGGCCCCGAAGTCTGCGCCCTCGGCCGCGACCCGTTCCTGGAGGTCCCGGGTGGTCTCGGGGTCAAGCGGGTTGGCGTGGTGGTGGGGGAACCGCCCGTCGGGGTCGAGATACATCGGCGAAAGGCGCCACGCCGGGACCCGCTCAAAGAGCCGGGGCACCTCCGGCCCGGCCATCCCGTTCCCGCCGTCCACGACGATCGTGAGCGGCCGCGGGTTCCGGACGAACCCGGCCACCTTCCCGATGTAGGAGTCGAGCATATCGATCCGGCGGCAGGACCCGCCGGCGCGGGTGACCGGCTCCTCCTCGACCCGCGTCTCAAGGAGCGGGAGGTCCCGGTCGCCGGAGAGGGGGATGGCGTTCTCCCGGTCCAGTTTGAACCCGTTCATATCCCCGGGGAGGTGGGAGGCCGTCACCATCGCCCCGCCGTCGAACTTCCCCGCCGCGACGGCGTAGTTGAGGAGCGGGGTGCTCACCTCGCCGGCATCGGCGACCTCAGCCCCGGCCGCGATCGCGCCCCTGGCGAACGCCCGGGCGAGCGCCTCCGACGAGAGACGCATGTCCCTCCCGACGACGACCCGTTCCGCTCTCAGGAGCGCGATGAAGGCGTTCCCGATCCGCTCCGCCGTCTCCTCGTCGAGGTCGTCCGGGTAGCGCCCCCGGATGTCGTAGGCCCGGAAGATCCCGGCCATTCACGCCTCTCCCCGGAGCGGCGAGATCGCCCGTAGCCGCTCGATAACCCCGGGGAGCACCTCAAGGATGTAGTCGACGTCCTCCTCGGTGTTCCGGTGGCCGAGGGTGAGCCGGAGCGAGCCGTGGGCGTGTTCGGGCGGGAGACCACAGGAGGTCAGGACATGCGAGGGCTCGAGCGACGCCGAGGTGCAGGCGCTCCCGGTGGAGGCCGCAATCCCGAGGGCGTCGAGCATGAGCAGGATCGACTCCCCCTCGATGTAGCGGAACCCGACGTTGACGTTGTTTGCGAGCCGCTCGGTCGGGTGGCCGTTCAGCCGGCTGTCCGGGATGGCGTCGAGGATCCCGCGGATCAGCCGGTCCCGCATCGCGGCAAGCCGGAGAGCGCTCTGCGGCATCTCTCCGACCGCAAGTTCGATCGCTCGCCCGAGCCCCACGATCCCCGGGACGTTCTCGGTCCCGGCCCGCCTGCCGCGCTCCTGCGCCCCACCATCCATGAACGTCCCGATCCGGGTTCCCTTCCTGACGTAGAGCGCTCCTACCCCCTTCGGGCCGCCGAACTTGTGCGCGGAGAGCGCAAGAAGGTCAGCCCCCATCTCATCCACGTCAACCGGGAATGCCCCAATCGCCTGGACGGCGTCGGTGTGGAACGGGACGCCGCGGTCGTGCGCGACACGGCCGATCTCCGCGATCGGCTGGATCGTCCCGATCTCGTTGTTTGCGGCCATCACCGAGACGAGGACGGTCGCATCGGTGATCGCCTCCTCGACGGCCGCGGGCTCCACCCTCCCGAACTCGTCGACCGGGAGAGAGGTGACCCGGTAGCCCTGCTTCTCGAGGCTCCGGCAGGTGTGGAGGACAGCGTGGTGCTCGATCGAGGAAGTGATGATATGATCACCCTTCCCCCGGAGGGCCACCCCCTTGATCGCCCAGTTGTCGGCCTCCGTCCCCCCGGAGGTGAAGTAGATCTCTTCAGGATTTGCGCCGATCGCCGCCGCAACCTTCCCCCGCGCCTCCTCGACCGCCTCCTTCGCCTCGCGGGCGAGGGCGTAGAGCGAGGAGGGGTTCCCGAACCGCTCCGAGAAGTAGGGGAGCATCGCCTCTACAACTTCCGGGCGCACCGGCGTCGTCGCCGCATGGTCCATGTAGACCGTCCGTCTCCGCTCCATCGGTCTCACTTCGCCGCCTGCGGCTGGAACCCGCGCATCGTCTCCGCCATCTCACGGAGCCGCCGGTCCACCAGGTAGTTCACCGTCCCCTCCTCGTAGGTGCCGTCCTCTCGCCGGGTGCCCGCCGGAACGCCTGTCAGGACCTCGATCCCCTCGTCGATCGTCCGTACCGGGTAGATGCGGAACCTCCCGGCCTTCGCAGCCTCGACGATCTCCTCTTTCAGCATCAGATTCTGGACGTTGCTCGCCGGGATCAGCGCCCCCTGGCTCCCGTCGAGCCCTTTGGCCTTGCAGACCTCGAAGAACCCCTCCAGTTTCTCGTTCACCCCGCCGATCGCCTGAACCTCACCCTTCTGGTTCACCGAGCCCGTGACGGCGAGGTACTGCTTCAGCGGAAGCCCTGAGAGTGCCGAGAGGAGGGCGTAGAGCTCGGTGCTCGACGCGGAGTCGCCCTCGATCCCTCCGTAGCTCTGCTCGAAGACGAGCCGGGCGGAGAGGGAGAGCGGCTTATCGCGCGCGTAGTTGTTGTTGAGGTAGCCGCTCAAGATCAGGACGCCTTTTGTGTGGATCGGCCCACTGAGTGCCGCCTCCCGCTCGATATCCATGATCCCGTCGCGGCCGACCCCGATGCTCGCGGTCACCTTCGACGGCCGGCCGAAGGCGAAGTCCCCGAGTCCGACGACCGAGAGACCGTTCACCTGGCCGACCCTCTCGCCCTCGGTATCGATGAGGAAGGTCCCCCGCTGGATTGCCTCCTCGATCTTTTTCTGGATCAGGTTCGAGCGGTAGATCTTCTCCTCGATCGTCTTCGTGACGTGCCTTCTCTCGATCTGCTCGGCCCCGTCGCTCGCGGCGTAGAAGTTCGCCTCCCGGATCAGGTCCGCGACGACGGCGAACTGGGTCGAGAGTTTCTGCTTATCCGCGGCAAGGCGCGAACCGTGCTCGATCACCCGGGCGATCGCCCCCCGCTCCAGGTGCCGGAGTTCCTCCTCCCGGACGAGGTTGCAGATGAAGTCGGCGTACTTCCCGGCGTTCTCGTCGCTTCTGTCCATCACGATGTCGAAGTCGGCCTTGACCTTGAAGAGTTCCTTGAAGTCGGGGTCGTACTGGTAGAGGACCTGGTAGATCATCGGCGTCCCGATGAGGGCCACCTTGATGTCGAGGGGGATCGCCTCGGGCTTGATCGTCTTTGCCGTGATGAACCCCATCCGCTCCCCCGGCTCCTCGATGACGGCTTTTCCGGTCTTCAATGCCGTCTTGAGCCCGTCCCAGGATAAGGGCGCCCTCAGGAGATCTTCGACGTTGAGGACCAGGTAGCCGCCGTTGGCTTTATGAAGCGAGCCCGGCCGGATCATCGTGAAGTCGGTCGTGAAGATGCCGAACTGCACCTCTTTCTCGATCTTTCCAAGAAGGTTCTGGAAGGTGGGGTTCTGCTCGAAGACCACCGGCGCGCCTTTTGAAGGAGCGTTTTCGACGACGACGTTCACCTCGTACTTCCGGAACGGAATCTCACGCATGAAGGCCTGGAACTGGGGCGGGACACCCTGCTGCTCGGGGAGACCGAGGAATAACTGAGTGTTCTCGAGGATGTCGTTCTGGACGGCGTCGATATACTCGGAGACTTCCGCGACGTCGGCATACTTCTCCTTTAGTTCGGCGACGAGGTTCCCTATCGCGTAGAGGGCGATGTCACGGTTCAGGTTCGTGACCGCCTCGGCTCCCTGCCGCTCGATGTCCTGCACCTGCCTGAGTGTGCTCCGGAGTTCGACGTTCAGGGCGTCCCGCCGCTGCTGGACCTCTGCCCGCACCTCGTCGGGGAGGCTGATGAACTCCTCCTCGGGAACCGGCCTCCCGTTGATGACCGGGATGGTCAGGAGGCCGATGGGGCTCATCTGGATGACGAACCCCGCTTCCTGGGCTTTCTGGTTGATCCGGGCGATGAGCTCCGTCCTGTTTCCCTGGAGCGATTGGAGTGTTTCGTCGCGCCGTTTGGCATACTCTTCGCTCTGGAACGCCCGGGGAAGCGCCTGCCGCGTCTCCTCGATGAACCGTTTCATATCATCCCGGAACTCCGTCCCTTTCCCGGCAGGGAGGGCGATCGCGTTGGGCTCGTACTGGTTCTCGAAGTTATGGACATAGACCCAATCGCTCGCCCGGGGTTTGGCCTTCGCGAGTTCGTCGAGGAAACTCCGGACGGCTCTCATTCGTCCGGTTCCCTGGGCGCCCGCGGCGTAGACGTTGAACCCCGCATCCCGGATCTCAAGGCCGAACCGTAGCGCCCGGAGCGCCCGTTCCTGGCCGATGATCTCCTCCATCGGGCGCATTTCCCCGGTGCTGGCACACTCTACCTTTTCCGGCTCGTAGGCGTTCCGGTACTCTCCGATATCCAAAGGCTGAACCATCACTCTCACCCAAGTTTCTCCAACTACTCCGCAGGATGTCGCCTCTCTTAAAAAAGGTTCCCCGGCCCGGCACCTCTGCTGCCCGGATGGTACGATAGGTGGTTTTACTTCCTTTTGCGCATATGTGTAGTATGTCTATATGCGGCTCCACGTGGGGCCGGAGAGTACGGTGAGATCATGAGGATTGCAATAGCACAGGACGGAAACCAGGTGTCCGGGCACTTCGGGCACTGCGAGAGCTACGCTATATTCGACGTCGAGGATTCGATCATCTACCGGCGGGACGACCTTGCAAACCCCGGCCATGAGCCGGGCCGGCTCCCGGTCTTCCTCGCGGAGCACGGCGTCGACCAGATCATCGCCGGCGGGATGGGCCCGCGGGCCGTCGAACTTTTCCGTGCGAACGGTATCGGGGTGCTCCTCGGTGTCAGCGGGAACGTCGATTATGTTGCTCAGGACTATATCGCCGGCCGCCTCACGCCGGGAGAGAGTTCCTGTCACCACGAGGACGGCGGAGAGTGCGAAGGGCACCACTGAGGCGTGTCTCCTATCCAAAGTATTATGCACATATGAGTAATATTTCAGAGAGGAGTGAAAGCATATGATTGTCTGCATCACCGCCCGTGCCACGGGCACGGATGCCCCGGTTGAAGAGCGGTTCGGCCGGGCACCCTTCTTTGTCTTCGTCGATACGGAGAAAGGAACGTCGGAATCGGTCGAGAATCCCCTCATCGACGCCGCCAGCGGAGTCGGGCCCCGGGCGGTCCAGTTGCTCGCGGAGCACGGCGCGACGACCGTCATCACCGGCCAGGTCGGCGGGAACGCCGCACGGGCGCTCGAAGCGGGTGGGATCAAGGCCTACGCCTACCATGGGAGCGGCAGCGTCGCCGATGCCCTTGCGGAGTATACCGCCGGGAACCTGCAGCCGCTCTCTCTTTCCTGAAGCGGGACCGGAGATGAAGATAGCGATTGCAAGCGGCAAAGGGGGAACCGGGAAGAGCACGGTGGCGGCGAACCTCGCCTGCACCCTCTCCCGCTCCCGCGATATTGTGCTCGTCGACTGCGACGTCGAGGAGCCGAACCTTCACCTCTTCTTCCCGGCCGAGGCAACGGATGTCCCGGTGACGACGCCGGTCCCGGCGATCGACCCTGCGAGGTGCACCCTCTGCGGGGAATGTGGGAAGTTCTGCCGGTTCGGGGCACTTGCCGTGGTGAAGGACTCTGTCCTCACCTTCCCGGAACTCTGCCATTCCTGCGGGGGCTGCGTCCTCGTCTGCCCGCAGGGGGCTATCCGGGAGGTCCCGCGCACCATCGGCCGGGTGGCCTGTTCCCACCCGCTCCCACGCCTCACCCTGGTGAGCGGGGTCTTGAACGAGGGGGAGGTCCAGGCCCCGATGGTCATCAAGGCGGCAAAGATGCTCGCAGAAGGCCACCCCCTCATCCTCTACGACGCCTCCCCCGGGATCGCCTGCCCGGTGATCGAGACGCTTGAAGGGAGCGATTTCTGCGTCCTGGTGACGGAGTCGACTCCGTTCGGGCTGCATGACCTCCGCCTTGCGGCAGGGGTGGCCGAGACGCTCGGCATCCCCGCCGGCGTCGTGATCAACCGGAGCGACGGCAAGGACGAGGCGACCGTGGGGTTCTGCCGGGAGCGCGGGCTCCCCATCCTGATGACCCTCCCGTTCTCCCGGGAGATTGCCGCCGTCCAGAACCGGGGCGGGCTCATCGCCGCGCTCCTTCCCGGGTGGGAGGAGCGGTTCACCGATCTCGCCGATGCGATCACGGGGGTGAACCCATGATCAAACTCGCCGTTATCAGCGGCAAGGGCGGCACCGGGAAGACGATGGTGACGGCTGCGCTCGCGGATACGAGCGGCGTGCCGCAGGTGCTCGCCGACTGCGACGTGGAAGCCGCGAACCTCTCTCTCCTCCTCAGTCCCCGGCGAATCAGCACCGAGAAGTTCCGGGGGCTCACGGCGGCCCGGATCGACCCGGCCCTCTGCCGCGACTGCGGCATCTGTGCGGACCACTGCCGGTTTTCGGCGATCGTGCGCCGCGATGATGCCTGGGTGGTGGATGCCCTGCACTGTGAGGGCTGTGCTGTCTGCACCTACGTCTGCCCCGTGGGGGCGGTACGGATGGAACCCCGCGTCTGCGGCGAGATCTACACCTCGGCGACGGACCGGGGGGACCTCGTTCACGCCCGGCTCTTCCCGGGCTCCGGGAACTCGGGACTGCTCGTCACCGAGGTGAAGAAGCGGGCGATAGCCCGGTCGGGCGGCAAGGACCTCCTCCTCGCCGACGGCCCGCCGGGGATTGGCTGCCCGCTGATCGCGACGGTGAGTGGGATGGATGCAGTCCTTGCTGTGACGGAGCCGGGAGTCTCGGCGCTCCACGACCTCGAACGGCTTGTTGTGGTCTGCCGGCGGTTCAGTCCCCGGATCTTCGTCGTCATCAACCGGTTCGACCTCGCAGAGGATATCTGCAAGAGGATCGAGGACTACTGTAAACAAGAGGGTATCGTGGTGGCGGGTAAGATCCCGTTCGACCCGGCGGTGGTCGACGCGGTCAGGAACGGCCGGCCGGCGACCCGGTCCGAGTCCCCGGCGACAGAGGCGCTCCGGGCTCTCCACGATGATCTCTTCCTGGAACTCGGGCTCCGGTGAACCCGGCCCCCCGGGTTCTTCCTGTTATCGAGCCGCTCTGCTCCGGAGAAGCGGTGTGGTTGCCGGCGACCGGCAAGGGCGTCGTGACTCTCCGGTTCCAGACCGGAGATCCACTGCTGACGTTTTACGAAAAAGATAGATGTATTGGTTTAGAACCGGGGTTTTCTGTGCTTGGGGAGGCAGTCCTGGCAATAGACAGGCCGGCCTTCGGTCGGCTTGAAGGGGACTTCGCACTCTTTCCCACAGTCTGAACAAACGGTCTTTGTCATTTCACGGGGACCGCCAAAACCTCTCGACGGGCCACCGAAACTTCTGTTGCCTCTGTTATAATCCATTGGATTGCTCATGCAGATAAGAACACTGCTTGTAGAAGTATGTCTGAATACTATATAAGGTACGTGTCCGGCCGGCTCCCGCCCCGGCGGAGGGCGTGACTGCCGGTTTCCTGTTCTTATGTCCGGCATTTATGGCAGGGGACGCCGCTTCTCTCCGAGAATGAGCTCAAATACACTCCAGGATAGGAGAACCACTAACGTTTCTCCACCCGGTGTCCGCAGGGTTTATAGAGCTGCAGGCGTTTCCACCACCGGTGAATGATGATGAACGGTTCCCGTCTGAAGTACCGGGTCGAGGTCATCGGTGACCGCGGCGGCATCGAACGCTATGGCCCGTTCAATGAGCAGAAGGCGCGGGAGTTCTTCGAGGTCGAGGAGAGCCTCGGTGGGACGGCCCGGATCCTGCGGCTGGAGGAGGGAATCCGGGAGACGTGGATGGTCGTCACAGAGTGCGGGGACTGGGGTGGGGATGGGAGAGGCTCTTACGGTTTGCAGAGCACGAAGACGTCACAGTGAGCGGAGGGCCGCTCACTCCCGCGGCCTCATCCCGACGGCTGCAAAGACGGTCTCTCCTCCCACGCGCTCCATCATCTCCCCGAACCGCTCGCCCGGCAGTGCGTTCTGCCGGAAGCAGTCGATCAGCTTTCCGACGATCGCGACCGCCTCGTCTTCGGCGATGAGTTCGTCGGCCTCGGTGCCGACCTGGAGCACCCTGCCCGACCTCCCGCCGAGGAAGAGGCGCAGCCCCTCCGAAGCAACAGCGATCGCACCCTGTGGACAGATTGCGATACAGTCGCCGCAGCCGATGCAGGCCTCCCCCGAGAAGAGAACCCTGTCATCGGCGACCCGGACGGCCCCTTCTCGGCAGACCTTCTCGCACGCTCCGCAGCCTTCGCACTCATCGGCAAAGAGGGGGTATCGTCTCCCCGCTATCCCGATGTCGTTGAGCTGAACCCGTGCGCAGTTGTTCGGGCACCCAGAGAGGGAGATCTTCAGTTTCCGGGGGAGGTCGCATCCCCCGTAACGCTCCTCGATCGCCCGGGCGAGCCCCTGGGTGTCGTAGCACCCGTGCCTGCAGACCGTGCCCTTGCAGGCGACGACCGCCCGAAGGGTCGCCCCGGTGCTCCCCGGCTCTATCCCTGCCTCCCGGAGCCGTTCTGCAACCTCCCCCGCGTCCCGCCGGTCGATTCGGGGGAGTTCAATGTTGAGGCGGGCCGTCAGCCCGACCGTACCGTCCCCGAACTCCTCCGCGATCCGGGCTACCGCCGCCATCTGCGGCGCGGTCATCACGCCGGCGAGAACCTTTCCCCGGACGGCGATCATCCCCCTCTCCCGGAGGCGGATGACCCCCGGACTCCTGTTCTTCGTCATTTCGGCCATCTCCTGGGTGTAGTGGTATGGCGGGACCTCTGGTTAAATCATTCCGTGGAGGGCGAGCGCAAACCGGATATACCCGGAACCACGATAGCGGGGCGTGAACCTCCTCCTGCAGGCATGCGACGTGCTCCTCTGGGCCGGTCTCCTCAAAGGGCTGCAGATGGCCCTCTGGCCCCGACTCCGCCCGGCACTCGGGGACTATGCCTACCCGGCGGCCTACCCGGCCTCCCTCCTCCTCTTCACCCTCATGACCTGGTACTGCGGCCTCCTCCGCGTCCCGGTCGCCCTCGCCCTCCTCGTCTTCCTCGCCCTCGGGGTATGGGGCATCCGGCGGGGCGACTACCGGCTCTCCGAGATCAGAAGCCTCCTCTCCTGGGACGCGGTCTTCCTCGTCGGGTTTCTCTTCGCGCTCGCCGTCCGGTTCGTAAATCCGCCCATCGGCTACTTCAGCGAGCAGTACATGAACCACGCCTTCATCGCGAGCATCATCCGTGAGCCCGTGGTGCCGCCCCTCGACCCCTGGTTTGCGGGCGGGCACCTCACCGTCTACTACTACCTCGGCCACTGGCTGATGGGCTCGCTCGCCATCGTCACGGGGATACCCCCGGAGGTGGCCTTCAACCTCGTCCCGGCCACGGTCTACGGGACGGCGTTCGTCGCCCTCTACGCGCTCGGCCACCTCATCCTTCCCCGGTGGCGGTGGCTCCCTCTCGTGGTCCTCCTCCTCGTCCCGCCGTCGGTCGTCTGGTTCCTCGCCGCGGGCGACGGGATCTACTCGGCCTTCCAGGAGACCAACTGGATCATCCCCGGTGGCCGGTTCGAGTTCCCGGTCTTCTCCCTCTTCCTCGGGAACGTCCACGCCTTCGAGATCGCTGCCTTCAACCAGGTCTTCCTCATCTTCCTCCTCGCCTTTGCCTGGTGTCGCTGGCGCGTCCTCGACGCCCCGGGAAGGTTTGGCCTCACCCTCCTCCTCGCTCTCTCCGTCGGCTCGATGCCGCTCCTCTCATCCTGGGACGCTCTCGTCTACGCCCCCGCCGTCGCGGTCTTCCTCCTCGTCCTCTTCCTCTCCGGGCGCGACCGCTCCACGATCGCTTTCGCCGTGGTGGTCCCGGCGCTCGCTCTCGCGATCTACCTCCCCTACTACCTCGACCTCGAGCCCGCGGGTATCGGCGGGATCGGGTGGGGCCTTCCTCCCACCGACCCGCTCGCTTTCCTCGCGGTCTGGGGCGGGTTCCTCGGTATCGCTTACGCGGCCGTCGCCCCCGATATCCGGCGGGCCCCGGTGGCGCTCGCCGTCGCCGTCCCGGCGCTCGCCATCGGGTATACGGCTCTTGCGATTCTCCTCGTCCCGCTCGTCTACCTCCTCCTCCGGCGGGAGCGCTCGTTTGCCGACCTCCTCTGCATCGCCGGCCTCGCGGTGCTCGCCCTCTGCGAGGTCTTCTACCTCCAGGAGATGCTCGGCGGGGACTACAGCCGGTTCAACACCGTCTTCAAGTTCTACTTCGACGCCTGGATCCTGCTCGGGACAGGCTCCCTCCTCCTTGCCGGGAAGTGGCTTGCAGGACGGCGGCCGGTCCTCCCGGACGCGGCACGGAAGGGTGCTGCCGTCGTCGCAGCCGTCGCCCTCATCGCCGCCCCGGTCGCCCTCGAGATCGATATCGGCCGGGGGCTCCTCGGGATCGACTACCCAGCGGCGGGTTATGCGACCCTCGACGGCTTTGCCTACCTCAAGGCCACCCGGCCGGGGGAGGCCGCGGCGATCGACTACCTCCAGACGCTCGACGGCGACCACCGGATTGTGGAGGCCGAAAACGGGGATTACGGCTACTACTCCCGTGTCTCGTCTTTCACCGGCATCCCGGCGGTCCTCGGACAGATCGGCCACGAACTGACCTGGCGGGGGAACGGAGCGTGGTACACGGAGCGCCCGCCGGATATCCGGGCGATCTACGAGGATCCGGCGGACGCCGTCATGTTGATGGAGAAGTACAACGCGACCCTCCTCTACGTCGGCGAGCCCGAACGCGAGCGTTATGATGTAAGGCTGCCGGACCGGGGGCTCCGCCTCATCTACGATGAAGGAGGTGTCAGGATCTACGAACGGGCAGGATAGCGTTTATATGCTCACCCCCGACAGGAAGGCCGCATGACACGAGCAGCCGTAGCCATGATATCCTTCTTGGTGCTCCTCGCTCTGGCAGGCGTTGCCGGGGCCGCGGTGTACCCAAACGGCGGAACCGACCTCACGCAGACTCCCGCTCCCGAGGGGGCGAATCTGACGGCTGCCGTCGGAAACCTGACGAACGCCGGGTCTCCCTACGCGGCGGAGTACCTGAACAACACCTCGACCACCCGGCTTGCCGGGGAGACGGCTGACGTGAGCCTCGAGCCCGTGGCCGAGGGCCTCGTCGCGCCGCTGATGCTCACGGACGCCGGTGACGACTCGGGCCGGCTCTTCGTCGTCGACCTGGTCGGGACGGTCTCGATCATCGATCCGAACGGCACCCTCGTTGAGGAGCCGTTCCTGGACGTCCGCGACCGCATGGTCAACCTCATCCCGCCCTACGACGAGCGCGGTCTCCTCTCGATCGCCTTCCACCCCGACTTCCGGGAGAACGGGCGGGTCTTTGGGTTCTACAGCGCTCCACTCCGCGAGGGGGCGCCTGACGGCTGGGATAGCACGAACCGCCTCTCCGAGTTCCGGGTCGACCCCACAAATCCCGACCGGGTCAACATGACCTCGGAGAGGGTTCTCTTAGAGATCGACAAACCGCAGTCCACCCATAACGGTGGGAGCATTGCCTTCAGCCCCCGTGACGGCTACCTCTACGTGCCGCTCGGGGACGGCGGCGGGGCGGGCGACAGCGGCACCGGGCACACTCCGGAGATCGGGAACGCCCAGGACCCGACGAAGATCTACGGCAGCGTGCTCCGGATCGACGTGGACAACGTCACCGCGGAGAACGTGACGGAGCCGGAGGAGAACGCCACCTGGGTAACTGCTGCAGGATCGCTCTATGGAGTCCCGGCGGACAACCCGTTCGTCGCGAACGCGAGCGTCCCGCCCGAGACCTACGCTTACGGCTTCCGGAACCCGGCCTTCATCTCGTTCGACGCCGAAGGCAACCTCTTTGCGGCGGATGCCGGCCAGAACCTCTTTGAGGAGGTCTCGCTTGTTGCGAAAGGCGGCAACTACGGCTGGCGCCTCAGGGAGGGGACCCACTGTTTCGACCTCTTCAATTTCCAGACGCCCCCGGCGGCCTGCGAGGCCGTCGGTCATCTCGAGGAGCCCCTGATCGGCCCGATCATCGAGGGCGGGCGTGACCTGGGTGACGTTATCGTCGGCGGCCGGGTCTACAACGGCACGGCGCTCCCGGGTCTTACGGGACGCTACGTCTTCGGTTATTGGGGCGATGGTTTCGTCCCCGGTGACGTCATCCTGCTCGTTGCGACGCCCCCTCCCGGGTGGAACGCATCGGCGTTCCCGGACTCTGCGGCGAACCTCACGGCCGAAGACGTCGCGATGTGGAGCGTGCAGAGGCTCAACGTGACCGGGACGTCCACGGGAACCCCGGAGGCATTCCTCCTCGGGTTCGGTGAGGATGAAGAGTCGGAACTTTACGTACTCACGACCGGCGTCGCCGGGCCGGATGCGTCCACCGCGACCGGCAGGGTCTGGAAGATCGTCTCCGGGAATGCAACCGGGCCGTTGCAGCCGTAGAGGGGCCTTGCGCCCCCCGATACCGGCCGGGCCAACCTTTATGATTCCCGGCCACCCGGGGGGGCTCATGGCACGAATAACAACAGGCATGGCATCTGTTCCGGGGGTGCGGGCGTGACCCCGGAAGCGGTCCGCGCCGTCGCGAGGGTGACCGTCGCGATCGCGGCCGAGAACTTCGGTTTCAGTACGGAGACGATGACGGTCCCGGCGGGAGCGGAGGTGACGATCGAGTTCGAGAACCGGGACGACGGCGTCCCGCACAACGTCTCGGTCTACACGGACTCTTCCGCGGTCGACGCAATCTTCGTCGGCGATATCGTCACCGGCCCGGACCGGACGACCTACACCTTCACGGCGCCCCCGACCCCCGGGAACTACTTCTTCCGGTGCGACGTCCACCCTGCGATGCACGGGGTGTTCATCGTCATGTGAGCACGGCGCCCGCGATGATCGCGACGGCGTAGACGATCACCGTCGCGTGGATGAGCGGGAGCGCCCGCATCGCGGCTTCCGCACTCTTTTTCCTGAGGATGATGTAGTTCGCCGCCCCGAGGAGGACGAGTCCTGCGGCAAACCCGGCGAGGGTTACCGGCCCGAGGGTGAGGCCGAAGACGACCGCCATCGCGGCATGGATGGCTGAGAACCCGAGAACCCAGGCGGCCGCGCCCTTCATCCCGTAGAGGACCGGGATCGTCGCCATCCCCCGGGCGCGGTCGTTTACGATATCGGCGATGTCGTTTGCCCCGAGGTGCGCGAGCGTCCACGGGTAGAAGAAGAGGAAGAAGAGGAGAGCGGTCGCGTCAGGGTTCCCGTACACCAGGTAGCCGGCGACGGGGAAGAGGGCGAAGTCCGTCCGCCCGACGACCTGGGCGAGGGGGAGGGTCTGGTTCCGCTTCTTCGTCTGGTAGAAGTACTCGACCAGGTAGGAGTAGGCCATGATCCCGAGGACGTAGAGGTTGTGTGGCGAAGGGAGGGTTATGGCGATGGCGGCCGCAAGACCGGCGAGGACGAGGAAGACGGCAAGCGCCGTTTGCGGGGAGAGTCTTCCCGCCGGGATCGGCCGCTCGCCGAACGGCCGCCAGTAGCGGGTGAGCGAGCCGTCGACGTCTCTTCTGTCATACTCCCGGTCGATGTAGTCGTTCAGGACGAGCCCGGCCGTAAACCCGAAGAGCCCGATCAGCGCCGCCCGGCCGACGAGTTCCCACGAAAACCCGCCGTAGTTCTCAAACGCGAGCGCGAGCCCCGAGCAGAAGAGCAGGGGCCAGACGAAGAAGAAGTGGGCGCGGGTCAGGTCTGCGAGCGCGGCGAGGGTCTCTCTCATGGTGGTCGGCCAGGGGTTATACGCCCCGGTTCAAAAAACGTTCCACAGCCGGTGACCGGACTTCGCCCAACACTTTATCAGTCCCGGGAACGCCTGCCCCCTCCCCCACGGGGAGGTCGATAGGATGAAGAAACATTGGCTGGTTATTGCAGGGGTTATTCTCGCCTGCTGCATCGCGCCTGTCTCCGCCCAGGTCGAGGCGGCGAACGCCTCGGTCACGGTGAAGGATCAGGTGATAACGGGCGACGGTATCGTCGGGAACGTCACGGTCGATGAGGCCGTGAGCAACGGCCCCGGCTGGATCGTCATCCACAACAACCTCTTCGGGCATCCCGGAGGGGTCATCGGGTATTCCCCGGTCAGGCCCGGGGTGAACACGAACGTCACGGTCACCGTCCACACGTTCGTCGCCACCGACACCCTCTTTGCGGTCCTGCACCACGATGCCGGGAAGGAGGGCGTCTTTGAGTATCCCGTCCCCGACGTCGAGCAGAAGGTGGACGATGAGATCGTGATCGTGCCGTTCAACGCCACGGCGGAGAACGCTACCCTGATGAACCTGACGGCACTCTCTTCGGAGAACAGCACCTGATCGTGGCGGCCTTCCGCCGCCCTTTTTTGGACCCGGGCTGCTGACGGATGAGGAACGACAACCTCTTCTGTTTCCGGCAAAAAACAGTATGATGTGAAGAGCCTCAACAATTCCGGGATCCCAGAGCGGATCGGGCGGCATACCCCGGTGCGGGAGGAGTCGACAGAATGACGCGTGTTTTGATCCTGATAACGGTCTATCTCCTCGTGAACGTCGTCGCGTTCCTCGCGTACTTCCGGGACAAACGGCTGGCGGAGAAGGCGGCCTGGAGGACGCCGGAGAGTCGGCTCCTCGCTCTTGCGTTCTTCGGGCCGTTCGGGGCGTTTGCCGCGATGCAGGTCTTCCGGCACAAGACGCAGAAGCCGAAGTTCCGGCTCGTCCCCCTCTTCCTCTGCCTGCACCTCGGCATCGCCGCCGCGCTCATTCTGGGGCTGATCCCTTGACCTCGGTGGAAAGGTAAATACCTCTCCTTACCACATTCTCTTTCAATGGCATACGACTACGGATCGCTCTCCCGCCCGCTCAAGGAGACCTTTGCGGCGCTACAGGACGGCCTCATGCGGGAGTACCGCCGGGAGCACCTCCCCGCCCACCGGCGTTCGGCCCGGCGGTCGCGGCGGCTCCGGCGGATACGGGGATGGTCCAGGGCGACCGGCCGCCTGGCAGAGCAGGCCGCGTGTGTGGCGGAGCACACCCTCCCCCGGATCGAGCAGGAGACCGGGCACGCCTTCCACAGCCCGGACGGGCCTATCCGGGTCCTGATGGCCCCCTCTACGAAACGGCTCTTCTCGGATATACTCGCCGGGTTCCCTGAAGAAGCGCTCCCGATCCGTGCAAACGACCTGGCGACGCTCGGGAACTTCGCCGACGACTACCATGCGCTCGCCCTCATCGGCGACGTGACCCTGCGGCTGAAGGTCCTCCCGGGAAAAGGCGTGGCAGGCTTCGCGGCTCTCTCCGACCGGTGGGGCCTTCACGAGAGCCGGATCGGCGCGGGGCACGCTCCCGATGGCGAGCGGCTCGTGAGGGAGAAGGAGACCCTTGCCCGGGCGGTTCTCGGCCTCATCTACGTCGAAGGGGGCGTCGATGCGCTGCGGGCGGTGGTGCCGCTCCTCGCCTGCGATCGGTAGGGATCGGACAAAGGCTATATACCCAGGCCTTCCCATCCCGCGGCGGAGACCCGCATGGACACCCACGCATTTTTGCAGTTCATCAGGCTCGGCCGGTTCCCGTTCCTCCTCTCGGGCTTCATCCCGTTCACCGCCGGAGCGCTCCTCGCGTATCTCCTCGGGGCGCGGTTCACCCCGGCGATCTTCTTCGTCGGCTACGCGGCGATGGCGGCGGCGCACCTCTCCGTCAACTACAGCAACGACTACTTCGATGCCGACGCCGACCGGTTCGTCGAGACGTCGCCGATATCCGGGGGGAGCGGCGTCCTCGCCGCCAACCCCGGCCTGAAACCCGCCGCTCTCGTCGCGGCCGTTACCCTGATGGCGGTCTCGATCCTGGTCGGGTATCTCTTCGTGACCGTCTATGGCTACCCGGTCGTCTTCCTCGCCTTCGGCATAGCGGGGAACCTGCTCGGCTGGTTCTACACGGCGCCCCCGCTCGCGCTCGCCTACCATAACCTCGGCGAGGTGACGAACATGATCACCTTCGGCCTCCTGATGCCGGGGGCGGGCTACTTTGTCGCGAAAGGGACGCTGGATGCCGCCTTCTTCGCGTTCG
Source organism: Methanobacteriota archaeon (assembly GCA_023393455.1). Taxonomy (GTDB): domain Archaea; phylum Halobacteriota; class Methanomicrobia; order Methanomicrobiales; family Methanoculleaceae; genus Methanoculleus. The sequence goes on along the minus strand of JAEWLJ010000005.1, from coordinate 57,054 downwards.
CCGTCCCGCTCTGCCTTTACGGCCTTGTCTTCATCACGAGCGTCGAGATCCCGGACCGGGAGGGCGACATCGCCGGCGGGAAGCGGACGCTCATCGTGCGACGGGGAAGGGTCTACGGCTTTGGGCTCATCGCCCTCGCGGCGTCTCTCGCGACCGCGGCGCTCGCCGTCTTTGCGCTCACCGGCTTCTTCGCACCCGTGGACTTCCGGCCGGTGGCGCTCTTCTCTCTTATCCCGCTCGGGATTGCTCTGTGGGGGTTCTCGAACCGGTGCGCGGAACGGGCATGCGCTCTTCCCTACGCCGTCAGGAACATCGTGGGGTACTTCCTCTTCCAGGGGCTTGTCGTCGTTTATTTCGCCCTCGTGGCTGTTACGAGCTGACCTGGCCGTCCCCGTAGGAGAGTCGCGGCTCGACGGGGACGTAGTCCCGGACGACGACGTTGTCGGCGTAGAAGTGGTGCGGAGCCCCTGAATACCACGCCGAAGACCCGATCAGGGCGAAAGTATCAAAGACCACGTCGCGGGGCACCGGCGAGCCGTCGGCAAACCGCAGGGGTGCGCTCCCCAGGTACTCGCCGTCCATCCAGGCGTGCTCGGTGGCGTTCGGCGTGTCGAGGACGATCCTCGCGTGGTACCAGGTATCGGTCTCGGCCCCAAGATCGGCGGAGAAGTTCCGGTGGTCGCCGTCGTAGTGCTGCACCGACCCGTTCCTGAGGTGGAGCGCGTAGAGCCGGTCGGTCCCGTTCCAGGCCTGGATGTAGCCCGACCCGCACCACCGCCCGAACTCGCTCACCCGGAAGTCCCCCTCGATCATGATCGATCCCGCCGAGATGTTTGCGGTACAGACCCTTCTCTCGTTGAACTCCGGGAGGTCGGGGTCGGAGACGTTGATATCCCCGGCATATCCGCCGCTACGAACAAGATCGGACTGAACGAGCGCGCTCGAACCGCAGGACGACCACCGCGAGAGGTCGCCGCGCTCGTAGTCCTCGAAGAAGAGGAAGACCGCGTCGGGGTCGCCGGCGTCCCGGGCCTCGGGGTTGCCGTAGAGCATGGTCACCGCCGTCGCCCTCGCCGGGAGGGCGAGCCAGACGCGGGCGTGGGAGCCGGCGGTCACGTCCTCGATCCAGCAGGGGACGGTTCTCCCGTCAGCATCGACGAACCGGATGTCGGCGAAGTCCGGCCGCATACCGGGAAGGTGGGTCGCGTTGAACGAGACCGCGAGGCCGTCGATGGTGGAGGGGTTCTCGACCGAGACCGTCTGGCGGTGGGAGAAGGTCCCGGGGGTATCGTCCAGCCAGTAGCGCGGGGTCACCTCCGCCGTAGCCGCCCCGCTGGCGAGGAGCAGTCCGATGAGCCCTCCGAAAAGAATGATCCGTCTGACATTCATGGTGATCCGCCCCCCCGTGAGAACCGCCCCTATATCCATCTAGCGGCCGGCGCACCCCAACGCTGATGCTCTCTGGAGGCGACCGATCACTACCGTGAACGAGACCATCGCGATCATCGGGGGAGGTCCCGCCGGGCTCTTCTGCGCTCTCGGGGCAGCAGGCGCCGGGAGAACCGTCATCGTCTTCGAGAAGAAGCCCGCGGCGGGCCGAAAACTCCTCATCACCGGGTCGGGGCAGTGCAACATCACCCACGACGGCGAGATCGCCGACTTTTTCTCCCGCTACGGCGACCACGGCACGTTCCTCCGGCCCGCGCTCATGAACTTCACGAACCGCGACCTCATCGGGTTCTTCGCCGACCGGGGACTTTTGATGGAGACCGAGCCCGGCGGGAAGGTCTTCCCGGAGACCCGGAAGGCCGCTGACGTCCTCGCCGTCCTCCTCGCGGAGTGCGCCGCTCGCAACGTGGAGATCCGGGACAGCGACCCCGTCCGGGCCGTCGAGCGGGACGGCGACGGGTTCCTGGTCACGGCGAAGGAGACCGTTCGGGCCTCCACCCTCGTCATCGCCACCGGCGGCGCCTCCTACCCCGCCACCGGCTCGACCGGCGACGGCTACGCCTTCGCCCGGGCCCTCGGGCAGCCGACGACGGAGGTTGCTCCGGCGCTTGCCCCGGTCTACGTCGGGGACTACCCGTTCGCCGACCTTGCCGGGATATCCTTCTCAAACATCACCCTCTCCGTCTACCGAGACGGCAGACGCGTCCGCCAGCATACCGGCGACCTCCTCTTCACCCACACCGGGCTCTCCGGCCCGGGCATCCTCGACCTCTCCCGCCACATCCTCCCCGGCGACGTCCTCCGGGTCACGTTCATCCCCGCCGCGAGCCCGGAGGAGGTGCGAAAGCGCCTCACCGAGGCGGTCGCGGCGGGCGGGGCGCGGCAGGTGAAGACCGTCCTCTGCGGCTTCCCCCTCCCGGAGCGGTTCGCCCGGCGACTCCTCGACCTCGCCGGGGTTCCGGCGGATGAGACCTGCGCTCACCTTGGAAAGAAGGCCAGGAGCGCCCTCGCCGAATCTCTTGGCGGGTATCCGTTCCGGGTGGAGCGGCTCGGCGGGTTTGGTGAAGCGATGGCGACGCGTGGCGGGGTCGCCCTCGGGGAGATCAACCCGAAGACGATGGCATCCAGGATCGTCCCGAACCTCTACTGCATCGGGGAGGTGCTCGATATCGACGGCAACACCGGCGGCTACAACCTCCAGGCCGCGTTCTCCACCGCGGCCCTCGCCGCCCGGCATATCGCCGCCTCCCGGTGATCCCCCATCTTGCCAGACCGTGCACGGCGAGATCCATCTCTTTCGTGGTGCGCGCCCAGGGCACTTCTCCTGATCATAAATCGATAAATCGCATATTCTCCATATATATCCCTGCAACGAGAATAGAAGTCCTGATATAGATCCAAAGACATTAAAATATATTGGGCAAATAACGTGGTTTGGGGCATTCTTAACGCGATATTCCTCCTCTCTCTCCTCACTCCTCAGGGACATCTGATCTATGACGGCGGAGAGGGGTATGGCGGCTTTGAGAGGGTCGGTGGAGCAGAAGCAGAGAGGATCGCCCTCCTCTCCGAACCCTTCCCGGAAGATACCCTCCTCGACCGGATGGGCCGGGCGACGTTCACCTGCGTCGACGGTTCCCCCCGTCTCTTCCCGGTGGGCCTCAACGCGACCCTTGCCTACGGGGTGGGCGACTGCACCGATCTCGCGCTCCTCAGGACGGAGGTGCTCCGGCAGAACGGCATAAGTGCCCGCCCTGTCCACGGCATCATGATCTGGGACACGGAGGCGTTCCGGACGAACGCCCTCCACGTCGAGATCTGCGGGAAGGGTATCGCCGTCCACGACTGGGTCGAACTCGGGGACGGCCGGACGATGGGCGCTTACGAAGGAGACCCTGCGGTACGGTGCGTGAAGATCGGCGAGGGGGTCTGCTTCCAGCCCGTCTTCAAGTCGCTGGGCTACCTCTAGGAACGTTCAATACCGGACGCATCCTACGAACGGTATGAGCTTACTCACGGGACTCCTGGCCCTGATCCTGGTTATCATCCTTGCGTTCGTCCTCTACAAAGTCGTGAAGAGCGTTACTGGCCTCATCATCAACGCCGTCGTTGGCGTGATCCTGCTCTGGCTCATCAACCTCCTCGACCTGATGCAACTCGTCGGCCGGCCTGACATCCCGATAAACATCCTTACCGTCCTGATCTGCGCGATCGGCGGGGTGTTCGGCGTCCTCATCACGGTGGTGCTGCATCTCCTCGGGATACCGCTGACGCTCTGAAGGGCACCCGGACGACGATCCTTTCTCCGTATACCTCGGGCGAGGCGGTCCGCTCTTATTGCGTGGGAACCATCATAACCCCCCGCCGATAAGAGTTGAGTATGCAGGAATATGGCCCCGGTATCGTCGGCGAAGTCCGGTTCTCCCGCCAGGACGGCGGCTACTATGTGCAGCTCTACGACCGGGAAGGGAACCCCGTCGGAAAGACCGGGCTGTGGCGGACGGAAGCAAATGCAAAAGAGGCCGCCCGGAGGCTCGCCGCAACCCTGGGCAAAGAGTGAGGGTCACCGCCCGTCAGGATGCGTCTGTGCGTAGCGGACGAGGGCGGCGATGCACCGGTTGTGGGGCGTCGCGATCCCGTGGCGCTCCCCGAGGTCTGCCACGTAGCCGCTGAGGAGATCGATCTCTGTCCGGCGGCCCTGGCGGAGATCGTGGTACATCGAGGGGTAGACCGCGGCGAAGTCGGGCACCTGGACGCCGAAGAGGTAGGCGAGGTAGTCGTCGGCGGTCGCCCAGGGGAGGTGCACCCCTTCGGCACCGGCGACGGCGAAGGTCTCGCGGATGAGGCCGTCGACGATCCCCCGGATATTCTCGTCGGCGGCCACCCCGACCGGGGCGCGGAGGAGAGCGCAGATCGGGTTCACCGCGATGTTGAGGAGGGCTTTCGCCCACTTGCCCGCACGGATATCGGGTTCGGGTTCGACCGGAACCCCGGCGGAGCGGACGATCCCGATCAGTCCCTGGAGGGCATCGCCGTTACCCGACCAGAGCCCGAACCGCATCGGGGCGCTCTCGCTCAAGACCCGGACGTGCCCCGGGCCCGCGATCGAGAAGTTCGTCGTCACGGTTCCGCCGATGACGGTATCGGTGTACTCCGCTATGATATCCTCGTTCCCGATCCCGTTCTGGAGGCTTGCCGTCGGCCTGCCCCGGATCGCCCCGGCGTACTCCTCACAGATCGCCCGGGTGGCGGTGCCCTTCGCGGTGACGATGACGAAGTCGACCACAGGCGGGACCTCGTCCGGCCCCGTGACGGGGGTGACCTCCCTGACGGTCGCATCCCCCCAGACCCCCTCCATCACGAGGCCCCGCTCCCGGATAGCATCGGCATGCACCGGCCTGCAGGCCGCGTAGACCGTTCCGACCGTGGCAAGCCTCCCGGCGAGGGCAAGGCCGACCGCCCCCGCGCCGAGGACCAGGATGACCGGACGTTGTAACGGTTTCATCTCTCTCGTAGTTGCCCATTGGCTCTAAAAGACGATAACGGTGTACGTTGCACCCCCGGGAACCGGATAGCGAACGCTTTTCGCCTATGGAGCCAAGATCCCGTACCAGATGAAGCACGTCACGAAGGCCAACGGCGGCCGGGAGCCGTTCGACCCGTTGAAGGTGCAGCGGACGCTCCGGAGGATGGGCGTCGGCGCGGATGAGGCCGAACGGATCGCCGGTGAGATCGAGGAGTCGGTGCCCGACGGGGTGAGGACCGCCGGGGTCCTCCGGATGCTCCGCGCCCGGGCAAAGGCCGTCCGCCCCGCCGTCGGGCACCGGACGAACCTCCGGAGAGCACTCGCCCTCCTGCACCCGAAACCGGACTTCGAGGAGTTCGTGCGGGTTCTCCTCCGTGAGCACGGCTACCTGGTCGAGACCGGGTGTGTTCTTGCCGGACGGTGCGGGGAGCACGAGGTGGACGCCGTCGCGGAGAAGGACGGCACCACCATCTTTGTCGAGGTGAAGCACCACGTCAGCCACCACCGGGTGACCGGCCTCGACGAAGGCCGGATCGCCCGGGCTATCATCGAGGACCTCCAGGAGGGGTTCCGGTCGGGGCGGTGCGTCGTTGATATCGACGGCGCCCTGATCGTCTGCAACACCAAACTCTCGGAACACGCGAAGCGCTACGCCACCTGCCGGGGGATCGGACATATCGGTTGGGACTACCCCGAGGAGCGGAACCTCCGGACGATGATCGAGGAGACGCAGTCCTACCCGGTCACCATCGTTGCCGGGGTGAGCCGGTCGGTCTCCACCAGGCTGGCCGCCGCCGGGGTCGTCACGGCAAAGCAGATCGCCTACGGCGACGCCGCGACGATCGCAAACGACGCGGGCCTCCCCCTCAAGGAGGTGCTGCTGATCGCCGGGCGGGCTCGTGCCATCCTCGAGCCGTGAATCAGGCGATCGTGAATCGGGGGATCGTGAATCAGGCGATCGCCCGGAGTTGCTCCTCGGTCGGGTTGATCAGGACGATCTCGGGCTGGCAGTTGAACCGGAGATCCACTCCCGCAAGACTCGCGCTGCAGACCCCGCGGGAGATGTAGGTGGGCGTCCTCCCGTCGCCGTCGAAGAGGCCGGCGAGTTCGATGACGCCGAGATCGTTCAACTGGTTGACGACCGGGAAGAGGAACTGGCCGCCGTGGGTGTGGCCGGCAAGGATGAGGTCGGCGTCCCACTCCGCGCGGTACGAGGGTTCGTGGATGAGGTAGACGGTGAACGCGTCCGTCGCCGGCACCCCGGGTGGGTCCGCCATCCCCGCCCACCCGTCGTCGATCCCTACGATGACGATCTCCTCGTTCCCGACGGCGACGCGGGCGTAGTCGTTCCTGAGGACATGGACTCCGTTCTCCTCCAGCGTCGCAGTAAGGTCGTCGGCAAAGGCGGTGTCGGCGGAACCGTCGTTCAAGGCCGAGACGTCGTATGTGTCGGCGGCGACCACGGCTGACGCCCGGGTGGCGAGCAGCCTCTCGACACCTGTGGGGCCGTCGATCCCGACCCGGTAGTCGTGGTTCCCGAGCACGGCATACGTCGGTGCGTCGAGCGACCTCCATACCTCCTGGGAGGTGAAGTCTTCCTCTTCGCCGGTGACAAAGTCGCCGCCGATCAGGACGAGCGAGGGGTTCAGGCGGTTGACCTCGCGGATCACCTCCTGGACGTGATCGATGTTGGACTCCTTGACGTGAGGGTCGGTGATATAGACGATGCCTTCGGGTGCGTCGTCGATCGTAAGGACGGTCACCTCGACGGCCCGTGCTTCCCAGGCCATATAGCCTGTCATGGAAGGAAGCACGATGAGCAGGATTATCGCCATATGTTGTGCGCTTGGTGCTTTCAGATTCACTGCATTTTATTCCATTTTCAAAATATAAATATGATCTGCAGGATGGGATCCGCACGGGTCAGCGGCTGCGAGCCGGATCGATCGGATCGCCCATGATCTCGGGGGGTTCCGCACCGGAGGACGGTTCGGCGAAGAACCGGTCAAACCGATCTTCCTCGCCCCTCGCGAGGACGATAGCGGCGAAGACGGCGACGAGCGCCCCACCGATCAGATCGACGACGAGATCCCACATGGTATCGGTGTTGCCGAATTGGAGGTTCGTGCCAAGGACTTGGTCGGCCGCAAACTCGTAGATCTCCCAGACGGTCCCTGCCGCGAGCGTCGACGTCAGGATGAAGACGGCGATCGCCGGCCCCGTCAGCCGGACCTCCCCCCGGTGTTCGGCAATAAGCACGAGAAATAAGGCGATAAGCCCGACGGTGACTGAGGCGACGAGATGAGCCAGTTTGTCGTAGTAGGGCGCGAGGGTGACGTAATATTCCCCGACGTGCCCCATGACATGGATATAGAGGGAGGCGGCGATGAGCACATTGATCTCCCAGGGGAGGTAGAGGCGCAGGCTTCTCGTCACAAGGGCTGGTACCATCGTCAGGAGAAACGCGAAGGCTGCCGCGAATCCGAGGAAGTACTCCCCCGCCAGGAAGCGTGAGGCTGCGGCGAGGAGTATGAGTCCCTGGATGGTATAGGCGAGGTAGATCCCGCGCGAGCGGTTCGGCCATGCCATGGGACGCCGGATGGATACTCACGGCAGATATACATAACCTTCCCGGCGGCAATCTCCCGTACTTCCGCCCGGACCCCAACGCAACCAACCGGAGCGGGTGCGCCGCCCGTTGCGCTTGCGGGAGAATATTTGATATCCTAGCAGTTGTATAAACTGGACACACAAAGATCGAACACTCAGAAATATGGGGTTGATGAACTGACAGATCTTACGAAGCGCAAACCCGGATCCACTGGAGGAGAGTCGGGGGATGAGATTATCCGCGTGCGCCTGCCGAACAAGAGAAACCGGGAGATGTTCGGGAACGCCGAACTGATGCTGGGCGCAAACCACATCCGGATCCGTTGCTTCGACGGGGTGACGCGTACCGGGCGGATCAAGGGCAAGATCAAGAAGAAGGTCTGGATCCGGGAAGGAGACGTTCTGGTGGTCGTCCCCTGGAGTTTCCAGGACGAAAAGTGCGATATCATCTACCGTTACACGAGACCCCAGGTGGAGTGGCTCAGGAAGAACCGGTACCTCTAATTTTTTTACATGAAGTTGTCCCAAAACACTGTTACCGGGAGGGGGACACCCCCTCCCGGACCCCCCCCGAGTGGCGAAACCCAATGGGAAGCCGTTTCACCTTCAATGCCCGGGATATGGATCAGATCACATATTCATAGGGAGTAAGCGCTCCGATTAGGGTATGCCGAAGATTTGGGGATCTTTCGGGGATCTTTCTGGGGCGACCTCCATCATACCCCCGGCGAGCAGTCGGAGTTCTCTGGTATCGGGCTCAAAAAAGGTTAGAGATCGTGGATCTTGATCCTGTATTCTTTTATGACGAGGTTAGTGACGTCGCTCCGTTCGTAGTAACTGTTAGGTGCGGATTTCTGCATCCCGACCGAGGTGCCGGTCAGGTAATTCTCCCACGCAGTCGAGTAGTCGCCCGACGGACTGCTCGTATACTCCACCGTCACGTTGTGTCCGGGCGCAACGGATGTCGAATTCGTATTCGAACCCTCCAGGCTCATCCTCACCGTCGTCATCCCGGACTTCGCCATCAACGTGTCGGTGGTGATGTTCATGATGTAGATGACGAACGTATCCGTGCCGTCGTCGTAGAACCACCGCGGCTCGGCAAGCATCGCCGAACCATCGGCCCCCTCCTGGCGTATCATCACCGCGCCGTTCTCCAGGGTGGTCACTGCGGTGCCCCTGTCGGACCGGTAGGTCAGTGCGCCTACGGTGTAGTTGAACCAGGTGGTGCCGTCTGTGACGTTGACGTAGCCGCCGTAACTGCTGGAGTTGATCACCTCAAGCGTCCCGCCGCTCACCTGGAGCGACGTCTCCTTATAGGGCACGTTCTTGAAGCAGAGGCTCTTCATGTCGTTCTGGATGACGATCAGCGCCCGCTCCATGTTCTTCACGTCGGTGTTGCTCTGCTCCTTGACGAGCACCGGGTAGCCGTAGAGCGTCACGAGCCCGATGCCGCTGATGACGATCCCGAGGATCAGGATGAACCCGATCGCCTCCGATACCGCCTTATCATTCATCTTCACGATTATCTTCTCCTAAACCCCGCTTGAGTCATAGTGGATCATGTTCCAGCCCGCACCAGTGGTGTTGCCGGTGACCCCCTTCGTCGCTCCGATACCGGCGATGGCGATCTGGCTCTGGACGCCGCCGCCCTGCACCTGGATCACCTGGCTTGCGCCTGTCATGCCTGTTTCCGTCACATCCGCGCTCACGAAATAGTCTGCCCCGGCCACGTCGTCGGGGATATCGAACTTTGTCGCTATCGTCCCGTTGCCGGGCGCGATCACGTAGAGATCGACGATCCGGGTGCTGACTCCGTTCCCGATATCCACGAAGGCGTGGTAGCGGAGGTTGTTCGCCGGCCCCTCCATGAAGACGGCGTTGACGGTGAAGATCATGACGACCATCAGGAGGAGGAGCACGCCGCTGATGATGACGTACTCCAGCAGCCTCGTGACGCCCTCCTCGTTCGGCGCTTCAGTAATACACGTTCTCATGGTACTCCGTCACCCCGTTGTTGTAGTGGATGGTTATCGGGTACAGGTAGTGATCAGATACCTCCACCTGCGATTCAACCGAGAAATTGACCACGGCGTTCTTTCGTTGGAGGGAGATCATGGCGATGTCCTGGCGAACCGCCCCGGTGGTGGAGTTGTTAGCCTCGCCGAATGTATCGGTATAGTCGAAGACCGCCTCCCGCAGGTCTCGGATATCGTTCTTCGGGAACTCGAGCACCCCTTCCGCGGTCGTCTGCCCGACGAGCGCCGACTGGTTGATGATCAGCGCGAGGAAAAAGAGCCCCACGGCGACCAGAAGCCCCATCAGGACGATCCACTGGCCGTCCTCGTTCATGCACGCCATAACAGCACCTCCACGAGGACGGCCTGAGAACGGTTTTCGATGCCCACACCCGCTGGATTCTCTGAGAGCTGTACCCACCGGGTCACCCGCACGGCGGACTCCCTCCCTGTCCAGGTGCTGTCGGCTCCAACAAACGGGTACTCTCCAACGCTGTCTCCGGAACGGTAGGTGACGCTTGCGCTCATGTGCAGTTCACTACCACCGCCTGTCGTGTTGCAGTAGTTGAGGAACGTGGTCCTGAAGTCATCGGACCTATTCTCGGCGATGAATCTCTCCAAATCACTCTTATCATCCCCTTTAGAGTTGGGCATATCCATCATCGCGAGGACGTCGCTCCCGAGTTGCTCGAGCTGCATATCCGGGATGTGCGTGTCGCCGGGGGTGTAGATGCTCGTCGTGCTGATGACGATATACACGGTGAGCAGCATGATGAGCCCGGCCGCGACACCCTCCATCGTGTAGAGCTGGCCTCCATCGTTCACCATACCGCCACCTCCAGGACAGCGGGCTTCAGGGGGGGGATGGTGACGTTCGTCTGGTTGTAGTCGTAGTGGTGGATGCCGGCGATGTTCGTCCGCGGCGGGTTGTCCTCGAAGTTAAACCGGACCTCCAGGATGCTGTTCTGGTCCAGGGTGAAGATCGAGGTGGCCGCCGGTTTCAGCACGAGAGAGATGCTAGAGTTGACCGGCACATCCGGTTTGAGCGAGTGCTGTTCCTGAGCGCCGTTGATGTGCAGGGTGTATAGGTCTGAGTCCGGCGTATCGTACAAGAACGGAATACGGGTGAACCGCGGGATCGGCACTGTCGGATCCATCTTCCAGAACGTCACGTTCTTGAGCGTCGCGTTCGTGGACGGCTCGGTCGTGTTCAGGTACGCGGCAAAATCCGTGATCGTGACGTTCACCGGCTCGGTTCTCGGGTCGATCCGGTAGGCCGGGCCACGTCCCGAGTCCAGCAGCTGGCTGAAGTTCAGCCGGACGATGAACTCCTGGTTTGCAGTGGAAGACGTATATTGCGGTGCAAAACTGCCGTCGATCACCGCCACCCCCGGCTCCTTGATCTTCACCGCCCGGCGGATGTAGCCGTGGCCGGAAGGGGGAGTGCCGCCGGTTGTGTTGTTGTATGTCCCGTCCGCACTCCGGAGCGAGAAGTTATATGAGTAAGGAATATCGCCGAAGATCGCCTTGCTGCGGTAATCCTCCGGTGTGAAGAAGGTGTCGTTGAAGAAGGTGTCGACCTTCGTCGAGAGGAGGATGTTCGGGGTTTCTTTCGAGACTGCGAGCCCCATCCGATTGATCTCGTCTTTGTATGCCTTGGTCTTCATCTCCCACGGCGGGTAGACCGGCCAACCGGGATCCTCGGCGAGGATAACCCCTGTGCGGTAGGCGACCGCATCGTAGTCGATGCCGCTGCTCTCGAGACCCGCAAGCAGCCCCGGCACCATGCTCACCACCATGATCAGGGAGAGCATGAAGATCGTGAACCCCACGAGGAAGTCAAGCGACATCACGCCGTCGTCGGTCGTCCTTATACAATCACCTCCCCGGTATCCGCCCGGAACCCGAGGCTCTCTACCCCTGCGTCCGAACGGATGTTAATGGTGTAGACCCCCTCCGCGAGGACGAGATCGACCGTGCTCGCATTGAGGTGCATCATTGCTGGCCGGATCGTGCCTTCCTGCGCCGCGAGGAGATCCTCCGGGGAGAGGATCCCGGTCATATTCACCTCGTCATCGGGCAGGGGAACAGGAAGCGAGGTCTCCTTCCAGCCCGTGATGCCGGAGGTCAGCCAGCGCACCTCGTCCCCGTCCTTGAGACCGATCGCCCAGGCGTCTGCCCGGCCGTCGAGGGTTACGCGGTTCCCGAGCACCCGGTGCATCGAGGTGCCGGTGATGTTCAGGCCGCCTTCGACGCTGAGGATCTCGAGTTCTGCGAGAGCCTCGGTGAGGGTGTAGCCCTCCGGCTCGGGCAGATCGATGGGCGTGATGCCGCCGCTCGACGACGGCGGTGAGGATGTGCCGAGACAGCCGCACGCGGTGCAGAGGATACAGGCTGCGGCAAGCAGGGCTAGAACTCCCCCGGGAACTCTCATGTAAAGCAGTCATTATGCTCCAGGCCATATAAATAACCCCCTTACTTGTACCTTCAAAGATTTGCCCATGAATCGAGATATTGGAAACGTACAGGCAGCCTAATGCAAAATTATTTCATCCCGCCCGCGGACTCGCCGGGCGGGAGGGGTCCACCCTTATATGTTCGCCTCTGGCGGCCGCGGGCTCCGGCGCGCTATCGTAACATATATCCGCAAGTTCGTAACAACGTCTCAGGCAGGGTAAGCATATGTGTACCACCATTCCCCCCGGCACGCCGGGAGAAGCAGATGACCGGTTCGCCGAAGCGGTCGCCTTCCACGGCCACATCTGCCCCGGTCTCGCGACGGGCTACCGGGCAGCAGAGATCGCCCTCGCGCGGCTCCGGTCCGGGCGCTCAGAAGACGAGGAACTCGTCACCATCGCCGAGACCGATGCCTGCGGCGTCGATGCCATCCAGGTTCTCACCGGCTGCACCGCAGGAAAAGGAAACCTCCTCTTCAAGGATCACGGCAAGCACGCGTTCACGTTCATCAACCGCAAAACCGGGGCCGCAGTCCGGGTGGTCTCGAACCCGTCATTCGACATCGACTCGCTTGACCCGGAGTTTGCGCCGCTCCGGGCGCGGGTGATGCAGGGGCAGGCGACCGGCGCGGAGCACGCCGAGTTCCACGAGCGGATGAAGAAGGTCGTCGATGCCATCAGAAAGGCGCCCGCCGAGGACCTCTTCATCATCCACGAGGTCGATCCCGAGATCCCCGAACGGGCCAGGATATTCCGGTCGGTGCCATGCGCAAGATGCGGCGAGATGACCGCCGAGTCCCGCGTCAGGGTCGAGGACGGGCAGTTTGTCTGCTACGCCTGCTCGCGGGAGTACTCCCGGCGTGGGTGAGGGGTCACCGCACTATTTTTGTTATCGGGATCTCGAGGATGTCCTCGGCCCCCGCGGCCTTGAGCGGCGGGATGAGACAGTTCACAAGCCCTTTCTGCACCACCGTCTGGATACTGAAGTAGTCGATGCCGTGCAGCCTGCCGACGGTGGGCTTCTTCATCGCAGGGAGGACCTCGATGACGCGGTCGAGCGCGGCCGAGGGGACGTTCATCGTCAGGAGCACCTGGTGGCGCGCCTCGATCACCCCGAGGAGGAGGGTCGTGATCTCGTCGATCTCCCGGCGCTTCTCCGGGTCGAGGAGTGAGTCGCGATTCGCAAGGAGCGCGGTGTGCGACTCCATGATCTGCCCGACGATCTTGAGTCCGTTCTTCTTGAGCGTGCTCCCGGTCTCCGTGAGGTCGACGACGACGTCCATCAGGTCGGGAACCTTCGCCTCGGACGCCCCATAGGAGGGAAAGAGCCTGACCGGCACCCCGAGTTCCGAGAAGAACCGCTCCGTGATCCGCGGGTACTCGGTCGTCACGCGGCTCTCCGGGCGGATGGCGGCGACGTCCTCTATCGGCTCGTCGCGGTGGACCGCGACCACGATCTTGACGTTCCCGTCGCCGGTCTTGCTGTAGGAGAGGTTTGCGACCTCGACGACGTCGGCACCGCTCTCCTGGACCCAGTCGAGCCCCGATATCCCGAGATCGAAGTAGCCCATCTGGACGTAGAGGGGGATCTCCTGCGGCCGGAGGATCTTCACCTTCCCGATCCGGGGATCGTTGATCCGGGGGTTGTAGTCGCGGTCGGTTCGCCTGACCTCGAGGTCCGCCTCCTTGAAGAGCTGGAGCGTCTGCGCCTCAAGGCTCCCCTTCGGGAGCGCAATCGTGATCATAAGAGATGATCGGGCAAAAAGGAGTTAAAGGTGGTGATCTGGATTTAATCGATGGTGTGGACGACAAGCCCCGAGAGGAGTTTCGGCTCGAACCAGGTGGATTTCGGGGGCATGACACCGTCGCTATCGGCGATCGCGAGCACCGTCTCGACCGGCACCGGCTGCATCGCTACCGCAAAGGCGTATTTGCCGTCATCTACGAGGCACTCGAGTTCACGGAGGGGTTTTGCCCCGCCCATGTAGTGGAGCCTCGGGTCGCCCCGCGGGTCGGAGATGCCAAGCATCCCTTCGAGGACATCTTTCTGGAGAACCGAGACGTCGAGCGACCCGATAAGGTCGCCGGGGTCCGCGACCGGCCGGGAAACCTCGTACCAGGTCTTCTCCAGGTAGAAGTGCATGACGTGGGCGGGAGCGCCCCCGGCCGCGAGCGGCTGGATCTGGTAACCCGTTGCGTCGACCTTCCCGTAGGGGCGGACGTTCCAGCCCGCCGTTAAGAGCGCATCGATGAGCCCCGGAAGGGTGTAGCCGCCGAGGTCGGTGACAAGCCTGCTGTAGCCGTGGATGCGGACGCGGTCGTGGGCGAAGAGGACCACCATGAACTTCCCGGTCTCTTCGGTGAACCGCCCCTCGTTCCGGCGGCGCTCCGCCACGTTCACCGCCGATTTGGCGCGGTGGTGCCCGTCGGCGATGTAAGTCTCCGGCACCGCCGCAAAGAGGCCCTCAAGGCGAGCGAGAGCGGCCTCGTCGGCGACCCGGTAGACCTCGTGGAGCACGCCTGAAGCAGTCGTGGTGCTCCCGTCGGGCTGCACGTCGTCGATGAGGGATCGAACGTGGGAGAAGATCTCCCCCGGGTCTCGGTAGAGCAGGAATACAAGGCCGGTGTTCGCGCCGACGACGTCGATGTGCCGTGTCCGGTCTTCCTCCTTGTCGTACCGGGTGAGTTCGTGCCGCCGGATCGTCCGGTTTTCGTAGTCCTCCGTCCCCACGCAGCAGACCAGCCCGACGAACTCCTCGCCGTCCTGGATCGCCCGGTAGACGTACATGCCGTCCTCCTGGTCACGCTGCATCAGACCGTCTGCGAGCATCCCGTCGAAGACCTCCCGCGACCGCCGGTAGACCCGGTCGTCGTTTGAGGGTATGTCGGGGAGTTCGGCATCCGGCCGGCTGACCCGGAGGAAGCTTAAGGGATTCTTCTCGATGCATTCCCGGGCCTCTTCTGCCGTCACCACGTCGTAGGGCACGGAAGGAATCTCTTCGGAGTACTGCTGCCCCGGGCGGACAGCCGCGAAACGATAGATCTGAACCATAAATACCGCCACCTCGTATGTGCCTACTATTTTGTTTCCTGAGACTATATTAGCTAGGGCACTCCAGGAGGGAGAGACCGAGACTATGATGCCGCTCCAACTCAGTATTCGCCGGGCACAACCCGCAGACATCCCGCAGATAGTCGCCGTCGAGAGGGCGTCCTTCACCGACCCCTGGGACGAGCGGACGCTCCAGACATCGCTCGCTTGCTACCCTGAGACTTTCTTCGTGGCAAAGAACAACGGTGACGTGGCCGGTTTCGTCGCCGGCGGCGTCGAAAATACCGGGGAAGAGGTCTACGGGCATATCATGAACCTCGCCGTCGCCTCCGGATACCGCCGCCAGGGGATCGGGCAGCACCTCGTCCGCCGCCTGGAGCAGGAGTATCTCATCCTCGGGGCGAGCGCCGTCCAGCTCGAGGTCAGGGTGACGAACACCGGAGCGCAGGAGTTCTACCGACGCCTCGGCTACCGGGAGGTCTTCCAGGTCGCGGCATACTACGCGAACGAGGAGGACGCTCTCGTTATGATGAAGTGGTTCCGTTTCTAAAAGAGGGGGTTGTTACCCCCGCCCGTGCTCCTGGTGCGCCCGGGCGAGGTGTTGCGCCGCAAGGGCGCCGAGGAGGGAGAGTTCGCCGGCGAGCACCCCGGCGGCGATGATCTCTGAGAATGCCTTCGCGTGGGCTCCCGGCGGGTCGCCGCCCCCGGCGACGCCGAGCATCGCAAGACACTCCTGCTGGGTATCGACCCCCGTCCCGCCGCCGACTGTTCCCACGGGGAGCGACGGGAGGGTGACCGAGACGTAGACCCCGCCGTCCACCCGGTCGACGGTGGTGATCGCGGTGCTCCCCTCGACGACGTGGGCGGGGTCCTGCCCGCAGGCGATGAAGGTGGCGGCGACGACGTTTGCCGCGTGGGCGTTGAACCCGAACGAGGCTGCCCGCGCCGAGCCCACCAGATTTTTCCTGTAATTGACCTCGATGAGCGTCTCCGCGTCGGTCTTCAGGAGATCCACGACCATCGCATCGGTGAGCCGTACGCCCGCGACCACGGTCTTCCCCCGGCCCCTGACCAGGTTGATCGCCGCCGGTTTCTTGTCGGTGCACATGTTCCCGGATGTGGCAACGAGGCGGGCGCCGGTCTCCCGCTCGATCAGTTCGCCGACCTTCTGGCCCGCGATCGTCGCCATGTTCATCCCCATGGCGTCTTTTGTGTCGAGTTCGAGCCGGACGAAGACGCTTGTACCGGCGACGTAGGTGGTGGCTTCACGGAACTCGCCGTGCTTCGTGGTGCTCTCGACAGCCTCGCGGATCTCTCTGGTGTGGCTCTCGACCCAGGCCGCTACATCGTGGGCGTGACCCACATCGCGGGCGGCGAAGACCGGCGCCCGGGTCATCCCGTCCCGCATGATCCGGACGTCCGCGCCCCCCGCCCGGGTGATGAGGGAGCAGCCGCGGTTCACCGAGGCGACGAGTGCCCCTTCGGTCGTCGCGAGCGGGAGGTAGTAGGACCCGTCGGCGTACTCGCCCTTCACCCGGAGCGGCCCCGCGACACCGAGCGGCACCTGGACGGTGCCGATCATGTTCTCGATGTTGCGCTTTACGACCCGGTCGATATCGATGGAGAACGACCCGACCTTCGGGAGGGCGGTGCCGGTCTCCCCCTCGATGAACGCCCGGCGCACCCGGACGGCATCCAGGGGAGGAAGTTCCTTCTCAAGGGCGTAGAGTTTGAGAGAGCCTTCTTTCAGCCTCTCGATATACTCATCCATGAATAAGTATGAGAGTTCATATCTAAAGATGGCTGGTGGTCGATCTGGGAGAAGAACAGTGGTGCCTTGCGGTGCCGAGACGAGAGGCTGAAGGGACGCGGCGCCGGCTGCTCGAGGAGGGGCTCCTCGACCGGCGGTTCCGCCCCCGCCCGGAGGGTGACGCCATCCTCCTCCCGGTGACGGAGGAGGTCCCGGGTGCCGCCCGGTGCGAGTTCGAGACGGTGCCGGAGCGTATCGACCTTCCCCGTCACGAACTCGTGGGAGGGATTGCGATCATGCAGGAGAACGATCCCCGGGGCGCGGAGCGGCTGCTCGCATCCCGGCCGTCGCTTGAGACGGTCCTCTTTCCCGAGACTGCGGTCGAGGGAGAGTACCGGACCCGCCGGTTCTCCGTCCTCGCCGGCGCTCCCACCACCCGCACCCGGGTGACGGAGTACGGCCACTCCTTCGACGTCGATCTCGCCAACGCCTACTTCTCCGCCCGGCTCTCGACCGAGCGGCAGCGGGTCCTCGGTGCGATGGAGGAGGGCGAACGGGTGCTCGATATGTTCGCCGGGGTCGGGCCGTTTGCGATCACCCTCGCCGGGAAGGCGGCCCTCGTCGTCGCGGCTGACCTCAACCCTGCTGCAATCCACCTCCTGGTCGAGAACATAGCGCTCAACCGCACCGGAAACGTCATCCCGATGCTCGCCGACGCCGCGCACCTCCCCCGGCTCGGGTTTCCTCCCTTCGACCGGATCGTCATGAACCTCCCGCTCGCCGCATCGGCGTTCCTCCCGCCGGCGGTTGCCCTCTGCCGGGACGGCGGGACGATCCACCTCTACGCCCTCGAGGAGCAGGAGGGCGAATACCTCCCCCGGATCCGCGAGGTTACCCAGGGAGAGGTCGCCGAGCGGCAGGTCAGGACATACTCGCCGGGAAAGTGGCACGCGGTGTATGATATCACCGTGGAGAAAGGGGCGGAGTGATCAGGGTGGGCGGAGCGCTCCCCTACGGTCTTGTATACCGGTTCTTTCCTCTCTCATCCCGGGCCTCGGGGTTCACAAAAGAAAAATAGGGGGTATAGAGCGTGTTCGGGTCCCTCTCCGCGCGCGGGAGACCCGTTACCCTCAAAATGGTTGGAGTTATTCTGCCGGCACGAACTTCGTGCCGTAGTGGATGGTGCCGCTCTCGCCGTCCGCCGCAATCCGGCGGAAGACACTCTTCACCCGCATCCCGATCTTCGCCTCCTCGGGCGAACAGGCGACCTGGGTGGTGAGCCTCGGCCCCTCGTCGAGCTCGACGATCGCGAGGACGTAGGGGGTGGTGTGCTCGAACTGGTCGCTTGCCGACCGGATCACCGTGTAGGTGACGACCGAGCCTTCGCCGGTGAACTTGTGGTCGGTGATCTGGCCGCTCCGCCGGCAGTCGGGGCAGAGCGACCGGGGCGGGAAGAAGTGCCGCCCGCAGGTCGTGCACTGAGTCCCGACGAGGTTGTAGCGCTGCGGGATCTTTCTCCAGAACCGTGAAACCGACATTGTTAGGCCCCCAGGATGTGCACGACGACCGTCGCGCCGGTGCCGCCGACGTTATGCGCCATACCGATCTCCCCGTCTACCTGCCTGCCCCCGGCCTCGCCGCGGAGCTGGCTGACGATCTCGTAGATCTGCTTGATCCCGGTCGCACCGACCGGGTGGCCGCAGGCCTTCAGGCCGCCGCTCGTGTTCACCGGGATCTCCCCGTTGAGGGCGGTCGCCCCGTCCGCGGTGAGTTTCCCTGCCTCGCCCTTCTTGCAGAACCCGAGGTCCTCGATCGCACAGATCTCCGCGATCGTAAAGCAGTCGTGGACCTCCACCATACCGATATCCTTGTGGGTGAGGCCCGCCTGAGCAAACGCCCTTCTCCCCGCCGCGATCGTGGCGTCCATCGTGGAGATGTCCCGCCGGTCGTGGAGCGCGATGGTGTCGCTCGCCTGGGCGCTTGCAAGCACCCGGACCGGTGAGTCGGTGAACTCGCGGGCACGCTCGAGCGGCACCACCACGACCGCCGCCGCACCGTCGGTGATCGGCGAGCAGTCGAAGAGCCGCAGAGGGTCGGCCACGAGCGAGGAGTTCAGCACCGTGTCGACTGTGATACGGTTCTGGAACTGTGCGATCGGGTTCCTTGCGCCGTTCTCGTGGTTCTTGACCGCGACCTGTGCAAGCTGCTCCCGGGTGAGGGGGTAGCGGTGCATGTAGTCGGTTGCGATCATCGCATACAGCCCGGGGAAGGTCGCCCCGGCGAACCCCTCCCACTCGCGGTCAGCGGCGCTCGCGAGCATGTCCACGCTCGCCCCGGTCCCGACGTCGGTCATCTTCTCGACGCCTGCCGCAACGACGATATCCTCCATCCCGCTCGCGACCGCGATGACCGCCTGGCGGAAGGCAAGACCGCCGGAGGCGCAGGCCGCCTCCACACGGGTCGAGGGGACGTTGTTGCTCGCCAAACCGGCGTAATCCGCGATAAGGGCTCCGATGTGCTCCTGCTCGACGAACCGGCCGGCGCTCATGTTCCCGACGTAGAGCGCGTCGATCTTCTCGCCGGTGACACCGGCATCCTCGAGCGCCAGCGCCCCGGCATTGACAAAGAGGTCGCGGAACGAGGTTCCCCAGTGCTCCCCGAACTCCGTGCACCCGACTCCGATTACTGCTACGTCTCTCATTTCTGCATCACGATCTTTCCCTTGTGTTTGGCATACAGTGCATAGTCGAGATAGGTCGGGTTCGCGAGGAGGCTCTCCACGCCCGGCGCCGCCGCCCGGTCGAACCCGGCGGACTCGATGGCGTCGGTCACCGTGATGTCGAAGGCGTCGCTTCCCGCCCCCGAGCCGAACGAAGTGACGAAGATCCGGTCACCCGGCTTTGCGACATCCAGCGTCGCCGCAAGCCCGATCATCGACGAGCCCGAGTAGGTGTTCCCGAGCCGCGGGACGACGAGGCCGGGGCGGATCTGCTCTTCGGTGAAACCGAGCATCTTCGCGACCCGCTGCGGGAACTTCGCGTTTGGCTGGTGGAAGACGGCGTAATCGTAGTCCTTCGCTCCTGTCTTCATCGTATCGAGCATCAGCCGTGCCGCACCCTGGACATGTTTGAAGTAGCCGGGGTCACCGGTGAACCGCCCGCCGTGGCGGGGGTAGTTCTGCCCTTCACGCCGCCAGAAGTCGGGCGTATCGGTGGTGAACGAGCAGGTGTGGTTGATCTCGGCGATGACGTCGTCGCTGCCGATGACGAACGCGGCCCCACCGGCGGCAGCCGTGTACTCGAGTGCGTCGCCCGGAGCACCCTGCGCCACGTCTGCGCCGATGGCGATCCCGAACGGGATCATCCCGCTCTTGACCATGCCCATGCAGGTCTGGATGCCTGCTGTTCCCGCCTTGCACGCGAACTCGTAGTCGGCAGCGGTCATGTTCGGGGTCGCCCCGATCGCCTCGCCGACCGTGCAGGCCGTGGGTTTGACCGCGTAGGGGTGCGACTCGCTCCCCACGTAGATGGCGCCGATGGCTTCGGTGTCGACGGTTCTCCGCCGGAGGGCGGCGCGTGCCGCCTCAACGGCGATCGTTGCTGTGTCTTCATCGAGATCGGGGACGGATTTCTCAAAGACCCCTAGACCTCTCATGACGTCGTTTGCATTGCCGCCCCATACCCGTGTGATCTCCGGGACTTTTATCCGGTATCGCGGGATGTAGACGCCGTATGAGTAGATGCCTACCATAGTTTTCCTCGTAGTGAACTGATGATCGCCTCGACGTCCATCTCGGTGCAGAGTACGGTGATCCGGTCGCGCTCCGCGAGGCCCGGGATCAGGGGGTGGACCTCGTCCGGGCTGAGACCCTGCAGCACCACGCAGCGGGGCTTGAAGGGCGTGACCCGGATCGCCACCATGGGGGACTTCCCGGTCGAGACCTCGGTGAAGATGAGGGCACGCTCCGTGCTCCAGCCGTAGATGCGGTTGAACTCGCTCGAAGAGAGCTGAAGGATCGCATTGAGGCTGTTCACCACCGTGTAGCCGTAGACCGTCTGGTCCATCGAACCGCAGAGCGCCGTGGCGCCGATGACCTCCGCAAACTCGGAGAGGGCCACGGGAGATGCGTACTCGTGGATGTCGTAGATGACGTCTTCGTCGAACTCACTGTACAGGATTTTTGCAAATTTGTTGATGTAACGGCCGCCGTTGTCCTCGTCGATAGAGAGGATCGTGTCGACAATCTTGCCGACGATGGCGGTTCCCGGACTCTTTCGCCGTCCGCTTTCGTAGTCGCTGATAACTGAGGGTGAGACCTCCAGGTGTTCGGCGAGCACTCCCGGAGGAATGTTGAAACTCTGCCGCCATTTCTTGAGGGCCTGACCCGGTGAGTCCGAGAGCGTGATCTCCCCTGCCATCTTCTCGGCGAGTTGATGCCGCACCCCGGATTTCATAGGGATAATGTCAGCACCCTCGGCTTAAATAATTAGCGTATACCTCTTCGACATTTCACGAAGTCGGGGGGTGCGGGCTCGTTGCGCAACCCGTATATAGTATGCATCTCAATTCTGATACAATGGTCGAAGCGGAAGATCTGCAGTCGTTGAAGACGGTTGCCCTGCTCGGCGGGTGCCGGGGGCCGATCTGGCTCTCATCGCAGTCGCTCGGAAACGAACTGGGTATCAGCCCTCAGACCGCCTCACGGCGGCTGATCGCGCTTGAGCGCCAGCAGTTCGTCACCCGAACGATGAAGCCCGACGGCCAGTACGTCGCCGTCACCCGCGAGGGCGAGCAGGCGCTGAAGCGGGAGTACGCGGATTACGTCCGGATCTTCAACCCGGATCAGCGGCGGTACACCCTGACCGGAACCGTGATCAGCGGGCTTGGGGAAGGCCGCTACTACATGAGCATCCCGCATTACAAGGAGCAGTTCGGCGGTTGTCTCGGATTCGAACCCTTCCCCGGAACCCTGAACATCCGGCTCGATGCGGCGAGCATCGTGGTCCGTAACCAGCTCGATCACGCCGGATGGACCGAGATCCCCGGGTTTACTGCCGATGACCGGACGTTCGGCGGCGCCAGGGTGATCCCCTGCCGGATCAGGGGGCAGAGATGCGCGATCGTCGAGCCCTCCCGCAGCCACTACCCGGAGGAGACCATCGAGGTGATCGCCGGGTGCGAACTCCGCAAAGCCCTGAACCTGAACGATAACGATACGATCGAGGTGGAGATAACTCATGATTGATGCAGCCATACAGGCCCTCGCGAGGGGCGAATTCGTCCTGCTATACGACTTTGACAACCGCGAGCGCGAGACGGACTTCGCGATCCGCTCAGACGCCGTGACGCCCGCCCACATCCGCCAGATGCGCAAGGACGGCGGGGGACTGATCTGCACGGCGGTCCACCCCGAGGCCGCAAAGAGGCTCGGGCTCCCGTTTGCGCACGAAGTCCTGCGGGCCTGCAGTCTCGTCGAGAAGGACGGCGAGGTCCCGTACGACCCGAAGAACCACTCCTCGTTCTCGCTCTGGGTGAACCACCGCGAGACCTATACCGGGGTCACCGACCGTGACCGGGCGCTGACGGTCACCGCCATCGCAGACGAGGTGAGAAAGTCGCTCAACGGCGGCGGGCATGACTTTGCGGCGCATTTCCGGACCCCGGGCCATATGGCGCTCCTCCGGGCCGCCGAAGGGCTCCTCGACGAGCGCCGGGGGCAGACCGAGCTCTCGATCGCGCTCGCCGCGATGGCCGATGTCACCCCGGCGGTCACGATCTGCGAGATGCTGGACGACGAGACGGGGTTCGCCCTCTCAAAGGAGGGTGCGATGGAGTACGCGAGGAAGCACGGGCTCGTCTTCATTGAGGGGAAAGACGTTCTCGACCGGTGGGAGTCCCAGAAATCGCAATAATATCCCCCTCTTTCTGATCCTTCCCCGCAGAGCCCGCCTCCCGAAAAGTATTCCCGCGACATTTTAGCACATTGCTTGTAATGTTCCCGGTTTCTCCGACTGCGCCGCAAAATAACATGACGCGTGCGTTTTCAAAAATAATATATACGATTATACGACACCCTAATCCGATGAAAAGAGACGCCGTGGCATATTTGAATACGCGGAAGAAGGGGGATTTCGCAGCACAAAAAGAGGAAGTTGAGGATTTTTGCAAGTATCGGTTTCAGATTGTTGAAATCTTCCACGACCACCGGGCAAACGCAACGCCCCCGGAGAAGCGGAAGGATTTTGCGGCGATGGTGGAGTACTGTAGCAGCAATAACTGTTTCGATATCATCATCCACGACCTTGCGGGTCTCGCGAGGGATCCGGACGTCGGGCTTGCCGCACTCAAGACCCTGAACGAGGACTACACCGTCTACTGCGTGAATAATGATTTCTTCGGGTGCCGGGATGAACCGGAGCAGAGGAGAGCGGCGATCGGCAACTTCCTCGAGTACATGGAGCAGTACCGCGAGAGTACCCGAAAAACCCCGCCCGCCGTCTCGAAGAAGGCGAAGAAGGATGACGGACGCTCGATCGGGAGGCCGAGGGCGCTCAACGAGGGCCAGGTCGAGGCTCTCCTCACGGTACGGCAGGCGGGGACGAGCATCAGCCAGATCTGTCGGATGTTCGACGTCAGCAGGAGCACGGTCAGCAAGATCCTCGCGAACTACCCCGAACTGAAGGGGGAGTGGAAGGGCGCCCGGCAGGAACCTGAGGAGTGATCTCTCCCGGAAATTCCTCTGTTCCGGCTTACTTCTGACCCTCGTATCTCTCCGTTACCCACGACTCGATCCGGGTGAGAACCAGGATTGCAATCATGCCCGGCGTCGGCGTCTATCATAAGTCGATCCGGGCGTAGCCACTCTTCGCCCCCACCTCCCAAATGCCTACGAGGTAAGAGGCTGCCGAGACGAGAGAGAGGGTTCCGATGACCGGGATGAATCTGAGTAATTTTCTTCGGTTCATGGTGAAGGTACCCTCTGAGCGCGTTCCTTGCACCGGGGTTGGGACTGTATCCCCCGCGTAAAAATCGAATCTTTTGCTATAAGCTCTTTCTGTCCGGTTCCTTTACAGATTGGCTCTTTCATACTGGCCTGTAACCCGGGGCGGGGGTCGCACAGGCTGATGCGGCAGAATCGTCGAGAGATTCCAGGAGTTGTCCGCAAAAAAAAGAGTTTCGGAGGTAGAGTCTCTACAACTGCACCTGGGAGAGAGCGTCGTAGACGATCTTACGGTAGAGGTCGGGCTGCGTCCCGTACTCTTCCTGGGCCTTCTTCGAGTCGTCGGTGGTACCGAACGCGTCGAGCCTATCAAGGGTCTCGCGAGCGGTGTCCAGCACCCAGAGGTCGCGGGTCTCACGGTCCACGACCGCGATCGACTCCACACGGACCGAGACGAGACAGTTCCCGTCCTGGGTCGTGTAGAGGTTCGGTTTCCCGACGACGGCGACGAAGGCCGGCGGCTCGATCCGGGCGAGTTGCTGCATCGCCTCGGGCTGGTAGGAGCCCGCCATGATGAAGAAGGTGCCAGTCGGGTCGGCCACCCTCCCGCGGTAGAAGATGTTCTGGTCGCCCTGCCGCTGCTTCTCCGTGAGCGTCCCGACGATGAAGATCCGGTTGCTCCGGATACCGGTCGGGAGGATGACGTAGGTCGGGCTCTTCTCGTCCTCGCCGTCCTTGAACTGGTAACGGGTCTCGCGGAGCTCGGATGCAAAGACCCTCCGTGCCGGTTCTCGCTCGAATGTGCTCTGGGGCTTCATGCCGGCTCACCCCCGGCACGGTTCAGGAGTGCAGCCAGTTCCGCCGGCTCGAACGCGATCGGGGTGCAGGAGTTGACGAGCAGCCTGCCGTCGAACTCGCTCCCGCTGCAGGTGTAATAGCGCCCGAGCACCGCGTTCCTGATGCGGTAGAAGATCTCGTCCATGCCGAGCGGGTTCGTCTCAGCGATCCCGATGGCCTCCTCAAGGGTGGTGCCGGCGAGTTTCTCAACGACCTCGCGCTGCATCAGGACGTTCTTCGCACGGATTCCGTCGTCCAGAACTCCCTTCAGGCGGAGGTCGTAGCGGAACTCGGGCTGGATCTCGTGCACCGGGCAGTAGTTCTGCCGGGAGAGCGTCCGGTTGCAGCCCTCGACGGGGCAACGTTTGATCAGGCCCGAGCCGGGAGCGATGTGGACGAGAGCTCCCCGTGTCTCGGTCTCGTTTCGCCCGACCTCGATATCGCCCTCGTCAGGGATGTACATCGCGGTGTTCAGGGCGAGGGAGAGCCTGCCGTTGTACTCGTCGACGGTGGCGTAGAAGACGTTGTAGACGGCATTGAGTTCGAGTTTATCCTTGTCATCCCCCTTCCAGGTGACGAACTTGATGGTGCCGGTCTCGTCGCCGAGGAGCCCCGTCTGGAACATCCGGTCGTGGGAGACTTCCCAGTCCTGGATGACCTTGGCCCGCACGCTTCCGACACCGGGTTTCAGCTCTGCGATCGGCGTGATCGAGGGGAGAAGAGGGGCATCTTCCTCCGCCCGGGAGATCGTGGTGCCCGAGTGGATCTTCAGGTTCGGCGCACCCTTGTACTCGTCGACGACCGCGGACTCGAGCCGGTACCAGTGGCCGTACTCCATCGCGGGGGCGTTCGCCCGGGCCCAGGTCACGAAACGGATGGCGCCGCTCGAGTCGGCGATGATCCCGGTCTGTGCGATCGAGGGTGAGACGGGCGGGGTCAGGGCAACGATCTTCCCTTCGATCGTGACCCACTCACCGGGGACGATCTCATGTATCGGGCGGAGCTCGGTGGAGGAGGTCCCGACGCCGGTGATGTTATACTCGCGAGCGAGATCATCCGTCACCGTTCGTTCGGCCTCGGCGGCGTTGACGCCGAACTCCTCGATGAGACGGCGGAGGCGTGATTCGATCTTCTGCTGATCGGGCTGTGCACCTTTTGCTTCAAGTTTCCGGGAGATTCTCTCTGTTACCTCGGATAGGGTCATACTTACATCTCCAGTCTGTACTTCACCTCGCGAGGGTATTAATCTCTGGGCGTGCGGTGTGAAAGTGAGCTGGAAACCCGCGTCCGGGACCCCGTAGCGCCGCTTTTCCGGGAAAGGGGGCGCTCACAGAGTCCTTCTTCGCATCCGGGTGCCGTCCGCCTCACCTGCCGTTTGAAAAGACGGGGTTTGCGAGCGCGGGAGTGTCCCCCGCACCGGCGGGCAGGTCAGAGGAGACCGGGCCGGACACTTTAATGTATAAATAGGGGCAGGGACAACATCAGCTGTATGGCATTGACTGCGGACAGTACAATCGCGGACCTCCTTCGGGAGAAGCCCGAATCAGCACAGGTTCTCTTCCGGTTCGGAATGGGTTGCCTTGGCTGCGCAATCGCAAACAACGAGACGATCCGGGAAGCCGCCCAGGCACACGGCGTCCCCCTCGAAGAGATGCTCACCGCGCTCGGCGTCGCCGAGGCATAAACCTATAATTTTTCCCGGAGCCGCTTGAGTTCGGCGAGAGTGGCCTCCGGGTTTCTTTTCATGTAATCGGCAATCACCGGGACGTGCAGGAGCGTACAGCCGGTGCACCCCCAGACCTTGCCGCCGGTTGAACTATTGACCCATTCTCCGAGTTCCTCGTCCGCACAGGGGTAGCAGGGACAGTAGCAGTAGTCGCATCGTTGTCCCGGAACGTGGCAGGGGTAGTAGTCGCAGTCCTCTTTCTGCCACTCCACCCAGTGGTCCCCCCCGTAACGGCTGTAGATGAAGAACGACGGTTCGCTCCGCCGGACCCTCTCCTGCTGCCGCGCAAGAGCCTCGGGAAGACCGTAGAGGATCGCCGCGTGAACCCTGCTGCCGACTTCGGTCAGGGTTCCGGCGTAGGTATGTGCCCGGGGGCCGTCGCGTTCGCAGGCGGCGACGACCGCGTCCGTCGTGGTTCCGGGGAAGTCGTAGCCGAGGTCGTGGAGCGCCTGGGCTTTCGCCCCTGTTGCAGTGACGATCACCTCCAGGAGCGCTGAATCAACCATCCCCTCCTGGCTGTGGACGATGATGTTGATGGTTCCGGGTGCATGAGGTGTCGGGTTCGTCACCCCGGCGGTGATGAAGACCGTGACGAAGTCGTACTGGAGCACGCAGAGGTGGTGCATCTCTACGGCGGTCAGGAGCCCGAAGTAGTCCTGGAAGATGCCGTGCCGGGCGACGAGGAGGTCGAGGTGGCGGGCCGGCTCGTCATCGAAATTGTGCGGCACCGTGTGGTTCAGGATCGTCGTGACATCGGCGATACCGCCGCGAACCCCGGTGCTCGCCGCCCTGAACCGGCCGCGAAGAAAAAGAGTGTCGTCCCTGACGAAATGTCTCATACGACAGAGTAATGGACCCGGTCTTTCAGTTCCTGCTGCTTGCCCGCGTTCCAGCCCGCAACATCCTGGAGGTAACCGGTGACCCTGCTGATCTGGACGACATCGTGACTCCCGCACTCCGGACAGACGGCCTTGCCGCAGAGCGGGCAGTACTCGATCGTCTCGACGATGGAGTGGTGGCAGTCGCAGTGGTCGAGCGGGCACATGATCTCAAGCGACGTCTCGCCGCAGTGGGGGCAGGGGTTCTCGTCCACGACGAAGTGGCAGGTGTGGCACTTGTACCGCCGCTCGCCTGCGGGGATCTCAGAAAGGCTCTGGTATTTTTCTGCCAGATTACGTTGTTCGGAACTCCAGTTCATGATATCAGTATCTGCGGGCGAATATATAACCTTTCAGATGCGGGATACGCCGCATCCGCCTCAGATCACTCATAGGGTTCGTCATCTCCGCAGGGGATCGGAACGGAGAACTCATCACCGGCGGATGCGGGAGAAGCGTTCGGCCTCGGCGGCGGGGTTCTCCGCCTCGTAGATGCTCCTTCCCACGATGACCCCGTCGACCAGCCGGGCCACCGTATCGAGGTCGCCGCCCTGCGCCCCCACGCCCGGGGAGTAGATCGCCTTGCTGCCGACGATCTCCCGGAGTCGGGATATCCGGTCCGGGCGGGTGGCCGGAGCGATGATGCCGTCGGCCCGGCAGGAGACGGCGAGTTCCGCGAGGTTCTCGGCCACGCCGCCGTGGAAGAACTCGGTCGCCCCGGGGTGGCTCATCTCGGCGACGACGTAGGCCGCCCCGCTGTGCTGGTGCGCCACCTCGACGCAGGTTCTCGCGGCATCGGCTCCCACGAACCCGTGGGCGATGACGGCGTCAAAGCCGGCCGAAAAGACCGCTTCGCAGATGAGGCGGTTGGTGTTTGGAATGTCCGCGACCTTGAAGTCGGCGATGAGGGGAAGAGCGAGATCGGCGAGATCTTCGACGATGGAGAGGCCGGACGAGAGGACGAGGGGGTAGCCGATCTTGATCGCGTCGATGAAGGGCGCACAGGACTCCGCAACCTTCACCGCCTCTTTCCTGTCGAGGACGTCGAGGGAGAGGATGAGTTCGGTCATCGTTCCAGCCTCTCGAGGGTTGCCGCGACGAGGAGCGGCAGGTTGATCGTTGCATCGCCGTAGACTGTCGAAGCGGTGGCCTCGCCGGTGAGTTTGCCCCATGACCGGGCCTCTTCGAGCGTCGCCCCCGAGAGGCCGCCGAGGTCCGGCCGGTCGCCGGTGAGCTGCACCGCGTAGTCGAACCCGGTCTCGGTCATCAGTTTGCTCTGCAGGATGTAGTTCTTCGGGACGCCGCCGCCGACGAGGATCGCCCCGGCCCGTTCGGCCTCGAAACACCGGTCGAGCAGCCCGGGCATATCGGCAAACGCGCTGACAGTGACCTTATGTGTCTGCGAAAAGAGCCAGTACTGCAGCCCGATCATCGAGTCCTGGATGGCCGGGCAGTAGACCGGCACCCCGGCCTTTGCCGCCGCAGAGAGGATCCCGGAGTCGAGTCTCTCCCCGAGCCGGCCGAGGAGATCGGAGATCGAGACCGTCGAGCCCTCCGGGAGGGACGAGTAGACGTCCTGCAGGAACTCCTCGAACCGGATGAACGCCTCGTTCGGGAGGAAGATGTCGTAGATCCGGTTGACCCCCTCCTCGCAGAGTTCGGCATCGGAGACCTGGGCGGTTCCGTGGTAGTGGTGGCACCCGATCGCCTCGATGACGTCGTGGGTGAGGTTCGCCCCCGTCGAGACGAGCACGTCGATATGCCCTCTCTTGATGAGGTCGGCGACGATGCCCCCCATGCCGCCGGGGACCATGGCGCCCGAGAGGCCGAAGAACTTCAGTGCTTCGTCGTCGCGGAGCATCCGCTCATAGATGTTGACCGCCTGCCAGAGCGACCCCCCGTTGTAGGCACCGGCTTTCCCGAGTTCGTCGACGAGTTCGCCGACCGTCATCCCGGGGCGGACCTGCGCCTGCTGAACCGCTTCCCCGTATTTGAAGGTCATGATACTGTTACACCAATTCTGTACGAGGTATTGGCATTCATCCAGAATAATGGATCGTCTCTTCCCCGGCCGCCGGTTGAAGAGTTTGTGAAAAAAATGCGGGCCCGGTGACCGGGTCCCGCTGCCAGACAGGGGATGACTGGTTATTCGACACGGGATGATCCCGCTCGTCCCGCCGTGTCGGGGTCCGGCATGTCCGGACCAACTCTCTAGAGAGCGGACTTTCAGGCCGGAAACGGAGAGGTCTCCAGAGGGTTACCTTCGTTCCGTGCATACTCGGCCGCGAACTCGTACAGCCCGCCGTAAAACCCCGCCCGCCAGGGGTGACACCGTCGCGGACGGAGGGGTCAGGGCATACGTAATTTCGCCGCAGATAGTCGGCACGGGATCACCAAGGAGTAAGTTAACTCACAAACATTATAAACCTTTTTTTGTAAACATCATTCAATTGACGTGGCGGAGGATGGATCGCACTCCCGGCCGGATTGGAGCATGTTCTCTTCCCACGCCGCGACACCGCGCACCAGCGGCCGCGCGAGGTGCCGGCGGGCGGTGGGGGGGACCTCATACCACCCGGGCCGGAGCAGACGCTCCCGTCTCTCTATCTCCGGCTCCCGGCTGCGCTCGCCGCAGACCCTGCACTTGTAGCCTTTGCCGGTTCCGGCGCTCGTCATCCGCTTTCCGCAGGCCGGGCAGATCGGCGGGTGGACCCGGACCGCGTCGGCGAGGCGGGCGATCCCGAGCCTCTCGAGGTTGAGGCTCCCGCCCTTGTAGCTCCCGGCCACGGCCACCACGTCACCCGGGACGAGCGCCCTCACAATGTTCCGGAACCCCTTGGTCGGTTCGTAGGCCATACAGCGCAGTTCGGCGCCGCAGTCGGCGAGGAGAAACGAGACGTGGCCGCCGGGCCCGGTGGCCGCGGCCGTCGCGACCGTGCCGCGCACCAGGTACGACCGCCCCTCCAGGAGGGTTGCGGCCGCTCCCGGTATCAGGTGAGCGTCGGTTCCCTGGTTGGTGGTGTAGACCTGCTCGCAGGCGGGCTCTTCGGAGCGGACATATTCACGCGCCTCCCTCACCCATGCGGGGGCCTCCCCCCGGATGCCGAAGAGGACGGGGTCGGGGGTATGGGGCACCCCGACCACCACGCCGTTCTCCCGGTCGACCGTGTCCCAGGTATGGGGGTAGGTCTCCTCCTCGGCGCGAAAGAGGCTCGCCACATCCACCTGCCGGGAGGTGCCCCACGCCGGGCGCTTCCGGTAGGCGAGGAGTTCGTAGGTCCGGTCACAAAATTCGCTTGCTATCGCCGCCGTTGCGCCGATGAGGCCGCGCCGATTCTTGTAACCCCGGTAGAGCGCCCCTGCTTCCTCGAGCACGAGAACGGCCTCGTCCACGGTGCAGTAGTCCCGGAGCGCCGCGTAGTAGAACTCCGGCGGCGGGCGGACGTTTGAGACCGCCACGCCGGGGTTGGTCTTTTCGTCGTCGAACTCCGCGAGCTCTTCGACGCAGGCGGTGGCGAGCGCGAAGCCCGTCTCCGGATCGCCGCCCGCCTCGATGGCGATCGCCGCGTTCCCCCGGGTCTTGTGGATGACGTTCGGGTTCAGCCTGACCAGGCGGGCGCCGGTGACCGGAAGTCCCGCCCGCGCGAGCCGCCGCACCAGCACCGCGCCGAGGTAGGTGGTGCACATCCCGGCAGGCGAGTCCGTATCATCGATCCCGATCCACATGACCCTCTAGTTTATATCGTCTCCGACTATATCGATTCTTACGGATTATGTCGCAGGATCGCCTCCCTCAGATGGTCATCAGCATCATGCTCCTTGCAAACTTCGATGTCTCGGAGCGATGCAACATCCGTCCACGGAGTTTCGACCTTATCGTGAAGAGGGGCGACAACCTCGTCATCATCAAGGTCGCCTCTCACATCGACAGCGTGAGCGCCGACATCGCCTGGGATCTCAACCTGATCGCCCGGCACCTGGAGGCCACCCCTCTCATCGTCGGGGAGCGGGCACGCGATACCGACCTGGAGCGCGGCGTCGTCTACATCCGCTACGGGCTCTTCGCCCTCAGCCCCGAGACGCTCTACGACTACTTTGTGGAAGGCCTCTCGCCGATGGTCTACGCCTCCCCCGGCGGCCTCTACGTGAAGATCAAAGGCGACCTTCTCCGTGAGGTGCGGGAGCGCTCCCGGATGTCGCTTGGAGACCTTGCGTCGCAACTCGGGGTCTCCCGCCGGACGATCAGCAAGTACGAGGGCGGGATGGGCACCACCCTCGATGTCGCCATCAAACTCGAGGAACTCTTCAACGCCCCGCTCGTCGAGACGATCGAGCTCCTCGGCTACCGCACTCCCGAGCCCGAGAAGCCCGCCGAGTCCGCGTCCGGCGACGTTCTGATCGATCTCGAACGTATGGGGATGAAGATCCACGCGATGCGGCAGGCACCGTTCCAGGCGCTGGCGCTCTTTGATAAGCACACGATCCTGACGGCATACGGCACGTCCCAGAAGGTCGTGAAGCGCGCTTCCCTGATCGGCAACATCTCGCAGATCACGAAGACGTTTGCGATGTGCGTCGTCACGGATTACAAAAAGCAGAAAAAGATCGGCAAAACGCTTCTTATCGGAGAAGAGCATCTCCACTCCCTCGAAGACGGCTCAGAACTCATAGATATGATAAATGAGTAAATATGTTTATATAGAACCACAAACCTACCTTTCTATCGCTTAACAACGGTGATACCTATGTCAGCAAATCTTGGAGGACAACCAATCTTTATTCTGAAAGAGGGTAGCCAGCGTACCCGCGGTCGTGACGCTCAGTCGGGCAACATTGCAGCCGCAAAGGCCGTCGCAAGCGCCGTAAGGACAACGCTCGGCCCCAAGGGCATGGACAAGATGCTCGTCGACACCATCGGTGACGTCGTCATCACGAACGACGGTGTGACCATCTTGAAAGAGATGGACATCGAGCACCCCGCCGCAAAGATGATGGTCGAGATCGCCAAGACCCAGGACGATGAGGTCGGCGACGGCACCACCACCGCTGTAGTGATCGCAGGCGAGCTCCTGAAGCGTGCCGAGGACCTCCTCGACCAGGACGTGCACCCCACGGTCATCGCTCACGGCTACCGCATGGCCGCCGACAAAGCGCAGGATATCCTCAACGATATCGCCGTCCAGGTCAAGCCTGATGACATGGTGATGCTCCGCAAGCTTGCCGACACCGCCATGACCGGGAAGGGCGCCGAGGCCGCAAAGGAGAAGCTCACCGAGCTCGTCGTCAGGGCAATCACGATGGTCGCCGACGCCGACGGAACCGTCGACACTGAGTTCGTGAAGGTCGAGAAGAAGGTCGGTGGGTCCATCGAGGAGTCCGAGATCGTCGAGGGCATGATCATCGACAAGGAGCGTGTCCACCCCGCGATGCCCCGTGTCGTCAAGGACGCGAAGATCCTCCTCCTGAACGCCGCTATCGAGTTCAAGAAGACCGAGGTCGACGCTGAGATCAGCATCACGAGCCCCGACCAGCTCCAGATGTTCCTCGATGAAGAGGAGCGGATGATCAAGGGCATCGTCGACAAGGTCGTCTCCAGCGGTGCAAACGTCGTCTTCTGCCAGAAGGGCATCGATGACATCGCCCAGCACTACCTCGCGAAGGCCGGCATCTTTGCCGTCCGCCGTGTCAAGAAGAGCGACATGGAGAAACTCGCCCGCGCCACCGGTGCGGCAGTCGTCAGCTCCATCGACGCCATCGCTCCCGAGGAGCTCGGGAAGGCCGGCAGCGTCGAGGAGAAGAAGGTCTCCGGCGAAGAGATGATCTTCGTCACCGAGTGCGAGAACCCGAAGGCGGTCTCGAT
The DNA here is from genome assembly GCA_023393455.1 of Methanobacteriota archaeon. GTDB lineage: Archaea > Halobacteriota > Methanomicrobia > Methanomicrobiales > Methanoculleaceae > Methanoculleus. The sequence goes on along the minus strand of JAEWLJ010000005.1, from coordinate 23,952 downwards.
CATCATCCGCGGCGGCACCGAGCACGTCGTTGACGAACTCGATCGCGCCATCGAGGACGCCCTCCGGGTCGTCAGCGTTGCCGTCGAGGACAAGAAGTTCGTCGCCGGCGGCGGTGCGCCCGAGATCGAACTCTCGCTCAGGCTCCGCGAGTACGCCGCGACCGTCGGCGGCCGCGCCCAGCTCGCCATCGAAGCGTTTGCAAACGCGCTCGAGATCATCCCGAGGACGCTTGCCGAGAACGCGGGTCTCGACCCGATCGACATGCTCGTTGCGCTCCGCGCAGCCCACGAGAAGGGCGGCAAGAACGCGAAGTACATGGGCCTCGATGTCTTTAACGCCGTCTCCGGCGACATGCTCAAGGCCGGCGTCGTTGAGCCCCTCCGGGTGAAGACCCAGGCAGTCTCCAGCGCCGCTGAAGCCGCCGTCATGATCCTCCGGATCGACGACGTCATCGCCGCATCCAAGTCTGCCGGCCCCTCTCCTGAGGAGATGGCGGCCATGGGCGGCGGCATGGGTGGCATGGGCGGCATGCCCCCGATGTAAGATCACCGTACCGTTCCACGATACGTCCGGGGCCGCATATCAGGCCCCAAGTCTCTTTTTTTCCCGTTGAATTTCCACCACCCGGAACTTGATCCGCTGTTGTATCCGGCTTTCGCCCCGGGAAAGCGCCGGGGGGTAGCAGCCGCCTGAACCGTCTCACCCCTGTAACGTCCTCCCTCCATCCTGCAGCGATCACGCCTGCGAAAGTTTAGGTGGAGGAGCCTCACTGTTACAACAGCACTATGAGGATCCCGCTTTCGGAGGTGAAGACGATCCGGTGCAGAAGGTTCAACCGGTTGATCTGCGCTGCTCAGTCGACCGTGCGCCCCGCCCCGGAAGACTGGACGTTTGCGTCTCTCCCCATCATAGCCATCCTCCTCATCGTCATCCCCACGATCGGCCTTCTCGCGGTCTACGACTATCTGTAGGCTGAGGAGAGGATGACCTCGGACCTCGCCACCCTCCAGGGCGTCACCGAAAAAGCATCCGTGAGTCGATCACGGACGTGGATACCGGGCTCAAACTCTTCGATAACTCGCTCAATCTGCGGTTGCAGAGAGGCTTCTCGCTCTTCCTCGAGGAGTACGAGCGGGCCGGGCGTGACCCGTCCAGGATGGATCTCGCCGGGCTCAAAGAGGAGTTCGGCGGGGATGTGGACCTTTACGTCATCAACGAGTCCGGCGTCGTTGAGTATACCACCTATCTTCCCGACCGGGGCCTTGACCTCTATATCTGCCGGAAGCTGGTGGAGAGATACGGCGGGTGGATCCGGGCGGACGACCGGGTCGCGGGCCGCCCGGAGGAGGGTGCGGCCATCCGTTTCACCCTCAAAAAAGCCGCCTGACCTTACCCGATGATCTCCTGAACCCGGCCGACCTGGCCGTCCTGGAGCCGGACCTTGATCCCGTGGGGATGAAACGAGGAGTTCGTCAGGATCTCGGCGACGACGCCCCGGGTGCGCTTCCCGGTCTTCTGGTCGCGCTTGAGGACGATATCGACCGTCATTCCGGGGCGGATGGCGGCGCGGTTCTGTCCGTTCATGGTAAAATAGTGCGGCGGATTACTCCTCGCCGCCGTCCTGCTCCGGTTCTTCCCCGTCTGGCCCCTTGACGAGGGTCTTCATCTGCGGGAAGAGGAGCACCTCCTTGATCGAGTCATTCCCGGTGAGGAGCATCACCAGCCGGTCGATCCCGATCCCGACGCCGCCGGTCGGGGGCATCCCGTAGCCGAGCGCGTTGATGAAGTCGTAGTCGATCATCTGCGCCTCGAGGTCGCCCTTCCGGCGCTTCGCATCCTGCAGTTCGAGCCGCGCCTTCTGGTCTAAGGGATCGTTTAACTCCGAGAACCCGTTTGCCATCTCCATCCCGGCGATGAAGAGTTCGAACCGCTCCGTCAGCCCTTCCTTTGAGCGGTGCTTCTTTGCGAGCGGCGAGTTCTCGACCGGGAAGTCGTAGATGAACGTCGGCTGGATGAGGTGCTCCTCGCCGAAGTGCTCGAAGAAGAGGACCAGGTACTCGCCCCGGGTCGCGGCGCTCTCGCACCCCTCCACGCGGTGTTCAAGGCCGAACGCGCGGAGTTCTTCGAGGCTCATGGCCCGGATATCGATCCCGGCGTACTCCCGGACCGCCTCCTCCATCGTGAGGCGGCGCCAGGGACGGGAGAAGTCCAGTTCGTGCCCGGCATACGAGACCGTGGTCTTCCCGCAGACCTTCTCCGCGAGGAACGTGAAGATCTCCTCGGTGAGATCCATCATGTCGTTGTAGTCCCGGTAGGCCTCGTAGATCTCCACCATCGAGAACTCGGGGTTGTGGTTGGTGTCGATGTCCTCATTTCTGAAGTTCTTCGCGATCTCAAAGACCTTCTCGAACCCGCCGACGACGAGGCGCTTGAGGTAGAGTTCCGGCGCGATCCGGAGGTAGAGCTTCTGGTCGAGGGCGTTGTGGTGGGTGGTGAACGGCCGGGCGTTCGCGCCGCCGTAGATCGGCTGCAGGGTCGGGGTCTCGAACTCCAGGTACTCCCGGTTGAAGAGGAACTGGCGGAGAAGTGCTATGAGATTGCTCCGCTTCCGGAAGGTCTCGCGGCTCTCCTCGTTCATGATCAGGTCGAGGTAGCGCTGCCGGTACCGGGTCTCGACGTTCTTGAGGCCGTGGAACTTCTCCGGGAGCGGGCAGACCGACTTTGTCAGGAGCTCGAACCGGTCGACCCAGACGGTGATCTCTCCCATCTTCGTCCGGAAGACGTGGCCGACGACGCCGACGATGTCCCCGGCGTCGACGTACTGGCGGAAGAGGTCGAACTGCTCCTCCCCGAGGTCGTTTTTGCGGATGTAGACCTGCAGCCTGCCGGTCGCGTCCCCGATATCGGCGAAGATCGTCTTGCCGTGCTGGCGGACGACGTAGACACGGCCGGCGGTGCTGACCTCCTCCTCGCTCTTATCGTGCCCGATCGCGGAGAACCGCTCCTTGATCTCCTCGACGGTATCCCGACGGTCGAAGGTGTAGGGGTAGACCGTCACGCCGCGTTCGCGCAGTTCCTGTATCTTGTCGATCTTTGCCGTGTCAAAGCAGGTATGATCTATATCGCTCATTGTCTAAATCGCTCCATTCGTCCTGCGGCCCCGGAGCCCCGGCCGGAAATCCGGGTCAGGCGCCGCTCCGGCGAGACCGGGCGGTGAAGTCGCCGGGAAATTCTATATAGTGTTCATCTCTGGGGGTATTAAATTGGCGACGCTCCGTGAGGAGCGGAGCCCGAGCACCGCAGGTGCGAGTGGCCGACTGGCCGAAGGGCAGGAGCTTGAGCACCGCCAGGTGCGATCACGAGCGGCCGGAGTTCGAGCACCGCACGTCCAGAACAGCAGCCCCTCACTCGCCTGATCCCTTCATGGCTTCGAACCATTCCGTTCCGTACGAGGAGTAGAGGTAGAAGATCGTCGTATCGTTGTAGACCATCATCACCCGCTCGTTGTGGCGGTGATCGAAGACAGAGTACGCAGAGAACCGGTTTGTGGGCGTCCAGTTTTGGTGGTAGTCCTCAGGGTAGGGGCCTGCATACAGTCCCCCTCTCCAGAATGGGACGTTGCAGAAGCCCCTTCCGGTGTGCCCCTCCTGTTCGTCCACTTCGATGAAGAACGACGGTGACTGTTCATCGCGTCGGAACTCTACATCGACGAATGTCCTCGCCGGGTCGACCGAGTAGAACCCCTCAAAGCCCGTCCTGATTGAAGCGATCTTCCACCCGTTTTCAAGCAGGACTCCCGCCCGCTGGTCGGTGAGAACGATCTCGATCGCCTCTGTTGCGTTGGCGTCGAAACCCCTCACCAGGATCTCGGAGGTGTTGATGGGGATCGAGACGTTCCCCTGCTCGTAGTGGAGAATCGGGGCGGGGGTGACGTTTTCCGTTGCATTCGGCTCCGGGGAGTCGATGCACCCGGCCCCGAATGCAAGGAGCAGCAGCACAAGGGAAAGGAGAGGTATGGCTTGCGTCTGCCGGCAACATAGCCTGAAGCAGGGGGAGCGCCTTCCTGTATTTCTGTCCATCTTGTTTTCCTCCTGTGGTTTTACCACATTTTTTCTGATCGCGCTTTCCTGTGCATTTACGCCGCTCTGCCCTGTATGAGAGGGGAGAGGTGCGCCGGTTTCGCTTCAATCTCCCATCCATTTAGTCACATCCCCATACGAGGGGTAGAGGTAGAAGATCGTTGTTTCATTATAGACCATCACCAGCCTCTCGTTGTGATGATCGAGGACATAGAGTTGGTCCCTGTGCGGGTCTCCCGTCTGGTAGTAGTCCTCCTCCTCGGGGAAGGGTTCCGATGTCCACGGGTGTCCCATCCAGATCGTGGCGCTGCAACGCCCTCTGCCGGTCTGCCTCTCCCGTTCGTCCACTTCGATGAAGAACGACAGCGACAGTTCATCGTTCCTGAACTCCACGTCGATGTGCTCCCGGTTCGGGTCCTCCCCCTCAAAGCCCGTCCGGATCGAGGTGATCTGCCATCCGCCCTCAAGCAGAATCCCGGCCCGCTGGTCGGCGAGGACGATCTCGATCACCTCTGTTGCGTTGACATCGAACGTTCTCACCGGGATCTCGGAGACGTTGATGGGGATCGAGACATCCCCTCGCTCGTAGTGGAGGACCGGGGCGGGTGTGACGGTTTCCGTGGCGTTCGCCCCCGGGAAGTCGATGCACCCGGCCCCGAGCGCCAGGAGCAGCAGCGTAAGGGAGAGAATGAAGATCCGCTTCATCCTGACGCCTCCACGCTTTCATACCACTCTCTCCCGTACGAGGGGTGGAGGTAGAAGATCGTCGTTTCGTTGTAGACCATCATCACCTGCTCGTTGTGGTGATGATCGAAGACATAGAACCCGGAGAACCGGTTCGTGGACGTCCAGTTCTGGTGGTAGTCCTCAGGGTAGGGGCCTGCATACGCCCCCCCATTCCAGAACGGGACGTTGCAGAAACCTCTTCCCGTGTGCCCCTCCTGCTCGTCCACTTCGATGAAGAACGACGGTGACGGTTCATCGTTCCGGAACTCTACATCGACATACGTTCTGGCCGGATCGACCGAGTAAAACTCCTCAAAGCTCGTCCGGACAGAGGTTATCTCCCAGCCCCCCTCAAGCAGGATCCCGGCCCGCTGGTCGGCAAGGAGGATCGCGATCACCTCCGTGACATTGGCGTCGAATCCGCGCACCGGGATCTCGGAGATATTGATCGGGATCGAGACGTCCCCCCGCTCGTAGTGAAGGACCGGAGCGGGGGTGATGTTTTCTGTTGCGTTCGTCTCCGGGAAGTCGATGCAGCCCGCCCCGAACGCCAGGAGCAGCAGCGCAAGGGAAAGGAGAGGTATGGCTTGCGTCTGCCGGTAACATAGCCCGAAGCAGGGGGGGCGCCTTCCTGTATTTCTGTCCATCTTGTTTTCCTCCTACGGTAGTTTTATCCGCAGTTCTTCTGATCGCGCTTTCCTACGCATTTATGCCGTTCTGCCCGTATGACGTGGTTGAGGTGCGCCGGTTTCGCTTCGATCAGGATCCCATACATTCGCATCCCCGTATGACGGGTAGAGGTAGAAGATCGTCGTTTCGTTGTAGACCATCACTATCCGCTCGTTCTGACAATCAACGACAGAGAACCGGTCCGTGAGCGGTGGTCTCGACTGGTAGTAGTCTTCAGGCCGGGGCCCTTTGGAATCGGGCCAGGGGCGTCCCCCCCAGACCATGGGGCTACAGCGCCCCCTCGTGGCACGTTCCTCCCGTTCGTCCACTTCGATGAAGAACGACAGCGAAAGTTCATCGTTCCTGAACTCTGCGTCGATGTGCTCCCGGTTCGGGTCCTCCTCTTCAAAGCCCGTCCGGATCGAGGTGATGTTCCACCCGCCCTCAAGCAGAATCCCGGCCCGCTGGTCGGCGAGGACGATCTCGATCACCTCTGTTGCGTTGACATCGAACGTTCTCACCGGGATCTCGGAGACGTTGATGGGGATCGAGGTGTTTCCCTGCTCGTAGTGGAGGACCGGTGCGGGGGTGGCGTTTTCCGGTGTGCTGGTACACCCGGCCCCGAGCGCCAGGAGCAGCAGCACAACAAGGAGAACGGGTTTCTGTCTCATCCGGCTCTCTCCACGGGTATGGAGTCGTGCCCGTGAGGGGTTCTGGCCGGTCTCCGCCCGCCGGTAGTACCCGAACCGGACGGGGACGGCTGCCGGAGGCTGTACGTCATGATTGAGACTCGGCGTTCCTCTATAAACGATTTCTGTGTCACGCGTCTACACGTTGAGACTGCCGGGTAGAATCCTTACCTGAAATCTACCGTAACAGGCTGGGAATTGAGACCGCGCCGGCATGGTAGTGTGTCACAGTTCCGGTTCGTTCCCCGGCTTGTATGACGGCTCTCCGGCCTGGTGGTGCCGTGCTCGATCACATCCCTGCCGCTCACGTACAGGACGCGAGCGATCTTGCGCCCCGGAGCGAGGAACTCCGGAGCATAAGTTCCTCCAGTGCAGCGGTGTGATCGGGGAGAACGGCCGGCCCATAGACCCCGTAGTAAACGATGAAATAATCGTCGTGTTCCGGGGATAGCGGCTTTTCAACGACGCCGAAGTAACCGGACGATGTTTCGCTCTCGTATTTCGTCACGGTGATGGGGCTAACGATCGGTGCGTCCGGCGATCTACCCGTTTCTCCCGGGAGGATCAACCCGGCGGAGGCAACGTTCCCGGACGACCGAAGGTAACTGCAGAGGTTCCCTTCCGCCCGCGCGAGATCTGCGTCATCATCGAAGTACCAGTTGACGACCAGATACCGGTCGCCCGACCCGGTGTCGAGATACACAGCGTGGCTGCAGTACGGGGAGAGATCCGGAAACGGGGGTGGGCATCCTTCTTCGATATCGCCTGACAAGACGATATCCCCCTCGATTGTTCTGTTCACGACGACCGACCCGTTTTCCGCATACCCATACCCGGGCCGGGGGATATACCATTTTTGCAGGGCCCCGGGGGGAGGATGCCCGGGACCGATCGTGAGAAGATCGAGGAGCAAAAGGGCGCCGAAAGCACCGACGGCTATTAGGAGGAGAACCAGTGCGACCCTGCCGGTTCTATCGTTTTGAAGGAATCTCATGCAGATCATCCGTCCGTTGTTCGGGGCGCCAACCGGGGCGGGCATCCCTGCACGTGTCGGGCAGGATGCCGGTTCCGGTACCCGCGCTGGAGAGCTCAACGTTCTTCTATATCCCTTTTCTGTGACAATCATCTACATGTCAGACCCGTGCCGGACCACCCCCCCGAAGACCGGCCTCTATAAACACGAAGACGGTGCCGCGCCGGCTGGTGGGAACCGTAGCCGAACGGCCGGCACCGCCCCTCTCTCCCTCCCGGACCGATCCCGGGCGGGTAGGATAGAATCCGGCCCCAAAACGCAATACATAAGAAGGTTATACGAGTTATCCTCAATAGTGTGGGCATGATGCAGGATGCGGGGAGAGAGGCGGCGTTAGAAAGGCTTGCCGCGGTCATCGGCGAATGCCGGAAATGCCCTCTCTGGGAGAACGCCCATCACGCGGTACCGGGAGAGGGGAATCCCCGGGCCGACCTCATGCTCATCGGCGAAGCGCCGGGGAAGCAGGAAGACCTCACGGGAAGACCGTTCGTCGGCAGGGCGGGAAAACTCCTCGAAGGCCTCCTTGCCGGGATCGGTCTCTCCCGTGACGATGTCTTCATCGCAAACATCGTCAAGCACCGGCCGCCCGGGAACCGTGACCCCGGCGAGGAGGAGATCCGGGCCTGCACCCCGTACCTCGAGGAGCAGATCCGGATCGTCGGGCCGAAGGTGATCGTGATGCTCGGCCGGCACTCGAGCAGGTACATCCTCTCCTTCCTCCCCGTCGAGTTCGACCGGATCACGGAGATCCGGGGCACGGTCTACCCCGGCACCCTCTTCGGCCACCCGGTCCGCCTCATCCCCACCCTCCACCCGGCGGCGGCGCTCTACAACCCGGCATACCGGGAATCCCTGGAAGAGGACTTCCGGATCATCGGGTGCGAACTCGCGGGAGCAGGTGGCTCTACGATACAGGATTGAGAAAAATGACAAAAGAGCGATCATGCGGAGCGGTCGTCGTCCGGCGGGATACGGATCTCCAGTATCTCATCCTGCAGTACGGGGCCGGGCACTGGGATCTCGTGAAGGGACACGGTGAGCGCGGCGAGAGCGAGGAAGAGACGGTTCTTCGCGAACTTGAGGAGGAGACCGGGATCACCCGCGCGGAGTTCGTCCCCGGGTTCCGCGAGGAGGTTCACTACTTCTTCCAGCGCCGGGCGCATACCGTCTACAAGGAGGTCGTCTACTACCTGATCGAGACGCCGGAGGAGGAGGTGACGCTCTCGAACGAGCATGTCGGCTACCAGTGGCTCCCCTTCGGCGATGCGCTGCAGACGATCACTTTCGCAAACTCAAGGAGGGTCGTCGCGGGGGCGCACGAGTACCTGAGAACACTCCGGAGATCGAATAGCACGTGAATCTCTCCTACATCTTTCGCTCCTCCGGGAGTTCGCTCACCTCCTTCCCGAGGAAGTAACTCACGACCGTCCTGATCGTGACGAGCGCCCCGAGGACGATCAGGTCCTGGAGCGTCGGTTCGAGGATCGTCTTGATGATGTCGGCGGCAACGAAGAACTCAAGGCCGATCAGGATGCGGGTCGTGAACTTCCAGCGGATGTCGTGGTAACTGATCGTCCTGATGCGGGTCTCCCGCGCCAGGAGTTCGACGATGGCGATCACTGCTCCGTAGACGACGAAGAGCGCCCCGAATGTCCCAAGGACCGTCCCGGCGATCCCGACGAACGCCTCGAGCACCATATACCCCGGCCGGGTGTATCGGTGACGGGGGGCTTATACGTTGCTGCGGGTTCTCAGGCGCTCCCGGACTCCAGAGGCACGACAAAGCGGAACCCGTTGTACCGCTCGACCGTCACCCGGACGCCGTAGACCGCCTCGATGACCTCCGCCGTCACCACGCCGGGCCCCCCTGCGGCGTGGATGACGCCGTCTTTTAAGAGAATGAACCGGTCGGCGTAGCGGAGCGCCATGTTCAGGTCGTGCATCGTCATCACCGCGGCGACGTCGTGCTCCGTCGTCACCTTCCTGACGATCCCGAGGATATCGAGCTGGTTCTTGAGGTCGAGGCTGCTCGTCGGTTCGTCGAGGAGCAGCACCCGGGGCTCCTGGACGAGCGCTCTCGCGATGCTCACCTTCTGGAGTTCCCCGCCGCTCATCTCGTCGATGTACCGGAGCGCCAGGTCCTCGAGGTTGAGCATCCGGACCGCCGCCTCGACGATCCGGATATCCTTCTCCGTCACGTCCCACCCGATATGCGGCCGGCGGCCGAGGAGAACGGCATCGAAGACGGTCATCCGGCCGGCTTCGCACCGCTGCGGGACGTAGCCGACCTTCCGGGCGATCTCCATCCTGTCGGTGGTGAGGATGTCCGCCCCCTCGATGAGGACTGACCCGGCCTTCGGCCGCAGGATTGCGTTCATGCACTTCAAGAGCGTTGTCTTCCCGACTCCGTTCGGCCCGAGGATCGCGAGGACCTGGTGCGGGCGGAGGTCGAACGTGATATCCTGGATGACCGGACTGCTCCGGTAGGTGAACGCCACACCGTCGACGTCGAGGATCATCGCCGATACCCCCGTAAGAGCAGGTAGATGAAGACCGGTGCACCGAGGAACGCCGTCAGCACGGCGACCGGGAGGACGTACGGCGCCACGATGATCCGGGCGACGGTATCCGAGGCGAGGAGGAGGATCCCGCCCATCACACAGGAGCCGGGAATGAGGTAGCGCTGGTCGTCGCCGATGAGCCTTCTCACCATATGCGGGCAGACGAGCCCCACGAACCCGATCACCCCGAGGAACGAGACGATCATGGCCGAGACGAGCGCCGCAACGACCATCCCGACGTCCCGGACCGCCTCAACGCTGACCCCGAGGCCCTTTGCGGTCTCGTCGCCGGCGTCGATGGCGTTGTAGTTCCAGCGGTTCGCGATGAAGTAGAGCGAGGCCGCTATCGTGACGAGGGCCATGATCCCGAGTTCCTGCCAGTTCGCCCTCCCGACATCGCCGAACGTCCAGAAGACGACGGCGGCGAGCTGGGTGTCGCTCGCGAAGTACTGCAGGAACATCGTCCCCGCCGTGAAGAGGGAGGAGAGGGCGACGCCGGCGAGCACCATCACCTCAGGGGACGTTCCGCGTATCCGGGATATGAGGAGGATCACCGCGGTTGCAAGGAGGCAGAAGAAGAACGCCACCATCGTCGTCAGGTAGGGGTTGTTGATGGTGACGGCATCGGCAACCGACGACTGCATCGTGCCGGCGCCGAGGAGGATGACCGAGACGGCCGCCCCGAAGGCACCGGCGTTCGATATGCCGAGCGTGAACGGCGATGCGAGCGGGTTTCGGAGGATCGACTGCATGGCGACCCCGGCAACCGAGAGCCCGACTCCGGCGACGACCGCGGCAAGCGCCTGCGGGAGGCGGATGTTCCAGATGATCCGGTCCGTGCTGGTGGGGTTGAGAACCGTGCCGGGATTGAGAAGCAAGCCTACCCGGTCGACGACGCCGTATGCGAGGGAGAGGAAGACCTCGTACGGGGGGATGTTCACCGCCCCGACCGATATGGATACGATCAGGAGGAGGAAGAGGAGGACCACGCCCCCGAGTATCCAGAGGTGCTTTTGTCGCACGTAGCCCATGTAGTCGGCGGGAATGGCCCCGTCTTCGAAGTGCATCTCGTCATCTTCTCCTATCGAAGTCCAGCGTCAGAGCGGGATCGCGGCGAACCCGAGGTTCTCGTACTCGCTGTTGTGTTCGCCAAAGACCGGTTTTCCGACGAAGAAGGTGTAGATCTCGTCCGCCTTCTCCGCCGGATCGATATCGGTGAACCGGTCGGGGTAGAGGGTCTTCCCGACGAAGTAGGCGTCGGCGAGGATGGCCTCGTAGTTTGCGCTGTAGGAGTTGTACGGGAGGACGCCGTAGACCCGGCCTTCCTTCGCGGTGGAGAGGCCCTGGAGCGCGGGATCGTTCTTCAGTTCACTGATTGCCCCCCCGCTCTCCAGCTGGATCGTCCCGGCATCGATGAAGAGGTATTCGGGGTCCCAGTCGACGAGGGCCTCCTTCGCGACATCGGCGTGATCCGTGCCGAGCCCGGCGGCGACGTTCTTCGCGTGCACCCAGGCAAACGGAGGGTAAGCCGGTTCGGTGGATATAATGCCGTGGGCGCCCGCCGAGGAGACCCCGCCGATGTAAGCAGCTTTCTGCTCGGCCTCGGGGATATCCCCCGTCCGGGCTTCGAGGTCGGCTACCGTCGCCTCGATGTAGGCGATCACCTCTTCGGCACGGTCTTCCTTCCCGAGGACTTTGCCCATCGTGCGGAGGCTGCCGTACATCTCGGCCTTCTCGACGTCGTTCCTGAGCGAGCCGTAGGGGAGCGCCACGACCGGGATGCCGGTCCGCTCCTCGAGTTTGTCGGCTTCAGCGGCACCGGTGGCGTATACTGTTCCGGGAACGCTGGTCCTGAAGATGACCTGCGGCCCTATGCCGATGATCTTCTCCGGGTCGTCCTTGCCCCGGAACTCGCCGATCAGGGGGAGGCCCTTGAACTGTGATCCGTGGGCGAGGGCATAGGGGCGCCCCTCTCTCACCTGGTTCTTCTTCTCCTGGTCGTCGACACCGACGACGAGGTCCTGACCCTGGAGGTAGACGAGGTAGCGCAGGCACCCTGAGCCCGAGCAGACGACGCTCTCCGGCGACGACGGGACAACGACCGCCCGGCCAACTCCGTCGGTGACCGTGACGGTCTCGCCGGCGCCGCCCGGGCCGGTCCCGGTGCCGGTGCACCCGGCGGCGGCTATAAGCAGAACGAGGGCCGCAAGCACTCCGGCCGTGAGAACCCCTCTATATCGGAACGGTGGCATACTAATACTTGTAATAGTAACATTGTTTATTATAGTTATCGAATTATCCCCTATGGTGTGGGATTTAATTTCAATTCGTAATACCCGCCGTGATAATCGGTATAGCGCCTCCGGGTCTGGGACGCCGGATCAGAATGTTCGGCGCTCTTCCACGGCACCGGGGCAGTTCAGGGCCATTTCACCGTTTCCTCCGGTGCACACCAGCCCCGCTCTCCCGGGGCGGATACTTATTATGGAAGACCTGACCAACCCCTGCACCGGGAGGTCCGGTCATCACGACCGGCCTATCATGAGGAATGCAGATGCCGGAGAGGATGTTAACCGAATCTGAGGGATACCGCCTGCTTGAGGCGTGCGGGATCCCGGTGCCGCCCCATCACCTCGCCACCAGCGCCTCTGATGCCCGGGCGGCCGCCGACGGGATAGGCTACCCCGTTGTCATGAAGGTCATCTCCCCGGAGATCATCCATAAGAGCGACGTCGGCGGGGTCGTCACCGGGATCGAGAGTCCTGAGGGGGCCGAAGATGCCTACCGCACGATCCTGAGAAACGTCGCCGCCCATGCCCCGGAGGCGACGATCGCCGGGATCATCGTCGAGAAGGAGATGACCGCGGGGCTCGAGGTGCTGATCGGCGGAAAGACCGATCCGTCGTTTCAGAAAGTGATCACGTTCGGTCTTGGCGGGAAACTGGTGGAACTCCTCCAGGACGTCTCCATCCGTGTGCTGCCCGCGAGCGAGGCTGAGATCCGTGCCATGATCCGCGAGGTTGAGGGCTATCGGCTCATCCGGGGATACCGGGGAGAGCCCCCGAAAGACGAGGCGGCGCTCGTCCGGATCATCGCAAAGGTGGCGCGTATCTTCGTCGAAGACCCCCATATCCGCGAGTTCGACCTGAACCCGGTCATCCTCTACGAGCGAGGAGCGAGCGTTGTCGATGCGAGGATCATCGTCGGGGATACCCCCGGGGGCGCGGCCGCCCGGCTCAGCGTCCGGGTGCCCCCGGATATCTTCTACCCGAAATCCATCGCGGTCATTGGCGCCTCGATAAGCCCGAAGAAGGTGGGCTACTCGGTCCTGCGCAACCTGCTCTCGTTCTCCGGCAGCCTCTACCCGGTCAATCCCTCGCACGGCGAGATCTTCGGGCGAACGGCCTACCCCTCCGTCCTGGAGATCCCCGGCCCGGTCGACTGGGCGGTCGTCGCCGTCCCCGCCCGCCTCGTCCCGGGGGTGATCGAGGAGTGCGGGAGAAAAGGCGTCCGGCTCGCGATCATCGTCACCGCCGGGTTTCGCGAGACCGGACCCGATGGCGCGGCTCTCGAAGAGGAGGTCGTCGCAATCGCCCGCCGGCACTCCGTCCGGGTCATCGGCCCGAACTGTCTCGGGATCATGATGCCCTTTATGGGGATCAACGCCACGTTCGACCCCGTCTCGCCGAGAGCGGGTGACGTCGCCTTCATCTCCCAGAGCGGCGCGATCATCACCACCGTCGTCGACTGGAGCCTCCCCGAGGAGTTCGGGTTCTCGACCGTCATCAGCGTCGGCAACCAGGCGGATCTCGGGTTTGAGCACTTCCTCCGGTTCGCCGAGCAGGATGAGAAGACCCGGTCGGTCACTCTCTACATCGAGGAGATCCAGGACGGGCGCAGGTTCATGCAGATCGTCGGCGAGGTCACAAAGCATAAGCCGGTTGTGGTGGTGAAGTCCGGTTCGTCCAGGAAGGGCAGAGCCGCGGCGTCGTCCCACACCGGGTCGCTTGCCGGGAGTTACGAGATCTACGTCGCGGCGCTCAGGCAGGCAGGGGTGGTAGTGGCCCGGAGCCTGCGGGACGCCTTCAACCTCGCGGAACTCCTGGCCTCAGAGGGCTACCCGAAGGGGAGACGGGCGATCGCCGTCACCAGTGCGGGAGGGTTCGCCGTCCTCGCCTCCGACTACGCCGAGGCCTACGGGGTCGATATGGTCGACCTCCCCGACGACGTGCTCCGCGAACTTGATGCGTTCCTCCCGCCGTTCTGGAACCACGCAAACCCCATGGACATCCTGGGGGACGCCGACGCCACCCGGTTTGCCGCACTCTTCGACGTGCTGATACGCCACCAGGAGTTCTGGGACATCGCTTTCGTGATCGCCGTGCCGACAACGCTCGTCGATCCGGCGCATGTCGCGAACGAGATCGTCCGGTTCTCCCGGAACACTGAGAAGGTGGTGGTGGGCTGCATGCTCGGCGGCGACAGCATCCGGAGCGGGCAGCGCATCCTGCGGAGTTCCCGGATCCCGAACTTCGAGGAGCTTGAAGATGCGTTCAAGGCGATGGGGAACATCCTCAGCGTCAGGCCGGCCCGGGAGGAGTGAAGGGGACTCTGCTCCCCGCACATCGGCAGGAGACGCCTGCTCTCTCCGGATCCCCCGGAAACCTTTTATACGACCGCCCCGTATCCCGGCCCATCGGAACGGGTTCCACCACCCGGGAGATGAATACGGATGTTGTTTGAGAAGATTAAATCCGATATCCTTGCTCACAACTCATACATCGTCGGGGCGGGCACTGAGGCGGCGGTCATCGATCCGAGGCGCGACTGCCTGGTCTACGCGGCCATCGCCCGGCGCGAGGGCATGAGGATCACGCGGATCTTCGAGACGCATAAGAACGAGGATTACGTCATCGGTTCCCGGGAACTCGCCCGCCCGACCGGGGCGGAGATCCTGCACGGCGCCCGGGAGGTGTTCGGGTTCGGCACCGGCGTCCACGAGGGGGAGACGTTCTCGATCGGTTCGCTCGAGATCGAGGTCCTGGAGACGCCCGGCCATACCATAGAGAGCATATCGCTCCTGCTCTCCGACCGGTCGGTCTCTGATGACCCCCTGATGGCCTTCACCGGCGACGCGCTCTTTGCCGGAGACGTGGGAAGGACGGATCTCGCCGGCGAGAACCGGCGGCGAGAAATGTCGGAGATGCTCTATGCGAGCCTGCACCAGAAGCTCCTCCCGCTCCCGGACGGCACGATTGTCTGCCCCGCCCACGGCGAGGGGTCGGTCTGCGGCGGGAAGATCAGCGACCGGGAGTACACGACGATCGGGTATGAGACGGCGACGAACGAACTCCTCACCCTCTCGAAGAGAGAGTTTGTCGAGCGCAAGGTGAACGAACACCTCTACGAACCGCCGTACTTCACGGTGATGCGAAGGCTCAACAAGGATGGGCCGCCGCTGATCCACAATCTGCCGCACCTGCGGCCGTATTCGGCCCGGGATATCCGCTCGCTCACGGACCGGGGCGCGCAGATCGTCGATATCCGGTCCCCGACGGGTTTTGCCGGCGGGCATATCCCCCGTACGCTCAACATCTGGCGGGAGGGCCTTCCCCTCTACCTGGGCTACTTCGTGAACTACGAGGACCCGATCATCCTCGTGGATGACTTCAACCTTGACCTGGACCACGTGGTGCGCCACTTTGTCCGGCTCGGCTACGACAACATCGCGGGATACCTCGCGGGCGGGTTTGCAGCCTGGTTCAAGCAGGGCGAGACCGTCGAGCGTTCCGGCATCTGGTCTCCCCCCGACCTCGCCGAGAACCTGGACGACCCGTCGATCTACATCCTTGATGTC
This sequence comes from Methanobacteriota archaeon, assembly GCA_023393455.1. Lineage (GTDB taxonomy): Archaea > Halobacteriota > Methanomicrobia > Methanomicrobiales > Methanoculleaceae > Methanoculleus. The sequence continues at coordinate 8,337 of JAEWLJ010000005.1, read as the reverse complement.
CGAAAGATCGACCACCGGGAGGAGGAGGGCCACATCGCGGGCTCCCATCACATCTACGTCGGGCACCTCGAGGATCATCTCGATGAGATCCCGGAGGATAAGCGGATCGTCGTCCACTGCGACGCCGGGTATAAGGGGAGCATCGCAGCGAGCATCCTCGAGAAGCACGGATTTCGGAACGTCACGAACCTCCTCGGCGGCACGATTGGGTGGGAGGCGGCGAACTATCCGCTGGTCAAGGAGGAGGGAGAGGAGAGGGCTCTCCCCGCCCCTCCGGCGGTGTAGGGGCGGGACAGCAGTGCGAATACCGGACCGGTGATCAGGCCCCGGATCGGGGTTCGGGAAGTGGTGCCTCCTCCCACCCGATACAGACCCTGACCGGCACCCTGCCTTCAAGCGCGGCCGCGACCGGGGAGCGCCGGTATCCGTGGTCCACGAGTTCCTTGATCCTCTCCTGCGGCGCATCGGCATCCACCCGGACGGTCAGGCGAACCTCTTCGAGGCCCGGCCGGACGTCCCCGACCTCGAAGAACCCGCCGAGATTGAGGTCGCCCTCGATGTCGATCTCGATGGAATCGACCTCGATCCCTTCTTCAGCCGCACTGTAGGCGATGCCGATCGCTATGCAGGCGGAGAGGCCCGTGAGCATCAGTTCCGTCGGGCTTGCCCCCCGGTCGGTTCCGCCGATGGCGGCCGGTTCGTCGGCCGGGATGGCGAAGTTCCGGACGATCGTGGTGGAGTGGGCGCCCCCGTTCCAGCTCGTTATGGCGGAGAGGGTTCTCTTGCCTGCCGTCGATTCCTCCCGGAGCGCCTTCTTGAGGGTGTTCACCCGCTCCATATCGACCCCGTTTCTGATCATGATCCCATCTCCCGTCAGACGATCGGTTCCGGCGACCGCCCCGTCGTTCTCATGAGGTGCACCGCCTCGCCCGGGTCGGTCGTCGGGATGTCGCAGGCGTAGTTGGTGCAGACGTATGCCGTCGCCTTATTAGCGATCGTCACGATATCCCGGGTGAACCCGGCGACAGCGGTGATCTCGGGCTCTTCCTCGTCGGACGGGCGGAAGATGACGACGGCGTCGGGCACGTAGTGCGACCGGATAGCGTCGATCATCGCTTTCGTGTCCTGTGCGCCCGGAACACCGGATATGATCACCTCGAAGTTCGGCCCCAGCATGAAATCGAGGGCGGTGAGGAAGTGAGAGCAGGCGGCAGGAGAGTCGCTGACGGTTCCGGCAAAGACACGCCGTATCCGCCCCGCCGTCTCCTCGAACTCGAGGTTCGCCGTCATCCGCCCGAGAGCGAAGAGGGCATACATGGCCACGCTGTTGCCGGAGGGAATCGGCCCGTCGTAGATCGGCTTCTGGCGGACGGGAACGTCTGCATCGTCCGGCACGAAGAAGAACCCCCCCTGGTCGCAGTCCCAGTAGTGGGCGATGAGGTCCCGGGAGAGGTCGACGGCGGTCTGGAGGTAGCGGGGGGCAAACGACGCTTCATAGACCTCGATGAGCGCCCAGATCATGAACGCGTAGTCATCGAGGGTTGCCGTGAGCCCCGCCTCGCCGCCCCGGTAGCGGTGGAGGAGCCGTCCGTCCTGCCCGCGAAGGTTCGCGAGGACGAACGCGACCGCCTTCTCCGCCGCCGCCAGGTATTCCGGCTCGTCGAAGGCCCGGGCGGCTTTCGCGAGGGCGGCGATCATGAGGGCGTTCCAGTCGGTGAGGACCTTGTCGTCCCTCCCCGGGCGGACGCGCCGCTCCCGGGCCGCAAGGAGTTTCCGGCGCCCCTCCTCCACGGACCACGCCAGGTCCTCTTCAGAGGTCTCGAACTCGTGCGCCCAGGACGCGAGCGGCCGGCGCCGGCGGAGGATGTTCTTGCCCGTCCTCTTCCCGCCGGGCTGTTCCCGGTAGTTCCCGGGCTCCATGACGTTGAATATCCGGGAGAACCGTTCGCCGTCCTCTTCCCCGAGGATCGTGAGGATCTCGTCCTTCGTCCAGAGGTAGAACTTCCCCTCCTCGCCTTCGCTGTCGGCATCCTCCGCCGAGTAGAACCCGCCGTTCGGATCGGTCATCTCGCGCAGGACATAGGCGATCGTCTCGCGGGCGGTTCTCGCGAACTCCTCCCTCCCCGTCGCGAGGTAGGCCTCCGTATACGCTATCACGAGGAGCGCCTGGTCGTAGAGCATCTTCTCGAAGTGCGGAACGAACCACTCCGCGTCCGTCGAGTACCGGTGGAAGCCGTAACCGACCTGGTCGAAGAGCCCGCCCCGGCGCATGGCATGCAGCGTCTTCTCGACCATCGTGTATGCCGGCTCCTCCCCGGTCCGGTTCCCGTAGCGGAGCAGGAATACGAGGTTGTGCGGGGTGGGGAACTTCGGTGCGTCCCCGAACCCCCCGTTCTCCCCGTCGAAGACCCGGAAGAAGGTGTTATAGGCCTCGTCGAGGACCGTCCTGTCAAGTTCGCCCTCCTCCGGCGGGATCTTCGCCGCGCTCTGGAGCGCCTGCAACACCTGGTCGCCAGCGCTCTCGAGTTCCTGCCGCTGGGTCTGCCAGACCTTGCTGATCCGGGGGACGAGATCTAATAGGCCGGTCATCCCGTAACGGCTCTCCTTCGGGATGTAACTCGCTGCGAAGAAGGGTTTTTTATCGGCGGTCATGAAGATGGTGAGCGGCCAGCCTCCGGTACCGGTCAGCGCGTGGGCAGCCGCCATGTAGACCTGATCGATATCCGGCCGCTCTTCGCGGTCCACCTTGATACAGACGAAGACGTCGTTTAGGAGTTTCCCGACCTGCGGGTCGGCAAACGACTCCTCCTCCATGACGTGGCACCAGTGGCAGGCCGAGTAGCCGATCGAGAGGAATATTGGTTTTCCCTCTTCCCGCGCCCGCGAAAACGCTTCCTCACCCCAGGGGTACCAGTCGATGGGGTTATGGGCGTGCTGGAGGAGGTATGGGCTCTTTTCGCTTGCCAGCCGGTTCGGTGGCGACTCATCCCGCACCGGTGCTTCCGGTGCCTCCGGGTCGTGTCCGCGTGACGGGTTCATATCCTGACGTGCGGATGCAGGCTAATAAAGGTGACTCTTCCCGGTGAAAGGGACGGCCCGGGAGCGGAGACACCTATCTCCCGCTATCGGGTGAAAGGCACCCGGCGGTGCCTCGCGGTAAAAAAAGAGATGCGCCCGGGCCGAAGACTCCTTCACTCCGCGATGGGGATCTCCTTCGTCTCCTCCGCGGCCGGCTGGATGTAGGGGACGTCCACGGCGAGCAGGCCATTTCGGAATGTTGCCTTCGCCCCGTTCGTGTCGACCGGACAGCCGATCGCATAGGTGCCGACGTAGCGGACGTCGCCGCGGGCTGCATCGATGGAGAAGCTGGTCTCCTGCATCTTGAACGTAATATCCTTCTTATCGACCCCGGGTAGCTCGATCTCGATGTGAAGGTTCTCTTCGTTCTCATCCGAGTAAGCGCAGACATAGGGTGCGACTCTCAACGCTGCCATCTCATAACCTCCTATTCGGCAACAGAAGTGCGGGGGTGCTATTTAACGTTTGCTTCCTGCCTGAACCCGACCCGGGCGCGGCACCAACCTGCCGTCCCGGAGTGCGGGCGGCCGTACCCACGGAGGCGGAGGTTTTATCCTGTGTTCCTCAAGTATCCTGCATGAGCGAGCGGTTCATCTTCACCCGACGGGCGATACAAAAATTGTGGGGTTACGGGCCCGCACGGCCTCGCGATCGGGTCCAACCATCTCACGACCCGGTGCCGCAACTGCGGCTATGCGCACTTCTACCGGTTCAACCTGGAGTACATGGGGAAGCGCCCTCTCGACGGAGCCGACGCTGTTAGCGCTCCTCCCGCACCATAGCGATCGCCTCTTTTGGGCACTCGTTCGCGCAGATGCCGCACCCCTTGCAGTAGTCGAGGTCGATGTTGAGTTCCTCGTCGATGACCGCGTCCGGGCAGTACTGGGCGCAGAGCCCGCAGGCGTTGCACGTCTCCTTATCCACGACGGGCCGGAACGTCCGCCACGTCCCGGTCTCTCCCGACGCGCCCTCCTTCGGCCTGCTGAGCGCAAGTCTCTCTCTCATATCTTCAACTCCTCGTATGCTGCTCTAGCAGCCTTCACGTTCCGTTCGTCGGAGAACATCTCGCGGATCGCCTGCTCCGCCGACGGGAGGGTGACGATCCCCATCTTCGCGAGCGCCCCGATGACCGGGGTGTTCAGGATCGGGCTCCCCGCAACCACCAGGTTCTCCGCGAGCGCGATCCCGGTCAGGTCGACGTGACGGCATGCCCCGTTGCACCCAGTGATCGGGTGGGCGCTGTTTAAGAGCACCGTGCCGCCGGCCTTGAGGCCGTCCAGGACGTTCACCACATCCATGATGCTCGTGTCAAGCACGATCACGAGATCCGGTTCGTGGATCTGGCTGTAGACCTTGATCGGCTCATCGGCGATCCGGACGAACGAGACGACCGGCGCCCCGCGCCGCTCCGCCCCGTAGAACGGGAAGGCGGTCGCGTGCTTTCCGTCCCTGAATGCCGCGAGGGCGAGGAGTTTCGCGGCGGTGACGCCGCCCTGCCCGCCCCGGGAGTGGATCCTGATCTCATACATGGTCGTTCACCCCGAACCAGGTCTCGGTGCCGGGACGACGGTTCCGGACGAAGTCCGCGATATCGTTGTAGGTGACCTCCTGGCCGCCCAGACCGGCGATGACGCTGTAAGGCTCGACGCCGGTCTTTGACCTGAGGGAATGCGCCACCACGCCGCCGAAGCCGAAGGAGTAGTCGCGGTCGATGACCACGACCTCCCTCCCGGCGAGATCGAGGTCCGGGAATGGCCGGAACCAGCGCAGGCGCATCGACCCGGCCTTTATCCCCTCGTCGCGGAGGCGGTCGATCGCCACCTCCGCCTCTTTGCCGAGGGTCCCCATCGCGACGACGACGACGTCGGCGTCCTCGCACCGGTAATCCTCCGTGGGGCCGTAGGAGCGGCCGAACCGTTCCGCAAACTCGCGTTCGACCTCCGTAATCACGTCCCGGGCGTCGCGCATCGATCGCTCGATGTCCCACCGGAACCGGAAGTGGTCGTCCGGCCCGGTCATGGCCCCATAGCCGAGCGGGTTCTCTGTATCGATGGCATGCGGGAGGTGGTAGGGAGGCAGGAAGTCGCCGATCTCCACCGTGTCGAGCGACTGTGTGATGTGGCTCAGCGCGAACCCGTCCAGGTTGACCATCATCGGGAGGAGAACCCTCTCGTCCTCGGCGACCTTGAACGCCATCAGGGTGGCGTCGTAGGCCTCCTGGACGGTGCCCACGAAGACCTGCAGCCAGCCCGTGTCGCGCTGGGAGAAGGCGTCGGTATGCTCCGCCCAGGTGTTCCACCCGGGCCCGAGGGCACGATTGACGTTCGCCATCACGATCGGGAGACGCGCTCCCGCGGCCCAGTGGATCATCTCGTGCATGTAGAGGAGGCCGTGGGAACTCGTCGCCGTGAACGTCCGCACGCCGCCGACGCTCGCCCCGATGCAGGCCGCCATCGCCGAGTGCTCGCTCTCCACCGGGATATACCGGCTCTCAAGGTCGCCGCCGGCGACATACTCGGCGATCTGCTCGACGATCTCGGTCTGGGGGGTGATCGGGTATGCGGCGATGACGCCCGGTTTCGCGGCCTTCACCGCAGCGGCCACCGCCTTGTTGCCGGTCGCGATCGTCAGCATACGCCTGCCTCCTCGCGGGCGAGCCGCTGGATGTTCTGCTGCACCTGCTGGCGCATCAGGTCGAGGATCTCGGGGCTCAGGTTCTTGAACCGGCCCTGGCCCTTGATATAGTCCTCAAGCGGCGCGGGTTTCCTCATCGCCGCCTTTGACGGGCCGCTGATCGAGAGTTTCCCGAACTCGCGCTCGTAGAGGATCCACGTTCCGGTCTTCACGGCGAGTTTCCCCATCTCGACCGTCTTCTCCGTGGGGTAGCGCCACCCCGGCGGACAGGGCGCGAGGATATGAATGAACTTGGGGCCTTCAATCGAGAGCGCCTTCTTCACCTTTTTGTAGAGGTCGAGGGGGTAGGCGCTGCAGGCGGTCGCCATATAGGGCGGGTTATGCGCCTCGACGATCCGGTCGAGGTCTTTCTTGGTCGTGGGCTTGCCGCCGGGAGTCGTGGTGGTACGCGCCCCGAGCGGTGTTGCGCCCGACCGCTGCATGCCGGTGTTGCCGTATGCCTCGTTGTCGTAGCAGATGTAAAGGAAATTGGTGCCGCGCTCGAAGGCGCCGGAGAGCGCCTGAATGCCGATGTCGACCGTTCCGCCATCGCCCGCATAGACGATGACGTTGGTCTCTCTCCCCATCGCCGCGAACGCCTCGCTCATACCGGAGGCGCAGGCCGCGGATGCGGCAAACGCCACGTTGTAGGTGGGCACGCTCATCGCCGTGCCGGGGTAGATCCCCTGGATGACGCTGGTGCAGCAGGCGGGTATGACCAGGACGGAGTCAGGCCCGGCGGCCTTGAGCACGTAACGCAGACATAGGGAAGAGCTGCACCCCGCACAGGCGGATGTGCACTTGTAGAGGTACTCTTCCTTTGGAATCGCTGACAAATTGGTTACACTCCTCACGGTTATATCTGTCATCAATTGTAATGAGGGTTTTGCGATCCGGCCCCCGGGTCACCGGCAGTCTTCCCGTGAAATGACCGGCCGGTATGAAGGATGCACCGAAGAAGAGGCCGGGGATGGTCCCTGGTCAAACCGGGCGTTCGCGTGCCCGGTATCCGCCCCCGTTCAGTTCCCGGCGTTCTGCCCCGGGGCACGCCTCCTGCGTGCCAGTTCCGGGCGAAGCATCCGGCGAACCAGGCCGGCGCAGCATTTCAGACAAAACGGCGTGAAGAACCAGGCTCCCATCTCCAGGAGCGGGAAGAGGCCATTGCGGCGTATCCGGTAACGGTAACTATCGAGGTTCATCTTCATGTAGACCGGCGCGATCTCCTCGAACCACCGGGACCGGGTGAGCCTCCCTTCGGCGACCGGCCGCGAGATCTCGGAGAGAAAGTTCAGGATCTCCTCCGCCATCGCCCCTTCTGCCGGATGGGGTATGAAATCGTCTTCGATGATGAGCGGCACCACCTCGTGATCCCCGACGACGCCGTTCTTCTGCAGGTCGACCGAGAGCAGGATCGCCTCCCGCGAGATGTTGTGAGGCCAGCGCGGCTCGAACTGGAACATGCCGAGCGAGTAGGCGATGAGCCCCCCGTGGTAGCGTTCGATCGCCTGCATGGTATGTGGGTGGTGCCCGAGGATCACTGTGGCCCCTGCATCGATGAACCGGTGGGCGAGGGCGATCTGCTCGGGGGACGGGTAGTAGGCCATCTCTGTTCCCCAGTGCAGCGAGACGGCGATATGGTCGCACCTCCCTTTGAGGGAGGCGATGTCCCTGAAGACCTCCTCTTCGACCAGCCGGTTGACCGAGACCTCGCGCGATATGGCGAATTTGCCGATCGTGTAGCCCGCAAACCCTATCGAGACGCCGTTCCTCTCGATAACGACCGGCTCCTGCCGGTCTTCGGTCGCCGATCCGCCGATGGCGAGGATCTCCCGCCGTTCAAGCGCGTCCAGGGTGTTCCTGAATCCCTCGACCCCGAGGTCGCCGGAGTGGTTGTTTGCAACGCTCATGACGTCGAACCCGGCCTCCTTCAGGTGCCGGGCCGCATCCGGGCAGGTGAAGATCACGTGGTGTTTCTCTGCCGGTTCGCCCGTATTCGAGAGGGTGGTCTCCAGGTTCCCGAAGAGGACGTCTTTGTCCTCAAGAAGATGACCGACCTTCCCGAACGGGTATTGATGGTCCGCCGTCCGAACCCATATGTCTCCTGTTGCTGTTAGCCTGAGTCTTTGCATGGTTCTCATACCGAAATGCCCCACCGGTCCAGCGGGAGTTCCTGTATCAGGAACTGGTATTTGCCGCGCCGGGTACGGGGGATATCATCAACGAAGCGGATGGTCACGTCCACGTCGCCTTCAAATTTTCTCTCGAGTTCCCGGAGTATACGGTCCGTGTCACGGTCGCCGTACCCGGTCTTCTTCACGATCCGCAGCAGAGCCTCCCCCTCTCTCTCCTGGTGAAACTGGAACTGTGCGACGTTGTCGAAGATGTCGGAGTGCATGTTCACCGCGGTCATCGATACGAGCCGGCGGTTCTTCGTCACGATGAACTCCTGGAGCCTCCCTTCCACCTTCTCGAGCAGGGGATACCCTCTCCCGCAGGAGCAGGCGTCTGCCCCGAGCACCGCGATGTCCATGGTGCGGTAGCGGATGAGGGGGCAGGCGAAGTTGGTGAGGTTGGTCGCAACCACCT